>JAFYHI010000077.1 GCA_017539215.1 Clostridia bacterium | reverse complement strand
CATCCCGTCCCTGAACGGCAAGCTCACCGGCATGAGCCTCAGGGTGCCCACCATCGACGTTTCCGTCGTTGACCTTACCTGCACCCTTGCAAAGCCCACCACCTATGACGAGATCAAGGCCGCTATGAAGGCCGCCTCCGAGTCCGAGGAGTTCAAGGGCATCATCGGCTACACCGACGAGCCCGTCGTTTCCAGCGACTTCTACTCCGATCCCCGCACCTCCATATTCGACGCGGGCGCGGGCATCATGCTGAACGACCACTTCGTAAAGCTCGTCGCCTAGTACGACAACGAGTGGGGTTATTCCAACAAGCTCGTCGACCTCATCCTGCACATGAACAAGGTCGATCACGAGTAAACAAGTGCAAGCTTAGGGCGCTCCAAACGGGGCGCCCTCTGATTGCCGACAAAGCCCGCAAAAGGCGTGACCGCCTCTGCAGCCAAGCCGGACGCGACCGAAGGGAGCCGCGCGGGCCAGCGCGTCCGCGCCGCGACAGGCGCGGGATCGCGATAAGCCAAGAAGCACGGTGCGCACCTGCGGTCAATTCCGCCGCGGCATATAGAACGGCGCCGGGTACGGTTTGCTTCGTTTTTTGCGTCCCGCCGGGTTTGTCATCTGACTTCCGGCGCTCTGAACAAAACACCCATTTTCAAACCCAAAATATAAAAATAATATGAAAGCATACGAAAGATTGTTGAACTACGTCAAGGTCTTCACCACCTCCGACGAGACGAGCGAGTCCGTCCCCTCCACGGCAAGGCAGTTCGACCTTGCGAATAAGCTCGTTGAGGAGATGAAGGCCATCGGCATCTCCGACGCGCATGTTGACGATAAGTGCTATGTTTACGGCTCGATACCCGCCACTCCCGGCTGTGAGGGCAGGCCCGCGATCGGCTTTATCGCGCACATGGACACCGCGCCCGACTTCTGCGGCGAGGGCGTTTCTCCCCGCATCATAGAGGATTACGACGGGGGAGAGGTCGTGCTCGGTGAAAGCGGCAGGGTGCTGCGTCCCGAAGACTTTCCGCATCTGCCGCGGCTGAAGGGGCGCACGCTCATCGTGACGGACGGCACTACGCTTCTGGGCGCCGACGACATGGCCGGCATTGCTGAGATAATGACCGCCGCCGAAAGGCTCATCAAGGGCGGCCGGCCCCACGGCAAGGTGCTTGTTTCGTTCACCCCGGATGAGGAGATAGGCCGCGGCGCGGACTGCTTTGACGTTCCCGGCTTCGGCGCGGACTTAGCCTATACCGTAGACGGCGGGCAGGAGAATGTGATCGAGTATGAGAACTTCAACGCCGCCGCCGCCCGCATAGAGATAAACGGCTTTAACGTGCATCCGGGCTCCGCCAAGGATATCATGATAAACGCCCTGCACGTCGCGTGCGAGATAGAGGCCGGCCTGCCAATGGGCCAGACCCCGCGCGACACCGAGGGGTATGAGGGGTTCTTCCACCTCTGCTCCATCACGGGCAGCACCGAGCACGCAACGGTCGACTACATAATCCGCGACCACAGCGCCGAGATAATGCAGGCCCGCAAGGCGACCCTGAGGCATATCGAAAAGCTGATGAACGAAAAGTACGGCGAGGGCACCGTCACCGTCACGATAAAGGATCAGTATCAAAACATGGCGGAGATGATAAAGCCCTGCATGCACCTTATCGACAACGCCTGCGCGGCGGTGCGCGAGGCCGGCATGGAGCCCGAGATAGAGGCCATACGCGGCGGCACCGACGGCGCAAGGCTCAGCTTTATGGGTCTGCCCTGCCCCAACCTCGGCACGGGCGGCTACGCCTATCACGGCCCGTACGAGCATATCACCGTCGAGGGCATGGAGCTTGCCGTGGACATAATACTCGGCATAATCAAAAAGTACGCTGAGTAAAAACAGATAATGGGGTCTGTAAAAGGCCGGCGGAGTGCTTCCGTCGGCCTTTTCCTGGGGGCGCAAAGCCTTATGCTTCGCTTTCGGCCATGATGCCGGCGCGGTTGCGGCGGCGGAACAGGAAGGTCACTCCCCAGATGCCCGCAAGGCCCACGAGCGTGTAGATAATGCGCGAAACCACGCCGCTCATGCCGCCCGCTATCGCCGCCACCAGGTCGAACTGGAATATGCCCACAAGGCCCCAGTTCAGCGCGCCGATAACTATAAGTATGGTTGCTATCGTGTCCATGTCTTCTCCTTTCGGCTCAAAAGAGCGTTTGCCCTCAGTTTGCCCGCAGTAAGCGAAATTATGCGGTGCAGCTTGGAAAAACGTGCTTTTTGAGCCGCAGGCGTCCGACAAACGCCCTCAAAGCGCCGTTCTGAGGCTCTGCGGTAACAAATTATCAGCGTGGTTTTGTAAGTACTTACAAGTTCATAACGGGGGAAACCGGAGGAGTTTTCCACATTTTCCGCAGGGTTATCCACTTTTCAAGGCGTTTACGGGGCTTTCGATGTTAAAAACTCATGTGGAAAACTCCCCTACTGGCCCGGGCCCTGCGCCGCGTCTGAAAATCCGTTACAGAGCGCCTCACATACCCACGCGCATAAGCTGCGACGCGGGATCCTGCGCCTGCCGCCCGTCCTCTATGATCAGCTTGTCCGCGACAAGGGCTATGAATTCCCCGTTCGTGGGCTTTTCGTTTTTTCCGTAAATGTTAAAGCCGAACAGCTTGTTCACGTTCTCTATCTTGCCGCGCGTCCAGCTCACCTCTATCGCGTGGCGTATCGCCCGCTCCACCTTCGAGGGCGAAGTGTTGAACCTCAGCGCGATGCCGGGGTACAGCTCCTTCGTAATATGGCTTATCAGTTCGGGCTTGTAAAACACCATCCGTATCGCCTCGCGCAGGTAGTGATACCCCTTTATGTGCGCGGGTATCCCCACCGAAAGGAACACGGCGGTTATCTTCTCGTCAAGGGTCTTTGCAGCGGGAGAGAAGGCCGCCCTTTTCACCGCGTCGGCCTCGCCCGTGCGGCACAGGTCAAGCATTCGCCGCAGCAGGTATTCGGGCTCTACCGGTTTGAGCATAACGTAGCTTGCCCCCTTTGCAAACGCCCGCTGCAAAAGGCCGTCGCTGCGCATGTACGACACTATCATGATCACATCCGGGCGGCTGGACGGCTCGTTCTGCAGGGCTTCAAGCAGGTCCAGCCCATCCATCTTGGGCATTACAAGCTCGCTTATAAGCACGTCAAAATGCTCCTCGCGCAGTTTCGTCAGCGCTTCCTGTCCGTCCTGCGCCTCCACAAAGCGCAGCACGTTCTTGTCGGATGCAAACAGCTCCGCAGCCGCGCGGCGGAAGCTCGCGCTTGCGTCCGCCAAAAGTACACGGTATTCACTCATGATACGTTAACCTCCGTAAGTTCGTATTATATCTCGACGGCATGTGAGATATGCCGCTGTCAAAATGATAATGCCGCATATTCCGCATTTCCATAGGAGCGTTTGACGAATAGGCTCGAAATATGTCTTTGCACTTGCGAATATTGTCACTATGTTAAACTTGTGTTAATATTGATTAAATTGAGGAGAATAAAGTTATCTTTAATGCGATGCCGCCGCACACGCGCAAAAGGACGCAAAAAAGAGTTCGGCAGGATCGAAAAAAGTACCCAAAACTCAAAAAAACCCTTGCAAAGGCGCACACGCTGTGCTATAATCGTTTTTGTAGGAACAGGGTGGTGCTTTATGTACCGTCCGGTGGTTGACGTAAGAGTGGGCAAAACCCGCTCTTTAATTTTGAGAAGGAAGGTTTATCGCTTTGAAGCTTACCGAAAGGGTGGCCGCGCTCATCGGCCCCGTGATCACGGAGCTCGGGTACGGGCTTTACGACGTTGAGTTCCGCAAGGAGTACGGCAATTGGGAGCTGCTTATAACCATCGACGCGCCGCAGGGCGTTTCGCTGGAGGACTGCGAGCGCGTGAGCCGCGCGATAGACCCCGTGCTTGACGAGGCGGACCCGATCGAGCAGGCCTACTATTTAACGGTCAGCTCGGTGGGGCTTGACAGGCCGCTGAAGCTTTCAAAGGATTTTGACCGCAATATCGGCGCGAACGTGGACGTAAAGCTCTATACCGCCATGGCGGAGCCCGCGCTCGGCAAGGCAAAGAACTTTACCGCAAAGCTCCTTTCGCACGACGAGTCGAGCTTTACGGTCATGACTCAAAAGGGCGAGGTCACGCTTGCCAAAAAGGCCGCGGCGCTCATACGTCCGCATATCGATTTTGAATAATAACCTCAAGGAGAAGGAGATAATACGATGGATTCGAACGAGCTCATTCTTGCAATGAAGCAGATAGAAAAGGAGCGCAACATAAAGGCGGAGGTGCTTATCGACGCGATCGAAGCCGCGCTCGTTTCGGCGTACAAAAGGAACTACAACGTAAACACCAATGTGCGCGCCACGATGGACCCCGATACGGGCGCCATCGGCATTTTCGCGTCCAAGAGCGTTGTGGAGCATGTTGAGAACCCCAATTCGGAGATCTCCGTTGCCGAGGCCAAAAAGATCAACCCCCTGTACGACGTGGGCGACGTGCTTGAGGTGGAGGCGTTTCCAAAGGACTTCGGCCGCATTGCGGCGCAGACCGCAAAGCAGGTCGTGATACAGCGCATAAGGGAGGCCGAGCAGGGCGCCATATTCGACGAGTTTGCCGAGAAAGAGGGCGAGATACTCACCGCCATAGTGCAGCGCGTTGAAAAGGCGGGCGTGTTCGTGGAGTTCGGCAAGACCGACGGCATAATCCCCTTTAACGAGGTCATCCAGGGCGAGACCTATAACCCCGGCGACCGCATAAAGGCGTACGTGCTTAAAGCGCAGCGCAACAACAAGGCGCCGCAGGTGCTCATCTCAAGGACGCACCCGGGGCTTATCAAGCGCCTGTTCGAGCTTGAGGTGCCCGAGATACAGGCGGGCGTGGTGCAGATAAAGTCCGTCGCGCGTGAGGCGGGCCAGCGCACCAAGGTGGCGGTCGTCTCGTTTGACCCCAACGTCGACGCCGTGGGCGCCTGCGTTGGCCCCAAGGGCATAAGGGTGGAGCGCATCGTTTCCGAGCTGCATAATGAAAAGATAGATATAATCGAGTGGGATCCCGACATCGCCGTGTACATTGCCAAGGCGCTGTCGCCCGCCCGCGTGCTTATGGTCTACATAAACGAGGCGGAAGAGGCCGCAAAGGTCATAGTGCCCGACAACCAGATCTCTCTTGCGATAGGCAAGGAGGGCCAGAACGCCAGGCTTGCCGCAAAGCTGACCGGCTGGAAGATAGACATAAAGTCCAAGTCCGTGGCGGACGAGGAAATGGGCCTTGTGCCCGAAACGTTCGATGCCGAGATAGAGGGCGAGCCCGCCCACGACGGCGAGTGATAAAAGGGGTCGTATAATTGGCAAAGAAGATACCTATGCGTATGTGCGTGGGCTGCCGCACCATGAAGGAGAAAAGGCAGCTCGTGCGGGTGGTAAGGGCCGAAAACGGCGAGGCCGCGCTTGACCTGACCGGCAGGATGAACGGGCGCGGGGCGTACGTCTGCCCCGATCCGGAGTGCCTTAAAAGGGCGGTCAAAAGCCGCGCGCTCGACCGTGCGCTCGAGGTAAAGGTAAGCGCCGTGACCATGGAGCGCCTTGCGGGCGAGATAGAAAGGCGGGCTGCGCGTGACGACGGCTGAAGAAAGGCTTGCGTCCGGTTTGGGCTTTGCCCAAAAGGCCGGCAGGGTGCGCTCGGGGGAGCTTGCCGCTTCAAAGGAGCTTAAGGCGGGCAGGGCAAGGGCCGTCGTGCTTGACAGCTCCGCCTCCGAAAACACAAAAAAGCATTGGCGTGATATGTGCGAAAACGCGGGAGTGCCGCTGATTTTCGCGGAAAATGTCGGCAGGGCGATAGGGCGTGAGGCCCATATCGTGGCCTGCGTTACAGATAACGGCTTCGCTGAGATGCTGCTCAGGAGCCAAGTAAATCCTTGATTGGGAGGGAACTATTATGGCAAAAACCGAACTTATGGAGTCCGCAAAGAACGTCGGCAAAAAGGCCGAGGCGCTGCTGGAGCGCTTAAAGGCGCTGCAGGGCGACGTCAGCGCGTCCGTTCAGCTCGCAAAAAAACAGGAGAACATGCTGATGGACAAGGAGAAGGCCGAGAAGAAGGCCCGTGAAGAGCGCGAAAGGGAGGAACGCCGTAAGGAGTTTTTGGAGTCCGGCGAGCAGCGCGGCGTGTACGTCAGCTCCGATGACGAGCCCGCTCCCAAAAAGCCCGGGGAGGAGCCCGGGGCAAAGCCCGAAGAGAAGCCCGAGGCAAAGCCCGAAGAGAAGCCCGAGGCAAAGCCCGAAGAAAATCCCGAGGCAAAGCCCGAAGAGACGCCCGAGGCAAAGCCCGAAGAAAAGCCCGAGGCAAAGCCCGAAGAGAAGCCGGAGGCAAAGCCCGAAGAGAAGCCCGAGGTCAAGCCCGCCTACACCGCGGACGACCGCAGACCCCAGGGCGACAGGCGCGAGCAGGCAAGGCCCAAGGCAGGCGACCGCAGACCCCAGGGCGACAGGCAGCAGGGCGACAGGCCCGCAAGGCCGTACGGCGACAAGGATAAGCCCAAGACGGGCGACCGCAAGCCCGCGCCCGCGCAGGGCGCAAAGCCCCGCTCCGCCGGGACTCCCGTTGTGATACTGCAGCAGCCGCGTCACGACGGCAAGGGTCAGTACGTCCGCACCTTTGACAACGACAAGAAGCAGCCCAAGAACAAGAAGGCCATCATGAAGGAGGCCGCTCCCTCCGCAAAGAGCTGGGACGAAGAGGGCGCTTACGGCAACCGCCGCAAGGTCAAAAAGGCGCAGCAGCCTCAGCACAGGCCCGAGCCCGTCAAGATCGAAAAGGCCGTCATCACCGCCGAAAACATCACCGTGCGCGAGCTTTCCGAAAAGATAGGCAAGCCCGCCGCCGAGATAATCAAAAAGCTCTTTATGATGGGCACCATCGCCACCATCAATAACGAGATAGACTTTGAGACCTGCGAGCTTATAGCCGCCGATTACGATATCGAGCTTGAGCTTCGCCTTGAAAAGACCGCCGAGGAAGAGCTGGCCGAGAGCCTTGCAGAGAACGATTCCGATGAGAACCTCGTTGAGCGTCCCCCGGTAGTCACCATAATGGGTCACGACGACCACGGCAAGACCTCGCTGCTTGACGCCATTCGCCACAGCTCCGTTACCGCGGGCGAGGCGGGCGGCATTACGCAGCACATCGGCGCGTACACGGTCACCTGCAACGGCAGGAGGATCACGTTCATAGACACCCCGGGCCATGAAGCGTTCACCGCAATGCGCGCGCGCGGCGCCCAGGTAACGGACGTTGTCATACTCGTCGTCGCGGGGGATGACGGCATAATGCCCCAGACCGTCGAGGCCATAAACCACTCCAAGGCGGCGGGCGTGCCCATAATCGTTGCCATAAACAAGATGGATAAGCCCGAGGCCAACCCCGACCGCGTGCTGCAGCAGCTCACCGAGCACGGCCTGCTGTGCGAGGCATGGGGCGGCGATACCATTACCGTGCCCGTT
>JAFYHI010000076.1 GCA_017539215.1 Clostridia bacterium | reverse complement strand
GTTGCCGAGTACCTGAATCAGGATCAGATGGCGGCGCATCTTGATTACATCAACTCCATCTACGCAAAGTCGCTCAACATAATGCTGGACGCCATGGGCAGGTACTTCCCCGAGTGGGCCAAGTACGAGAGGCCCGAGGGCGGCCTGTTCGTTTGGGTGACCCTGCCCGAGGGCATGGATGCGTCCGAGATCTATCAGCGCGCCGTCAAGGAGAAGCTCGTGGCATACGTCCCCGGCGCTCCGTTCTTCACCAAGCCCGGCATCGGCGACAACACCTTCCGCATGAACTTCTCGGCAGAGCCCGAGCAGAGGATAGTCGAGGGCATAAAGCGCCTTGGCGACCTGCTGAAGGAATACCGCGCGTGACCGGAACCCGCCCCGCGAGGGCGGCAGACAAAGCTCAAAATGGCTCTTAAACCCTACAAAACCGTGCTGCGCGCCTCGCAGGCCGAGTTTACCGAGAAGAAGTCAAGATTCATAGGCCGCTGCTTTCCGGTCAAAAGCGAGGCGGAGGCCATGGCAAGGCTGAACGAGGTGCGCAGGGCCCATTACGACGCGACGCATAACTGTTGGGCATACCTGCTCTCCGACGGCGCACAGCGCTTTTCGGATGACGGGGAGCCCGGCGGCACTGCGGGCATGCCCATTATGGACACGCTGATAAGGCGGGACGTTAAGGACGCGCTCATCGTCGTAACGCGCTACTTCGGCGGGATACTCTTAGGCTCCGGCGGGCTGGTGCGCGCCTACTCGAAGGCCGCCTCAGACGCGCTGAATGCTTCGGGCACGGGCCTTATGTGCCCCTGCACGGTTTTGGAATTTGCCGTGGACTACCCGCGCTACGGCGGTATAGAGGGCTTTGTCAAGGCAAACTCCGTTGTGGACAGCATCGAGTTTCTTGAAAACGTGCGGTTCCGCGTGACCGTGCGCGACGAAGAAACCGCCCGCTTCACGGCGGAGCTTGCAGAGCGGACCGACGGCAGGGCGCAGCCCCGCGTCACCGCAAACAGGTTCATGGCCGTTCCCGCAGAGGAATAGGCAAAACATAAACACTAATACGTTTTTTGGAGGTTTTTTCATGGAAATTTCGGTCAATCTCAGCTGCGATCTGAAAAAGAAGCCCACCCTCGAGGAGGAGGGCAGCCTTGGCTTCGGTAAGCGCTTTACCGACCACATGTTCATGATGGAGTGGTACGACGGCGAGTGGCACAACCCCCGCATCGAGCCCTATCACAGGCTCAGCCTCGATCCCTCCAGCTCCGTTCTGCACTATGCGCAGGAGATATTCGAGGGCCTTAAGGCCTACCGCACCGACGACGGGCGCATACTCATGTTCCGTCCGGACGCCAACTCCGAGCGCCTTAACAACTCCGCAAAGCGTCTGTGCATGCCCGAGATAGACGTTGACTTCAACGTCGAGGCCATGCGCAAGCTCGTTGAGGTCGAAAAGGACTGGGTGCCCCATTCCGCCGGCACCAGCCTGTACCTCAGGCCCACCATGTTCGCAAACGACGAGGCGCTGGGCGTACACGCTGCCAAGCACTACGTTTACTTCATCATCTGCTCCCCGTCCGGCGCATACTATAAGGAGGGCCTTAAGCCCATCCGCATCCGCGTTGAGGACAAGTACGTCCGCGCCGTCCGCGGCGGCACGGGCTTTGCCAAGACCGGCGGCAACTACGCCTGCTCGATCCTTGCCGGCGACGAGGCCGCGAAGGAGGGCTTTGCCCAGGTGCTTTGGCTTGACGGCGAGCATCTGAAGTACGTTCAGGAAGTCGGCGCCATGAACATGATGTTCATCGTAAACGGCAAGCTGCTGACCGCCGACCTTAAGGACACCGTACTGCCCGGCGTTACCCGCAGGTCCATACTGGCCCTTGCCCGCGAAAAGGGCATAGAGGTCGAGGAGCGCGATATCTCCATCGACGAGCTTATCGGCTATGCCGAGTCCGGCGAGCTGACCGAGGCCTTCGGCACCGGCACCGCGGCGGTCGTATCCCCCGTCGGCGAGCTCTGCTACCGCGACAAGCACATGATCATAGGCGGCGGCGAGATCGGCAAGCTCACCATGGACTTCTACAACACTCTGACCGGCATTCAGTGGGGCCGCATCCCCGACACCCACGGCTGGGTAAAGGAAGTCTGCAAGGCGTGAGCCGCCCGGAAAGGGCCGCGGTGCGGCGCTTTCAGGCGAACGCCTGATCCGCTTGTCGGATCAGGGAACCTTTTTTCAGGCGAACGCCTGATCCGCTTGCCGGATCAGGGAACCTTTTTTGACAACAAAAATGCCCCTCGGGGCACCTTCCGCAAGTAAAAAGCATTATAGAAAGCCGGGCAAATGCCCGGCTTTTCGCTTACTGACCACGGAGACAGCCCTCCGGCGCGGCGATCACGCCCTCCTTGTCTCGGATGAGCGAATACTCCGCCCCGGTCAAGCCGTGGGCGGTCAGTTCTTCGGATATGAGTTCGGAAACGTTTTCTTCCATAGACCGGGATAAGCCTCCCTTTCAAAAAACTTTTTGGGGTTTCAGCGCCGCACCGTGAATACGCGCCCCTTTTAAACCATCATATAAGCGAGAACGTGAAGGAGCTGCGATACCGTTCCTGCCCGTGGTATAATCAAGCGTCAGCCCCGAAAGCGCTCAACAAACACTCCGGAGAAGTTTGGATACTATGAAAAGCGATTTGACCGACCGGTTTTTCGAAGCCGTTACCGCCCTGCGCGGCGACATGTTCGCCTATGCTTTCAGCATTACGAAGCAGCGCGAGGACGCGGAGGACGCCGTGCATAACGCGATCGTCAAGGCATTCGAAGGGCTCGGAAAGCTTAAGAACGAATCGAAGCTGAAGCCGTGGCTGTTCGCCATACTTCGCACCGAGGCCCTGCAGCTGCTTCGGCAGAAGAAGCGCTTTGCCGCACTGCCCGAGGATATCCCCGGCGCGAACGGCGGGGATGAGGAGCGGATTGACGCCGAAAACGCCGTTGCTTCCCTGCCCCGCGAGCTTCGGGAGGCGGTCGTGCTTTACTACAAGCTGGGCTATTCGACGGAAGAGATCGCCGCGATCGCCCGCATCCCGCGCGGGACGGTGATGAGCAGGCTCCACCGCGCGAGGGAACTTATCAAAAAACAGCTTGAAGAAGGAGAATGACAATGATTTTTTCGGATGAAACCCTAAAGGAAGGCGCGAACGCCTTCGTTCCGCCCGTTTCGGACGGGTATGAGCGGATGGTGGCGGATACCGTTTCAAAGCTCAAAGCTTCGGGCAGGGAGCGCGCCCCCAAGCGGCGCGTTGCCCTGCGTGTGCTCTCGGCCGCGGCGGCGGTGCTGGCCGCGCTGGTCATGATTCCCGCGGTGGTATTTGCCGCCCGCCCCGCCCTTGCGGCGGAGGTGCCCGTGGCAGAGGGGATAGTCTATGCGCTCTCCCCCGCCAAGGCGGCGGGGGAGGCAGACTGCGAAAGGATAGGGGCGCTTGTAACGGAGGTTTTCCGCGCGTTCGCCTTCCGCGATTACGCCTCGGCAGAAAGCCTCTTTAAGGACGGCGCAATGCACACGCGTGAAAGCTACATAGCCGCGGCATACACCGAACACATGCTTGAATTCGGCGACGCTCTGCCCGAAAGCGCGGACGCGTGCGGGATAGAAACAGCGGAGCTTTCCGCCGAGCGAAAGGCCTTCCGCTATACGGGCCGCGTGACGCTGAACGTTCTTTCAAGGGACGGGAACGCCTCACATACCGAGGAATGCCTTGTGCGCGTTTGGGAGAATGCGGAAGGAATGCATATCGAATCTATTGAGATGCAGTCCGAAGCCTGCCGCGAGTTCGCACTGAGGTATGAGGAGGCGTTCCGGCCCGTGCCCGAAGCCGGGGCGTGCTTTGATCTGATACCCTTTGCCGACCGCTGTCTGGAGCTTGAAGCCGTCAACCTGTCTTTCGGAGGCGCGCGGGAGAGGGAGGCGTACTACGGCAGGATAATAGCCGAGCTTGACGGCGTTTCCGCCCCGGCCGCGGAGAAGGAGCCGCTTTACCGCTTGCTCCGCGCGGAGCTTGAAAGCGCCGAAGCGGATATTACCCCCGCCATCATCACCGCGGAGGACGCGGCGGCGGAGCTGATGTACCGCTACTGGCTTGCCCGAAAGACCGGTGAGCCCGGCGATTTTTCGGACATTATGGAGCATAACGAGCGGACCGATCTGTTCTTAAAGGACGCCTTGCTTCAGGCGGACGCGGCAGCGCTCGGGGCGCGTGCCCCGCTCGATACGGTCGAGCGCGGCTCGGCTATGGTCACACGGACGGCGGAAAACGCCGACGGGACCTTTACCGCGTGGATAGCCGTCAAGACCCATATAACCGCGGGGCCGATGGAAGGAGTCGGCGAGGATATAGTGCTGACCCTGCGCCGCGGCGGAGGACGCCTTGCGATAGTGGGCTTTGACCGCGAGACGGGCGACGGGCTGTACATTTACACCCTGAAGCCGCTTGCGGAAAAGCTTAAGGCGGCGGGGCATTCATGGCAGGAGGCCGGTGAAATGGCGTACGAGGAAGCTTATAAGGAGCTTTCGGCAAACGCCGGATAAATGCGCATTTGATGAATTACTGACCGCGGGGACTGTCCCCGTGGTTAGTAAGCTTATTATACGCCTCCGCGATGCGCTCGGCGGCGCAGCCGGAGTCGGGATCGAGGGTCATGTCGGCGCAGGCAAGGTACTTTTCATGCCGTTCATAATACAGGCGTTCTATCTTTTCGTCCGTCTCCTCCCTTGTGGGGGCGGCCAAAAGCGGGCGCCCGCGGGTGCTTTGCCCGCGCAGCTTATCAAGGCTCCTGTTCAAAAACACCGTGACGCCGGAGTTTTTCAATATCCTCGGATTGTCGCCCCACAGCGGCAGGCCTCCGCCCGTTGCCACGATCAGCCCTCCGCGCGCGGCGACGGCGCGAAGCGCGGCGGCTTCTATCTCGCGGAAGCCCTCCTCGCCGAAGCGGGCGAAAATCGTTTCAATGCTCATGCCCGTCTTTTCGACTATCATCCTGTCGGTGTCGGCAAGCGGCATAGACAGCCGCACGCTCAGGCGTTTGCCCATGCGCGTTTTGCCGCAGTCGGGCATGCCGATAAGGTAGAGGTTCATGCCCCGCCTCTGCACGCGCTTCGATTCTTCGATCAGGAGGCGCATCAGCTTTTCGCCGCCGCTGCGCACGTCCCCGTTCAAAAGCGCGGTGCGGGCCGAGACCACCTGCGCCTCGCGCTCCGGGTCGAATATGGGCATGCCGCCCGCGCGCTTTGCCGCGCCTATCTCACCCGCAAGCTCCATTCGCTTTTCAAAAAGCCGCATGAGCTCCGAGTCTATCCCGTCAAGCTCCATGCGCAGTTCTTCAACCGTTTTCATTCGCCTCTCCCATCAGCCACAGATCGGTCAGCGCAAGGCAGGCGGCGGCCTCGACCGCGGCAAGCCCGCGCGGCAGTATGCATACGTCGTGCCGCCCGCAGATCTCAAGCGGTACGGGCCTGTTTTCCAAAAGGTCATACCCGGTCTGGGGCAGCTTTACGGACGGCACCGGGCGGAACCGCGCCCTGAACATAACGGGCATACCGTTGGCCATGCCGCCGTTGATCCCACGGGAATTGTTTGTGACCGTGCGCCCGTCCCATGTAAAGCCGTCGTTCATAAGGCTGCCGCGCTCGGCTATCTCGCCGAATTCGAGCGCCCTGAGGCCAGGTATCATAAACAGGTATTTTGCAAGCGTCCCCTCGAGCCCGTCAAAGAGCGGTTCGCCGAACCCCGCGGGCAGGCCGAGCACGGCTGTTTCCGCCTCGCACGAGAGAGTGTCGCCCGCGGCGTGCGCCTCAAGGAGCGCGGCTTCCATTTCGGCCCTTTTGGAGGGGTCGACCAGCGGAAAGAACGTGTCGAGCGCGGGCTTTTCCGTCATCATCGGGTCGAACGGAGCGTCTGCCGCGGAGCCTATCGCGGCGACGTGACCGAACACCTCTACCCCCTTTTCCTTAAGGAAGCCCCTGCAAAGGCTCCCGGCGAACGTGAGCGGCAGGGTCATGCGGCCGGAGTATTTGCCCCCGCCGGAGATATCCTCGCGCCCGCCGGACTTGACGAACGCGGCGTAATCGGCGTGAGAGGGCCGGGCGATCAGGCGGTACTCCGAGCGCAGATGCTCGCGGTTGGGAAAGCTGACCCGGATCGGTCCGCCGTCCGTGACTCCGCCCATTATGCCGGATGCTATCACAAAATCGTCCGCTTCGCGCCTTTTGGTGGCAAAGGAGTGGTTTTTGGCGCTGCGCCTTGCAAGGTCGGTCATGACGCCGTCAAGGTCGACGGACAGGCCCTTTGGCAGGCCGCAGAGTATAAACCCCACGGACGGCGCGTGTGACGCGCCCGTCAGGGTGAGCTTTATGCGTGTGCCGACGGTGTTCATACTGCTGTCCTTTCCCGTTTATTCGGTGAGCCGCGCAAGTTCGTCCCAGAACCCCGGCGCGGATTTGGAAACGCATTCCGCGTTTATTATGCGTACAGGCCCGCGGGAGATCAGCGCCATTACCGCCGCCGCAAAGCAGAGCCTGTGGTCGCCCATGGGGTCTGCCGTCCCGCCCGAAAGCGTACCCGTGCCGTGCACCGTGATGCTGTCGCTCCCCGCTTCCGCCCGGCCGCCCAGCGCGCGTATGAGCCGTACCGTGCCCGACTGCCTGTCGGATTCCTTGGTGCGAAGCCGCGCCGTACCGCGTATCACGGTATCCCCCGCCCTGCCGCAGGCCGCCGCCGCAAGCAGCGGCGCAAGGTCGGGGCAATGGGTGACGTCGCATTCGTTCAGCCCCGCAAGCCGCAAAAATTCCGCGTCCGGCTGGCGCGAAGCCGCGCTTTTGCCGGATATTTCGACGCTTGCTCCCAAAAGGTCCATCGCCTCGAACACGGCGGCGTAGGAGGCGTCGCCCGTGACGGGTATCTCCCCGGGCACGGCATAGCGCGAGGGGTGCGTGATATAGCCCGTTTCGGTCTCCTCCACTTTCCCGCCGAAGAGCCGCACGAAGTCGAGCGTCATATCGGAATAGGGCTTTGAGACCGGCGGGGTTTTGAGTATTATCTCGCAGTCCCGCTTCATGAGGGGCAGCGCCATGAGGAGCCCCGAGAGGAACTGCGACGAGCGCGAGCAGTCGATCTCAAAGCGGTTTTTCCGCCCGAGGCGCACGCGCTTATGGATGAGCGTCGTCCCGGGGATCGGCGCGAGGCTCACGCCCAGGCAATCCTCGATCTCGGCATAGCCCCTTTTATAGAGCACTTCGTCGGCGGATATGCTGACCCGTCCCCATCTCACCGCCTGTATCGGGATCAAAAAGCGCATCAGCGCGGCGCTCTCGCCGACGTATGCGCTCTTTACTTCCTTTGCGGCAAGGAGCGCGTCGCAAAGAT
>JAFYHI010000075.1 GCA_017539215.1 Clostridia bacterium | reverse complement strand
GAAGGTCTTGGAATAGCTGGTCAGCAGTATCACGTTGTCGGAGGTGTCGAAGGTCTTGATAAGGGGCATCACGCTGCCGGTATAGCGCAGGGATGCGTACGGGTCGTCCTCGATGACGAGCATATCGTACTCGGCGGCGAGCCTGGCGGTCATCTTCCTAGCCTCCACGTTCATAACGGCGCCGGTCGGGTTCTGGAAGGTGGGGATGGTGTAGAACATGACCGGGCGGGTCTCGCGCACGATCCTCTCAAGCTCGTCGGCGTGCACGCCGTCCTCGTGCATGGGCACGGAAACGATGTTGGCCTGAGCCAGCTTGAAGATCTGGATGGCGCCGAGGAACGTCGGCTCCTCGACCAGCGCCGTGGAGCCGGGGTTTATCATGACCTTTGCAAGCAGGTCAAGGCCCTGCATGGAGCCGGTCATGGTGATGACGTTGTCTATCGTCGCATCGGTTATGCCGAGGGGCGGAAGCACCTTTTCAAGGTATGCTTTCCTGAGGGGCATATAACCCTCGGTCGGGCCGTACTGCAGCAGCACGTCGCCCTTGTCGGCGATAAGCTTTTTGGCGGTCTCGGCCGCCCACTCCTTGGGGAAGCACTCCTTTGCGGGGTTGCCGCCGCCGAAGCTGATTATTTCGGGATTGCCGAGCACCTTGAAAAGCTCGCGGATGGCGCTGCCTTTAACGCCCTTGATACGTTCGGAAAACTGCATTGTGTTACCTCCGTTCTGAATGCCCCGCACAGGGCGCAGCCCCGCACAGGGTATATTTATACAAGCCTATTTTACAAGCTTCAAACGCGTTTTTCAAATATATTTTAGCCGGCGCGCAAAAGCGGCGCGCCGCAGGGGGCGCGCCGCAGACGTCAGACGCTCGTTTCCGCTTCGGCGGGCTGCTCGCCCGCGGGCTTGCCGTCAAGCAGCAGCAGCTTCTCAGCCAACAGGCCCGAAAGCCCCGAAAGTATGGCGTAGGTGGATATAAGGTCGCTTGCCGACTCCACCGAGGCGTTCATGCGGCGCTCCTCGTGCCCGAGTATGGGAGCCGCCACAACGCGCACGGTGCTGACAAAGAACTCCGCCGCAATACGGTGACGCTCGCGGTAGGCGGTGTAAATGGCCTTTACCTGCTCTTCGGGTATGTCGTTGGGTATCATGCGCGTCAGCACGGATATCGTCAGGCTCTGCTTAAGCGTGCAGATCATGACAAGATAGGCTATGTGTATGCGGTAATACTTCTTTTTATACGGCTTGGGCATATAGCGGTTGCGGACGTAATTGTTTATCGTGGCGGCCGTTATAAACTGCTCCTCCTTAAGCTCCGGCGGAAGATAGTCAAGGTATTCCGTCAAAAGCGCAAGCACCTGCTCCATATAAAGGCCCAGGTCCGGTATTTGCTCCCATTCGGGCAGGCGGTATTCGTTTATGTATTTCTCCCACCGCCTCAGCTTCTTTTCAATATAAGCGGCATCGACTTCCATTGGGATCCCTTCTTTCATAATGCCTCTTGATTTTCTGTATTATAAACCCCGTGGGACGGTTTTTCAAGATTGATTTGAAAAAGTACTTGACACGATTTGAAAAGCGTGTTAATCTAATTTAAGAAATTAGATGCAAAGGAGTCTTCCATGGCTTTCACCATAGTAACCGATACCTCGGCCAATCTGCCCTCCGAGCTGCTCCGCAGGCACGGCGTGGGCGTCATACCCTTCACCTACAGCTATGAGGGCAGGGAGCATACCTGCCTTGACACCGCGGCGTTCGACGCGGGCGAGGGCGAGCGTTATTATGCCCGCCTGAAGGACGGTATGCGCGTGACGACGTCACAAATAACCCCGACGAGGTACGTTGAGTTTTTCGAGCCCATGATGAAGGAGGGCGGGGAGCTGCTCTTTGTCAGCATGTCTTCGGGCATCAGCAACTCCTGCTCGTCGGCGCTCGTTGCGGCGGAGGAGCTTAACGCCAAATACCCCGACAGCAGGATCTGCGTTTTCGACACGCTCGCGGCCTCGCTGGGCGAGGGCAAGGCGGTGCTGCGCGCGATAGACTGCCGCGACAGGGGCATGAGCCTTGACGACACCCTGCGCGTGCTTGAAGCCGAGCGCGTGAACCTTTATCAGGCCGTGCTTCTGGACGACCTTATGTTTTTGCACAGAGGCGGCAGGGTCTCCGCGCCAAAGGCGCTTTTGGGCACCGTGCTGGGCCTGCGCCCCATATTAAAGGGCAATACCAAGGGAGAGCTTGTGGTATGCGGCAAGGTGCGCGGGCGCAGGCGCGGGCTTGCGGCGCTTGCCGAAAAGTATGAAAAGCTCATCGACCGCTCGCGCGATCAGCTTGTGGGCATTGCCTATACCGACTGCCCCGAGGACGCGTACGCCCTGCGCGACACGCTTGCCGAAATATGGAGGCCCGCCGAGTTCCTTATCGTGCGGTATGAGCCGGTCACGGGCTCGTACGTCGGCCCCGGCACCGTGGCGCTCTTCTTCGACGGCCTTAAAAACGCAAGGGAGTTTTAAGGCCCCGTCTATCCGAACATAATCTCCAGGAGGAATACCAATATGACCCAGTACACCATCTTCACCGACACGGGCTGCGACATACTGCCGGATAAGCTTGCGGAATGGGGCGTCAAAAACATCGACCTGACCTTCCATAAGGAGGGCGAGAACAGGGAATACACGCAGGCCGAAATGCCCACCAAGCAGTTTTACGACAATATGAGGGCGGGCACCGTTTACCGCACTGCCGCCGCAAACGCCGAAACGATAGCCTCCGCGATCGAGCCGGAGCTTAAAGCGGGGCGCGACGTGCTGTACGTCTGCTTCGGTTCGGGCCTCAGCTCCACCGTGGGTACGGCAAAGCTCACCGCCAGTGAGCTGGAGCATAAATACCCCGGCCGCAGGGCCGTGGTGATCGACACGCTCTGCGCGTCGGCGGGGCACGGGCTCGTACTGTGGTTTGCGGTAGAGGCAAAGCAAAAGGGCGCAGACCTCGACGGCGCCGCAAAGGCGGTGGAGGACGCGATACCCAACCTCTGTCATTGGTTCACCGTGGACGATTTGGTCTATCTGAAGCGCGGGGGCAGGGTGTCCGCCGCCGCAGCCTTCTTCGGAGGCATGCTCAATATAAAGCCCGTGCTGCACGTTGACGACGAGGGCCACCTCATTCCCATGAGCAAGGTGCGCGGGCGTATGGCCTCCATAAAGGCGATCGCCAAAAAGTACGCCGAGACCGCGCTTGACCCCGAACACGGCGTTTACTTCATTTCAAACGGCGACTGCCCCGAGGACGCGAAAAAGCTCGAATCCATAATAGTCTCCGAGTTCGGCAACCATGCCGCCCTTATAACCGACATCGGCCCCGTCATAGGCGCCCACTCCGGCCCCGGCACGCTTGCGCTGTTCTTCCTCGGCTCAAAAAGGTAAATCATCCGTATCCGCAAAGCCCGTGAAAAACGGGCTTTTTTTGCGTCCGGAAAATATATTTTAAAATGCCTGTCCCCTTTTTGCCTTCTCAGGCGTAATGGTAACAGAGGGGGAGCAAATCCCCCGCACATGCCGAATAACGAGGGGGTGAAGCCGTAAAACAAAAAGCTTGTCGTCTCTTGCTTTTGCGGGAGAATATGGTACAATATGACCGAATGAAAGGAGAACAAAATGAAAAGGTACGCAAAACCCTTCGCCTTTGTGCTTGCCGTTCTTATGGCGGCGGCGCTGCCCCTCGCTGCATTTGCGGCGTACGGTACCGCTACCATCACCGGCGATAACGTCGTGTATGAGGCGATAAAGAACTCGACTAACCCCAAGGGACAAGCCTCTCTCAGGGTTACGAACTACGGCTCTGTGCCGGATCACACGTTGGCAGGATTGGATGCAAACCTGTGTTACTCAAATGGAGCAGTATTTGCTTCAAGTTCAACTTGCACTGTGTCTGTAAATGCACATGGTTTTTCGCTCAGTGCGAGTGTTAGTCACACTAAAACGCCTCATCATACAAGAGGAGATTATTATTATTTGGGAACGAGTTGGACGTATACGTCCACCGGAGTTTTACAAATGATCTCCGGCTCTTTTGATTGATCGTCTGCGCCGGGGTCTCCCCGGCGCAATTCCAAGGAGGAAGCATGAAAAACTCATTTGTAAAAACCTTATCTGCCTGCCTGTGCCTTGTGATGCTTTTGCCTATATGCGGCTGTCGAAACGAAGAAACGGAGGCCTTATGGGACGAGGCAAAATACGTTCGGGAGAATGCAAGGCTCAATGCAGTAGGCGTGGTGGACGCAGTTGCGTACGATGGTATTATATACTATTATGTCGGCGGACCCTATCTGTACTACGCCGCTGTCGACGGCAGCGAGGCGGGTCCGCTTTGCTCCAAGCCGGAATGCACGCACGATTCCCCTTCCTGCGGGGCGCACACAAATATCATCTTGAATGCTCAACTGATGATGTACAATGGCAGGCTGTATTGGCTTGAGGGGGATGCAGGCAATTATAAACTCGTTTCGGCAGTACCCGGGTCGAATGACCGACGTGTGGAGCAAAGATATGAACCCTCATTCTGGAGAAGTCACATGGGCTGCTATTCGACTATCTCAAACGGCATGCTCTATTTAGCGGGCACCGGGCTTGAAATCCACGACGGCGAGCCGAAGGAATCGGCATTCATATACGTGCAGGACCTTGGAAGCGGAGAGATGGAGCTTGTATTTTGCCAAAGCATGGATGAGCTTTACATGGAGACTTTTGTAAGGAGGCAGGGTGATACCATCTATTTGGCGCTGAGCGGTGAAGCCGTAAAGGTTTTGGCGTTTGACATGAAAACACGGGAGGTTTCCGAGACAGCAGAATTTGATTGCAATGGGACGTACTATGACAGTATGACGGTTGAAGAAGACCGTATAGTATTCACAGGTTACGAATCGATCGGAGTGCTGGATTTAGAGACGGGCAGTTTGAAGGAAGTATTCAGAGGTGAGGGGATTTTCCTACTCAACGACAAGGCTGTACTGAGCGTTTATGATATGACTCATTGCGGATGCTGCGATTATGACGGCAACCTCATAGGCGAGTGGTGCTTTGCGGACGCGGGGCTGACGTTCCCGGAATCGACCAAGTATCCTTTGGGCTGCGTTGACGGCAAGCTGTTCTTTTTGGCGGAGCCGGATACCGGGGACGACCCCAACATAGGCTACCTTATCTCCTGCGTGCCGGAGGAGAACCGCTTTGAAGTAGTGCAGGCAATACCGAGAAGGTAAATGCCAAAAGGAGTCAATATGAAAACAAAGATCAAAAGGTGTGCGCTCTTTGCGCTGATGCTCTGCATCCTTGCCGTCGGCATATTTGCCCCCGCAAAAAAGGCCGAAGCCGCTGTCGCGTTCAACAATCTTTTATCGGAGACGGTCGCATGCAGCGTCGACTCAGACGGTCAACTGAGCGCCCATATGACCGCATTCGGTATCAAGGGAACGACCACAAGGATAAAGGTGCAGCTTTACGTTGAAAAAAGGATACTCGGCTTGCTGTGGTCAAAGATCGACATAGGCTGTACGGATGATATTTGGGAGGATTCGACGACGAGCTGTATATACGAAAACATTTTCACGACGCAGCTTGGTTCACACGGCACGTACCGCGTAACGGTAACTTTCACTGTTTACGGAACGGGCGGAGCCAACGACGTGATACAAGAGCGAAGGACGGTCGCGTATTAAATGGCGTGTGAAAAGCGCCGCCGGGGCCGGGCGCGGTTGCCCGCCCGACGGCGCTTATATTCATTCGCGCGGATTTACCGAGGCGACGATGGCTTCAAACTCGTCCAAGCTTATGGGTGAACCGCAGGAAAGTACAAAATAGTACCCGTCCCGCAGCCATGCCGCCACGGAGCCGCGCTCGGTATGCCGTATGTACACGGCAGCTCCGTCTATTGTATGCTCATATGCTTGGCCGTGTTCGTTGTCAACGACGGTCGAAACGTTTCCTTTGACGTACTGCGACAGCGTAAGGGTATGCCCGCTCTCATCCGAGTATGTTGAAGTTACACAGTCTTTTTCGCGGTTTACCCTGATCTCGGTAAATCCTTCGGGCAATGGATCCAAGCCGTATATCACGTCAAAGCTTTCCCTGGTAATGACCGGTTCAGAATACCTGTCATGGGTTCCGAACACCTTTACAAAGAACCCGACCATGCTTTTCCTGACCGACGGGTGTGCGCATGCAAGCGCGGCTGCCAACAGCAGCAGGGCTGCGGACAGCAGGAGCGCTTTTCGAACGCGCCTGCTGCGGGACGGCTTTTTGACCGGCCTGCCGTCTCTCAAAAGAGCGGCCATATGCTTTTTGAACCGGGCTGAGCCCTCGATATGCTCTTTTTCGGCAGATGAAGCGGCCGCCTCATAATCGGCGTCTATCAGTTCGTTATAGCAGTCGAGCAGTTCGTTTCTCAGGTCAGACACGGTCGCTGCCTCCTTTCTCTTCAAGAGCGGCCTTGAGTTTTTTTCTTCCCCGCCACAGCCTCTTTTTTACAGTATCGGTTTTTATGCCGAAGCAATAAGCAATTTCCTTGGCGGAATACCCCTGCATGCTCATCCACACGGCGTCGGCGTCGTCCCGATCCATAGAGCGCATTGCCTCCTTTGCTTCCTCAAGGAGGACCGCATCAACTACGACGTCCGTAAACGTAAGATCGATCGCGCCTGCGCAAGGATGATCGGGTATCTCGTCAAGACTCTCAAACGAAACAAGGCGTTTTCTTCGGCGCGTAAAGCTTGCCGCCCGGTTCCTTGTGCATATAAAAAGGAACCGCCGCAGGCCCGGCTCGCCCCTTTCGCTGAGCTTTTGCCAATTATCCGCGGCTATGCAGAATACTTCCTGAACAATGTCCTCGGCCTCCGAAGGCGTATCCAAATACCTTATCGCCTGCCAGATCAGCGCACGATAAAACTTGCGGTAGCATTGCGTAAACAGGTCCCGCTCCGCGTCGGTATTGATTGAGGCCGATAAAAAAGACAGCATAGCGACAGTCCTTCAAAAGTTTTTCTGGTTTTATAATATAGCAGATATCGACTTCTTTCAAGCACCTTAAAAATATATTTTAAAATGCCTGTCCCCTTTTTGCCTTCTCAGGCGTAATAGTAACAGAGGGGGAGCAAACCCCTCGCACAGGCCGAATAATGAGGGGGTGAAGCCGTAAAACAAAAAGCTTGTCGTCTCTTGCTTTTGCGGGAGAATATGGTACAATATGATCGAATGAAAGGAGAACGAAATGAAAAGGTACGCAAAACCCTTCGCCTTTGTGCTTGCCGTTCTTATGGCGGCGGCGCTGCCCCTCGCTGCATTTGCGGCGTACGGTACCGCTACCATCACCGGCGATAATGTCGTGTATGAGGCGATAAAGAACTCGACTAACCCCAAGGGACAAGCCTCTCTCAGGGTTACGAACTACGGCTCTGTGCCGGATCACACGTTGGCGGGATTGGTTGTCCGTGTTTATAAAGCGGACGGCACCTACTTAAGCAAAAGCAACGCAGTTACGGTTTCAACTGGATCGCACAGCTTCACGTTAAGTGCAAGCGTAAACAGCAATTCCACCGTAGGATATTCCGAGGGATGGTATTACTATCTGGGAGTATCATGGTACTACACCTCGACAGGGGTTCTCACAATGATTGCCGGATCATTTGACTAATAAGCTGCGCCGGGGTCTCCCCGGCGCAATTCCAAGGAGGAAGCATGAAAAACTCATTTGTAAAAACCTTAGCTGTCTGCCTGTGCCTTGTGATGCTTTTGCCTATATGCGGCTGCCGAAACGAAGAAACGGAGGCATTATGGGACGAGGCAAAATACGTTCGGGAGAATGCAAGGCTCAATGCAGCCGGCGCGATGGACGCAGTTGTGTACGACGGCATTATATACTATTATGTCGGCGGACCCTATCTGTACTATGCCGCTGTCGACGGCAGCGAGGCGGGTCCGCTCTGCTCTAAGCCGGAATGCACGCACGATTCCCCTTCCTGCGGGGCGTACGCGAACATTGTTTTGAATGCTCAACTGATGATGTACAACGGTAGGCTGTATTGGCTTGAAGGGGATGCAGGCAATTATAAACTCGTTTCGGCAGTACCCGGGTCGAGTGACCGAAGCGTGGAACAAAGGTATGAGGCCGCTTTCTGGGGAAGTCACATGGGCTGCTATTCGACTATCTCAAACGGCATGCTCTATTTAGCGGGCAAGGGGCTTGAGATCCACGACGGCGAGCCGAAGGAATCGGCATACATATACGTACAGGACCTTGGAAGCGGAGAGATGGAGCTTGTATTTGACCGGGATATCGACGGACTATGTATGAACGCCCTTGTAAAACGGCATGGGGATACCATCTATCTTGCCATGACGGGCGAAGACCTCAGAATAATAGCATTCGACATGAAGACCCGCGAGGTTTCCGAGGTCGCAGCCTTGAACGGTGTTGGGGAGTACTTCGACATGACGGCAGAGGACGATCGGATCGTATTACGAGGTGATGCGAGCATAGATGAGTTGGACCCGGCGACGGGAACACTCAAAAAGCTGTACCGCGGCGAATCCCTGCTGAACAACGACAAGGCCGTATTGGACGTTGTGGACATGACGCATTTGGAATGCTTCGATCTGGACAATGATCTCATAGGCGAGTGGTGCTTTGAGGATGCGGGGCTGACGTTCACGGAATCGGGCAAAATACCGCTTGGCTGCGTTGACGGCAAGCTGTTCTTTTTGGCGGAGCCGTTGAGCGACGATCCCAACGTAGGCTACCTTATCTCCTGCGTGCCGGAGGAGAACCGTTTTGAAGTAGTGCAGGCAATACCGCGCGGGTGATGCGCGGGCGGCATGCCAAGAAAGGGGGCTTATTTGATGCTTGACCTTAAACGAACGGCTGCGGTGCTGTTTGCCGCGCTTGTGCTCCTGCCGCTTGTCTCCTGCGGCGGCAGGGGCTCCGCCCCCATTGATGAAGAGGAGGCTTATTCATGCGGTCACGGCGTCGCGGCATATATAGAGGGGCTATATGTTTATTCTTGCGGCACAAGCGATCGTAAGCTGATGTATCTTGATCTGGCCTCTGTTAATGAACCGGATCCGCTGTGCTTTAAGCCTGAGTGCACTCACAGCGATGAAACATGTTCTGCAAGCATTAAGAGTCCATCCGTCTATTCTTGCAACGGCAGGCTATACTTCCTCGCTTTGGATGATGGTTATGAAATAGGCCTTTTCGAAATGGCTCCGGACGGCACAGGCAGGCGTGAGTTCTGCCGCATTCCCATGCTCGAGGGAAAGGATCGGAAAAACTATACGGCTTTTATCCAGTCGGGCTATGCCGCATTTGAGATAACCGATATTGTTGACGGAGCAGCGACCTATTCGTATTGGCTCATGGATATCAACAAGCCAAAGGAGGCTCCTTTGCTGCTTTCGGACGACGGAGACAGCACCTATTTGTTGCAGAGTATTCGCTTGGGCACGCTCTATGCCGTGCGATGCAGCAAGGATGCGGGCGGCGAATCGCTTGTCGGCTTTTCCGTGACTACGGGCGAGATGCGTACGGTGGTTGAAAAATGGAGCAGAGAAAACGCAATGCATGTACAGGACGGCAGGCTTTATTGGTATGCGCCCGAAGAGGGGTTCTTTTCAAAGGATATCAACACGGGAGAAACCGTTAAATACCGTTCTGCCGACAGGGCTACCGAGTACGGCATGGCTCTGTATGATGACAGGTACGTTTATTTTTCAAACGCGTTTCCCGCGCTTGACGCACTTGGCTGGGTGCCGAAGGGTGAAAGGGGCATACGTGTTTTCGACCATGAGGGCAGGCTTAAACTGTTTATTCCAAGCGATACGGAGCAAACGCCCTACGGCATATTCCCGCGCATGGCTGCTCCTGAGGCTATTGTGTTTCAGGAGGTGTCGCAGCAAGACGGAAAGCCCAAATGGTATCTGAAAAAATCCGATATCGAAACCGGCTCCGCCGAACTGATCCCGATACCCGGCAGCGGGCGACCCGCCGGGGGAGGCGCATCAAATTGAAAATATTTATAATTTTTGACTGAACATGCTTGACAACTCCGAATAAAATGTTATAATAATTTAACACTTTCAAAGGAGATCCATATGACCGATTACGAAGTATTGAATGAGCAGCTCGCGGCGCTGACGGAAGGCGTGCCCCACAGGGTGGCAAACCTTGCGAACGCCTCCGCGCTGCTTTTTGAGTCGCTTGAGGACATAAACTGGGCGGGCTTCTATTTTGCGGAGGGCGACCGCCTTGTGCTGGGGACCTTCCAGGGCAGGCCCGCCTGCATAGAGATACCCATGGGGCAGGGCGTCTGCGGCACGGCGGCCGCGGAGGACAGGCCGCTCGTCGTTGAAAACGTGCATGAGTTCGAGGGGCATATCGCCTGCGACAGCGCCTCGAATTCCGAAATAGTCGTGCCCCTGCACAGGGACGGCAGGGTCGTCGGCGTGCTTGATATCGACTCGCCGGTATTCTCACGCTTCACTCAGGAGGACTGCGCGGGGCTTGAAGCCTTTGCCGGGATACTTGAGCGCAATATAAAACTGTAACACGCGGCCCCGGCGGGCCGTTTTCGGAGGTTTTTTATGGAACTTAAGCTGACGAACGTCACCAAACGCTACGGCAAAAAAACCGCGCTCGACGGTTTTTCGTACTCCTTCCGCGAGGGGATCTACGGAGTGCTCGGCGCCAACGGGGCAGGCAAAAGCACTCTGATGAACCTTATTACCGACAACGTCCGCCGCGACGGGGGCGATATAGAGCTTGACGGCACGGACGTGCTGAAGCTGGGCAACGGCTTCCGCGAGCTGCTGGGATTCATGCCCCAGCAGCAGGGCCTGTACGAGAGCATGACCGCAGAGGCGTTTTTGGCCTACATGGCGCGCCTGAAGCGTATACCCTCCCGCAAAATAATGGGCGAGATCACCCGTGTGCTTGACCTGACCAACCTTTCGGACGTGCGCCACAACAAGATATACTCGTTCTCCGGCGGCATGAAGCAAAGGATACTTCTGGCTCAGGCCATGCTCGGCGAGCCGAGGATACTGATCCTTGACGAGCCCACCGCCGGTCTTGACCCCAAGGAGCGCGTAAGGCTGCGCAACTACATACGCGACCTTTCCAAAAACCGAATAGTCCTGCTTGCCACCCACATCGTCAGCGATATAGAGGCGATCGCCGACGACATAATACTCATGAAGGAGGGGCGCATAGCGCTTTCGGGCTCGCCCTCCGAGCTTATCGCCTCCCTGCCCCAGGACCGCAAGCCCCTGCTCGGGGCGTTCTCGCTGGAGGACGTTTACCTTTATTACCTCGGCGACGAACAGAGCGAGGAGTAAGCCGTGAACGAATCAGCACGCATACTTTACGATAAGAAACGGCTGATAATTCTTCTGCTGCTGCCTTTTTTAAGCTGTGCGCTGTTCGTGCTTGAGCGAATGGGCGGCGACATAAAGCAGGGCGTGGGTTATCTTGCCGAGGAGACCGCGCATTACCGTGAAAACGCGGCGCGTTTTGCCGAAATGACCCTGGACGAGATCGCTCAGCAGGACGCCGAGAATTATATGTTCGACGGGCGCAATCCCGTGACCCTTATGGAGACCAAGGCCCACGTAGAGGGCTATCGGGCCTACCTTGAAAACGTGCAGGAGCAGGCTGAAAGGATGAGCTCCTCAAGCGTTTTCGGCAGAAACAAATCGGGCTTTACCTATCGGAACATCCAAAAGACCGCAAAGGATTTTCGCAGGCTCGACAGCGTCACGCCCGAGTTCGGCGCAAACCGTGCCGTAGAAAAATGGGTGGAGTTCCGCCCCGCGGACGTACTGTTCCTGCTCGGAATAGTCATAGTGGTGCTTGCCTTTTTCGAGGACAAGCGATGCGGTCTGCTGCCGCTCGTCAGGTCCATGCCCCGCGGCAGGGTAAGCCTTGCCGCCGAAAGGCTCGGGATACTCCTTGCGGTATCGCTGGTGCTGACCCTGCTCATCTGCGGAGGCACGCTTGCGGCGTCGTTCGCGCTGTACGGCGGGCTGGACACCCTGCCTCACGCCGTGCAGTCCATAGTGGGGTTCAAAACCTGCACCCTGCGCGTGACCATCGGCGAATGGATCGCCCTTTACTTCGGCGCAAAGGTGCTGTGCGGGTTCCTGCTGGGGCTTATAATCTGGTTCATACTGAGCTTCCTTTCAAATATGCAGCTTGCGTGGCTCGTGATCGCGGGCGTGCTCGGCGCCGAGTATGCGGCGTGGGCGTTCATCCCCCCGCAAATGGCCATCAGCTTCTTAAAGTACGTCAACGTATTCGCATACGTTTTCCCTGCGGAGACGCTGTCGAAGTACGTTAATATGAACTTCTTCGGGCTGCCCGTGGGCACGCTCACGCTGCTTGCGGCGCTATTCGTGCTGCTTGCAGTCGGGCTTACGGCGGGCGCGCTCATAATGGCAAAGCGCCGCCATCCGCTTGGGCGGCGCGACCTGCTCGGGCGCGTGCTGCTTGCAGTCAACCGTGTGCTGGACGTCGTGCGCAGCCGCCTGCCCGTGTTCGGCGTGGAGTGGTATAAGCTGCTTTTCCCCGGGGCCGCCGCGCTCTTTATAATAGCCGCGCTGTGGTACTCGCCCCGCCTGCACTTCGTCGGATACTCCTATAATTCGGGTGAGGATTTCGTTTACACGCAGTACCTTGCCGAGGCCGCCGGCCCAGTAAACGAGGACACGTACGCCTATATCGCAAAGGCAAGGGCCAATATCATGCCGTTCGAATCGGACGTCTCCCGCTATGAGGAAGCCCTCGACAAGCTCGAATCGGAGGCCGACGCCGTGAAGGCCGCCGCGGAAGAGGGCGGCTATGCGCCGTGGCTTTGCGAGCAGTCGCGCATCAGCGACCTGTTCGGCAGTCAGTCCAAAAGCATACACCGCTGGAACGCGATAGTTGCGGTGGCCTTCGTAATAGTCCTGACCGCGCCAATATTCACGTTCGAGCGCAAGTCCGGCACGGAGCGTCTGCTGCGCTCGGCCCCGCGCGGGCGCGCGTTCACGTTCGTGCGCAAGATGGGCGTCGCGCTGCTTCTTGCCGCCGCGGTGTGGGCCATCATATACATACGCCAGTGGCACAAAACGCTCATGGTACTGGGCGAG
Organism: Clostridia bacterium; assembly: GCA_017539215.1. Classification (GTDB taxonomy): domain Bacteria; phylum Bacillota; class Clostridia; order Christensenellales; family CAG-138; genus UBA3857. The sequence continues at coordinate 4,486 of JAFYHI010000075.1, read as the reverse complement.
GGCAACCTGGGCGCGCCCGTGGGCAATATCCCCATACTCGGCGGCCTGCCCGTTGATATGACGCTGCGCGGCGCGATAACGCTCGTGTTCCTCATAAGGCTGTTCGCGCTTCTCGTAACGTCGCTCATCACGGCGTATATCAGCTCGCGCTCCCAAAGCTGGGAAAAGGCCGTAATGGTCGGCGTCGCCGTGCTTATACTGCCCGGCGTGCTCTACTATTTCGAGCGTGAGTGGGCCGGGTTTATCAGCATAATACCCGCGGTCACGGGTACGGAGCTTGCGGCAAGGTCCGCCGCCCGCACGGCGAATATTGCCGTGTTTGCCGCGTGGACGGCGCTCGGCGTGCTGCTGACCGTGCTTGCCTGCCGCGAAAGCACACGCGCCCTCAAGGACGGCGGCAGCGTAAAAAGATAAGGCATAAGGGCTTCAGCCCCGGCTCGTCCGGGGCTTTTTTACACCGCTGCGGTGGCAGCATTATGGGGATGAAAGTGATATCATTACCGCATCAAACCAACGGAGATGCAGTATGAAACTGTTGAGCTTAAAATGCCCGCATTGCGGAGCCAACGTGGAGCTTTCGGAAAACAGCGCGCAGGTCAGGTGCCAATACTGCGGCGCGGTCATGACAGCGGACGACGAGGTGAGCCGCGTGCGGTTCGACAACGCGAACTCCGCCGGGTACGAGTTTGAAATGGGCCGCATCCGCGCCCGGCGCGAGGCGGAAAGCACGCTCCCCCAAGCTGCCGCGCAGCCCGCTTATCCCGCCCAAACGGCCGACCCCAAGCCCGCCCGCAAACGCCATACCTTTTGGTGGGTCATGGGCTGGATATTCATATTCCCCATACCCGTGACCGTGCTGTGCGTGCGCAGCAAAAAATTACGCCTCCCGCTTAAAATACTCATAATTATCGCCGCATGGGCGCTGTACCTGTTTATCGCCGCCAACGCCTCCTGAGACGCGGCAAAGCGCGCCGTTCCAGCCTCCACCGCTTGGCGGCCCTGCCGTGGACCCACGCCCCGAAAGGGGCTTTTTTGCGCCGCGCGTCCCCTTTGTTCCCGCGGTGGGCTTTACTGTTGACCGATAATATGATATACTCTTTCCGACAAAAACCGACAAAACGCGACACGGAGGAACGGGAAATGGCAGAAAAGATATGGACTGACCAAGAGGTATACGACCTGCTTGTGAAAATCGACGTCGGTTATAAGCCGACAAAGGCGGAAAACGCGATGCTTGAATCACGGCTCGAATTGGATCTTCGTCGAAAGCCAATCACGCAGCTGCCGGAATCGATAGGCCGCCTGACAGCGCTTCAAACGTTGTATCTTTTCGGCACGCCAATCACGCAGCTGCCGGAATCGATAGGCCGCCTGACAGCGCTTCAAACGTTGGAAATTTCCTACACGCAAATCACACAGCTGCCGGAATCGATTGACCGCCTGACCGCGCTTGAATACTTGGATCTTTCCGATACGCAAATCACAAAGCTGCCTGAATCGATAGGCCGCCTGACCGCGCTTAAAGAATTGAGTCTTGGGGGTGAGAAAATCACGGAGCTTCCGGAGTCGATCGGGAATCTATCCTCGCTTGAAGGTTTAGATCTGACAGGTTCAAGCATTACGAAATTGCCTGATTCTTTAAGCAAACTCAATAAGCTTGAAAGCTTAAGCCTTCATCATACCCGTTTAACAGAATTACCGGAGTGGATTGGAGATCTTCCAAACCTTAAATGGCTTGATTTGACAGGAATGGTGCTTGTTAGAATACCTGAGTCTTTAGGTCTAAGAGGTCTGCCGTTCATTGATATACCACGCCTTGCTATCCGCTTTGCCAAAATTGTGGATAGAGATCCATCTGTCAACCTTTACGGCGTTACCCTCGCCGAGCAGGATATCTCCATATTCCTCGAATCTCCGAGCCTGATCCCGAGCCTGTATGAAAAGGATCAGGTGACCTTAAAGGAATGCAAGGTCATTTTCCTGGGCGACGGCGGCGCGGGCAAGAGCTACACCATAAAACGCATGAGGAACGGCGGAAGAAAGGAAACGGAGGAAAATCCGTACGTGACCACCGTGACCCACGGCATAGAGATATCGGACTGGGAAATAAAGGGAGAGGATAAGCTAACTGTACACCTGTGGGATTTCGGCGGTCAGGACGTGATGCACTCCATGCACCGCTGCTTTCTGACGGAAAAGACCTGCTATGTGGTGACAGTGGACTCCCGCCGAAACGACGGAGACCAGCGTGCAAACTATTGGCTGAAAAACGTAAGGTCTTTTGCGCCGAATTCGCCCGTATTGCTTTTTATCAACTGCTGGGAGGACGCCGACGGCTCCGGCGTAATAGACGATACGGGTCTGCGCAGCGAATACAAGGAAATGATAAAGGACGTGATCTACTGCTCCGCCAAGGAGGCGAGTTATACCGAATTCCGCGAGAAGATAATGGCGGTAATTGAAAAAACGGTCAGGGCTTCGGGCTTCGGACAGCAGAAGGTACCCCCTCGCTATTACAAAGCGCGCCGTGAGATAGGCAAACTGAGCAAAGAAAGGCCCTTCCTGACAAAGGCGGAATATCACGAGATATGCACAAAGCATGGCATAGAGAACGAGAACGCCATGGATCTTTTGACATTCTTCAATAATATCGGCGCATGCTTCAGCTATCACCGGGACCGCGACAGAAAGGAGCTTGAGGATTACAGGCTGCTGCAGCCCCTTTGGCTGACGAATGCCGTATATGCGATAATTGAGGAGGGCAAGGCGCTGGCAGCAGATGGGTCGCTTTCCATAGAAGCGATATCCCGGATGTTGTGCAACAATGCGCCAAATAGTGTCGGGGGCAAACCGTACAGGCGTGTTGCGCCGGATATGGATTACGGGGAGGACCAGATCGAATACATTTTGGCCGTTGCGGAGGCGTATGAGCTTTGCTATATATCGGAGCAGAAAACGGCCTTTTTCCCCGCACTGCTCACGAGCAATTCTCCAAGGGAGGCGAACGAATACACGGACGAATACCCCAATAAGGCCGAATACCGCTTCGTATATGAGAATTTGCCGGACAGTGTGGTCCACAGGCTGATGATCCGCTTCAAGAAAAACGATATTGCTATAAACGCTTGCTGGCTCAAAGGCATGGTGTTGGGTTCCATGGGCAACCATAAGGCCATAATCCGGATAATGGATGAAAAAACGCTTCGCGTGGAAGTGCTTTCCAAAGAGGGCAAGCCGGCCTCGGAATTCTTCCCGCTTATCCGCAGGGGGATCCTTGGGGTCAACGACGCCCTCGGACGTTCCGCACGTGAGGAAATCGCAAAAGGTAAGGACGTATTTACGATCAAGTACCTTCGCAACACGTACAGAAGAGGTCAAAAAGAAGTGTCAGGAAATGTGACCGATGAAGTGTATAACGTGTTTGAACTCCTTAACAGTTTCTTTGAAAAGGCAGTAGTAGAGGGGATGGACGTTGACGAAAACGGCCGGGCGATCACGACCATTTACCATTATTGCGAGAAGGAGGATAAGATTCTCCGCAAGGCGCTCTACAAAGTATATAATGGCAAATGCGCCTATTGCGGCACGGACCTGCTCAGGGAAACGGATATGCAGGTCGATCACATCCTTCCTTCAAAGCCCGAGAAGAAAGAAATAAAGGGCTATGAAACAAAGATGTACCTCGCGACCCTTGAGGAGAGAGGCTTTGTTCTTGAAACGCCGAACTACATCGAAAACTACCTTCCCTGCTGCGGGCACTGCAACGGCAAAGCGGGAAAGAGCAACAAGACCTTAGAATTGATCAATCTCCGCCTTTACCATGACAGAGCGATGAAAAACGCTCCAAAGATCATCGCGCTTATGGAAAAGTACGAACGTACGAAAAAGAACAAATAACTCCCATTGACAACCCCCCGCGCCATCGGCGCGGGGGGTCATTTCATCTATCTCCCTTTTCAATACTCCCCGTGCTCCATGCCGCGGTACAGCTCGAACAGCGCAAGGCAGGCGTAAAGGCACGTGGGGCAGAGCTCGCAGCCGGTCAGCTCGTGGGTCGCAAGGCGCCTCTAACGCGCTCCTTATGGCGGCGATCTCCCCTTGGGCGGTGGAGCCGCGGTTTTTCAAAACCCTTTTGCGCCGCGCGTCCCCTTTGTTCCCGCGGCGGGCTTTACTGTTGACCGATAATATGATATACTCTTTCCGACAATTCCCGACAAAACGCGCAGGAGGGCGGTATGGCAAAGAAAGAGTGGAGCGACAGTAACGTTTACGATCTCCTCGTCAGGATGGATGGGGGGTATATTCCGAATGAAGAGGAGAAGAAAGAGCTTGCCGGGCGGAGGAGCCTGGATCTCAGCGATATGTGGATCGCCGCGCTGCCGGAGAGCATAGGGGAGCTCACGGCGCTTGAAAGCTTGGATCTAAGCGACACACAGATCGCCGCGCTGCCGGAGAGCAGAGGGAAGCTCAATGCGCTTGAACGTCT
>JAFYHI010000074.1 GCA_017539215.1 Clostridia bacterium | reverse complement strand
GTGGTGCAGTGCCAGAACGAAAGGAGCCAGCTTCAGAACAAGGAAGTCGCAATGCGCATCTTAAAGGGCAAGCTCCTTGAAATAAAGGAGCGCGAGCGCATGGAGAAGATGGCCGACATAAAGGGCGAGCTTAAAAAGATCGAGTGGGGCAGCCAGATCCGCTCCTACGTTTTCCAGCCGTACACCATGGTAAAGGACCACCGCACCGGCTGTGAGACGGGCAACATACAGGCCGTGATGGACGGCGAGATCGACGAGTTCATACATCAGTATCTCATTAAAATGTGATGAGCAGGGCATGGGGCTTCCCATGCCCCGTTTTATATTCGTGAAAGGAGCCGATATTATGAAGAGCTTACGCAAAGCGTTTGCCGCGCTGCTGGCGCTGACCTTTGCGCTGTTTGCGGCGCAGCCTCTGCCCGTCCGCGTCCGGGCGGATCCCGCAGGGCAGGTCACGCTTTCGCCCGGGATCTCCGACGGGGTCACGGTAAGCGAAACCGCCGCCGGTTCTTTGAACGTGCTTGCCCACGCCGAGGACGGCAGCCTTGTATTCGACGAAACGAAACGGCTTGAATTCACCGTTTCTTACGGCGAGGGCTGGCTCCGCTGCGACAGATACTCCCGTTTCTTTCCCGGCGACTCCCGCGCCTCCTGCACCGGGCTTGCGGACGGGACGCTTCAATGCACCTTCAACGCCGAAAGCGGGGCCTCCGTGCCGCTTTCGGAGTGGGAGTCGGTATGCTTCAACGCCTCCTGCTCCGAGCTGCCCAAGCTCCGGATAGACGCCGCCGAGGATTTTGAAAACATCGACCGCGAGACCTGGGTGGAGGCAAGCTACACGCTGGAGCTCGGAACCAAGATATTCGGGTCGGGCGAATACGAGGGCACGGGCCAGGTCAAGGGGCGAGGCAACTCGTCCTGGTCGTACGATAAAAAGCCCTACTCGATAAAGCTCGATTCAAAGGCCTCGTGGCTCGACATACCCAAAACCAAGAAATACGCCGTGATACCCAGCTACAACGACGGCAGCCTGATGCGCAACTACATAACCTATAAAGGCTTTGCGGAGCTTTACGGCATAGGCTATGTGCCCAAGTGCGAGTTTGTGGACGTTTACCTTAACGGCGAGTACAACGGCATTTACCTTTTGACCGAGCGCATAGATATTGAAAAATCCAAGGTGGATATAGAGGAAGCCGACGCCGACAACATGTCCGGCGGCTACCTTATAGAAAAGGACGTTAACGGCAGGGTCGACTTTGACAGCGACCTCTGGTTCTCCTGCCCCTACTGGGCGAATCAGGCCAAGGACTACTTCGTGCTGAAGGCGCCCGAGCCCGACGACCCCGTGCTCTCCCGCCGGATGCGGGATTATCTGCAAGGCCACATGCAGCGCGTGCACGACGCGATAATGGGCGAAAGCGGCGAGGATTGGCACGATTACGTGGACACGAGCTCGTGGGTGGACTTTATAATCGTGCAGGAGATCGCCAAAAACATAGACGGCCCCATGAAAACGAGCTGCTGGATGTACAAGGACCGCGGCGATGACCATATCTATATGACCGCCCCGTGGGATTTTGACTTTGCCTACGGCAGGGTGAACTGGAACAACGCCTCCCCCGCGCATAACGACGCAGACGACTGCCCCAACGCAGACACCCCCGACGGCTTTATGATAGTCAACAGCAGCAACCCGTGGATGGACCGGCTGTACGATACCGAGCCGGAGTTCAGCCGCGCTTTGAAGGAGCGCTACACCGCCTACCGCGGCACGCTGATAGACGGGCTTCTGCCCATGATAGACGAGCAGGCCGCATACCTTTCGGTGGTGCAGCAGCCCAATTACGAGCTTTGGCACAAAAGCTTCCACAGCGCGGTTGAGTTCCTGCGGACCTGGCTCAAAAACAGGATCGAGTGGCTCGATTCCGAGTGGCTGCTCAGCGCCTCGGACTATGAGCCCGGCGACGTCAATATGGACGGGCGGATCGACGCAGGCGACGCGCTTCTTGTGCTGCGTGCCGCGATGGGCACTTTCGCGCTTGACGAAAGCGTACTGCCCCTTGCCGACGTTGACGGCGACGGCGTCATAACCGCCGGGGACGCGCTCATGATACTGCGCCTTGCAATGGGGCTGGGGCAATGATCGCGTAAATGCAAAAGGAGCGGCCTGCGCCGCTCCTTGTTTTTTGCCGTATTACGGGGGTTTTGCCGGGCAGTATGCCGGGCAGCTTGCCGGGCAGTATGCCGGGCAGCTTGCCGGGCAGTATGCCGGGCAGCTTGCCCTGTTCAGTCGCCCTGTTTTGCTTCGTTCGCAAGCTTTTGCAGCAACTCGCTGCGCTCGGCCTCGGTCAAAAGCCTCGGCTCTTTTGCGGCGGCTTCGGCGGCACGTTCGGCTGCCTCGCGCTCCTGATCCTCATGCAGTATCCGCATAAAGCCCGCGGTCATAATGCCCGACGGCAGCGCGATTATCGCAATACCCATCATCGAGGATATTATGGTAACTATCCTTCCTGCCGCCGTAACGGGCGTTATGTCGCCGTAGCCCATAGTTGTGAGCGAGACCGTCGCCCAATACACCGCGTCAAGAAACGAGCCGAAAAGCTCCGGCTCCACGTTGAATATGACAAGCGCCGACACCAGCACATAACCCGCCGCAAGCGCTCCCACGGTGATGAGCGGTTTATGCTCCATCTCGAACACGCGCCCTATCATATTGATGCTTTTGGAATAGCGCACCGCCTTGAACACGCGGAACACGCGAAGCGTGCGCAGCAGACGGAACACCTTCAAAACGCGGAACGCCGAGCTTATGACCGACAGCGAGGGAAGTATGCAGATAAGGTCTATGAGCGCCATGGGCGTAACGGGATAAAGCAGAAACGAGAACGCCCCTTTTTTAAGCTTTAAGTCGGCGGTCGCAAAGCGCAGCAGATAGTCCGCTATGAACACCCCGGCCGCAACCTTATCCATTACGGTGAAAAAGCGCGGCTCCTGCTTGAACGCAAGCGGAACTATGCTCAGCACGATCACGACCATCATAAAAACGTCGTAGACGTTCGAAAGCCGGTCGTCCTCCTTGGCGGTCTCTATCACTTCGAAAAGGCGTTTACGCATCCGTCCTCCTCTTTCCCCTCTTTTCGGGCAGCTCATCCGCTATCGCCCGGATCACCGCACAGGTGAGCGCCGGGTCGTCAACATCGGCTGCAAGCATCTCCTTTGCCCCCTCGTAAGGGACGTCGGTCTCGAGCCTGCCCGCGTTATCCGCCATCAGCCGCAGAGCCGTCGGCGTGGGCTTTAACAGCAGGCGATCGTCGTACACGCCGCCCACCACCCTGCCTCGGTAATAAAGCACATACTCGCCCATCATGGGGCGGTATGATACCCCGTCGAGCTCGGAGAGCTGATCGAGTATGAAAGTGAGATATTCCTTTGAAGACGCCATAAGCCCCCCTTTTAAGCGAGAAGCGGCACGGGTCGCTCCGTGCCGCGTGTTTTTACGCCCTCAGCTCCGCGCCCAAGCGGAACTTGAGGCTCTTCAAAATGGCGTTTACCGCCTGGCCGATCTCCTCATCGGTCAGGGTCTGGTCGTCCGAACGGAGCTGGAACGTGAACGCCATGCTCTTCTTGCCCATGGGTATGCCCTTGTCGCCGGGGAGCTTGGGACGGTACACGTCGAACACGCGCACGTTTTCAACGAGCACCCTCGCCTTTGCGGACTCGATAACGTCTATGACCTGCTGCGCGGTGGTGGACTCGTCAACTATGAGGGCGATATCGCGCTGCACGGCGGGGTACTTGGGCAGGGGCTTATACTTCCTGACCCTTGCGATGTGGCGGCGCAGAGCCGCAAAGTCGAGCTCCGCGATGAACGCGGGCGCGGATACGCCGAACGCCCTGAGCACCTTCGGATGGACCGCGCCGATCTCGCCGAGCTTTTCGCCGCCGACGCTCATCACGGCCTTTTGCGTGGGATGCAGGTATTCCGAACCGCCCGCCTCAAAGCGGACACGCTCTATGCCGAGCTTCTCGAAGAGAGCTTCGAGCGTGCCTTTCAATGTGAAGAAATCCTCGTCGGCGCCGAAGTGGATCACGCCGAGCAGCTTCCTTTCCTCGGGCAGGTCGCCGTTGTCGAAATGGACGTTGCCCACCTCGAAGAACCGCCCGAAGCCCGTCCTGCGGTTGAGGTTGAGCGCCGCCGCGCGCAGGAGCCCGCCCGCCAGTTCCGTGCGCATGAGGGACTGGTCCTCGCCGAACGGGTTCATAAGCCATACGAGCTTGCGCCTTTCGTCGCCCTCGGGTATCATAAGGTCCTCGATCTCCTTGGGAGAGATGAAGTTGTAGTTGTAAAGCTCAAGGCAGCCGAGCGACGCCATGGTGTCCTTTACGGCGTCCTCGTCCTTGAAGCTCTGCCCGACTCTGCCGCGGAACGTGTCGCCGCGCATGAGCGTAGGCGCGATGTTCGTATAGCCGTAAAGGCGGCCCACCTCCTCGGCGATATCCCAGTCGGTCTCAAGGCCGTCCTCTATATCCGTGCGGAAGTGCGGCACGCGTATCTTCAACGTATCGCCCACGGCCTCGGTGGGGATGTTGATGGAGCCGAGCAGCTCCGCCATCTTCTCGGCGGAAAGGTCGGTATTGAGTATCTCGTTGATGTGCGAAACGGACGCGGCGGTCTCCTTCTCGGCAAGGTCGGCGGAGCAGACGTCTATCATGCCGCCCATGACGCGGCCCGCGTGCAGCTCTTCCACAAGCTCTATCGCGCGTGCAAGCGCAAGCTCGGCGTTGACCGGCTCCACGCCCTTTATAAAGCGCGCGGCGGAATCGGTGACGTGGTGGAGCCGCCTTGCGGTGGAGCGGATGTTTTCGGGGCGGAAGACGGCGCTTTCAAACAGAGTGGCCTTTGTGTTTTCGGTTATCTCGCTGTTGAGGCCGCCCATAACGCCCGCAACGCCCACGCCTTTTTCGGGGTCGGCGATGAGCAGCATATCGGCGCTCATAACGCGCTCTTTTCCATCGAGGGTATAGACGACCTCGCCCTCACGCGCGTTGCGCACGACGATATGGCTGTCGGCAACGCAGGCAAGGTCAAACGCGTGCATGGGGTGACCGTACTCGACCAGCACGAGGTTCGTTATGTCGACTATGTTGTTGATGGGCCTCAAGCCCACGGAGCGAAGCTTTTTCTGCAGCCACAAGGGCGAAGGCTCAATGTTGAGGTCTGTTACGACGCGCGCCGTATAGCGCGGGCAAAGGTAGGGGTTTTCAACGGTGACGGAGGCAATATCCGTGCAGTCGCCATAGCCCTCCACCCGCTTTATCTCCGGCTCGCGGAAACGCTGACCCAGCGCTGCCGCCGCCTCGCGGCAGATGCCGATGATGGACTGGCAGTCCGGGCGGTTGGGGGTAAGCTCGATATCGAACACGCAGTCGTCCATATCAAGCGCCTCCTGTATGCGCTGACCGTTGGGGTGCGCCTCGGAGAATACCATGACCCCGCCGTTTTCACAGCCGGGGTAGTCGGCGTCGGTAATGCCTATCTCCTCATTGCCGCAGAACATGCCCGCAGAGGCCACGCCGCGCATCTTGGTGGGATGAATGACAAGCCCGCCCGTCAGCGTCGCGCCGTCAAGCGCAACGGGCACCTGGTCGCCGGCCTTTACGTTGGTCGCGTTGGTCACTATCTGCAAAAGCTCGCCCCGCCCGGCGTCTACGGTGCAGACGCGCAGCTTATCCGCGTTGGGATGGGGCTCAATCCCGGTGATCGTGCAGACGTACACGCCGTCGATGCCGTCCATTTCGGGGATGATCTCCGCCACTTCGAACCCGCGAAGCAGCATCCTTTCCGCAAACTCCTCGGGAGTCACGTTGAAGTCGACGTATTCTTTAAGCCATTTAAGCGGTAGTTTCATATCATCTGCCTCCGTTTCTTATTTGAACTGGCTGAGGAACCTGCCGTCGCCCTCATAGATCAGGCGGATATCGGAAATGCCGTATTTAAGGCAGGCCACGCGGTCGACGCCGACGCCCCACGCAAAGGCGCGCCACTCGTCGGAGTCATGCCCGCAGTTGACGATCTCGTGCGGGTTGGTGATGCCGCAGCCCATAATCTCCATCCAGCCGGTGCCCTTGCAGGAGGAACAGCCCTTGCCGCCGCAAATGGTGCAGGAGATGTCCACCTCGGCGGACGGCTCCGTGAAGGGGAAGTAGCTGGGCCTTAAGCGCGACTCGACCTGCTAGCCGAACACGGCCTTTACAAACGAGTCTATCGTGCCCTTGAGGTCGGCAAGCGAAACGTTCCTGTCCACAACAAGGCCCTCCATCTGCATGAACACGGGGCTGTGGCTGGCGTCCGGCTCGTCCACGCGGAAGCAGCGCCCGGGTATGACCAGGCGGAACGGCAGGTCGAGCGACTTAAGCGCCCTTGCCTCGCACGGGGAGGTGTGCGTCCTCAAAAGCACCTTGTCGTTGATATAGAAGGTATCCTGCATATCCCTCGCGGGGTGGTCGGGCGGCAGGTTCAAAAGCGTGAAGTTATACTCGTCGTACTCCACCTCCGGCCCTTCAAAGGTCGTAAAGCCAAGGCCCACCAGCGCATCCCTTATCTCGCGGTAAACGAGTGTGAGCGGGTTGAGTGCGCCCGTGCCGGCCGCCTTCCTCACGCCGGGAAGCGTCACGTCTATCGCCTCGCGCTCGATGCGGCGCTGCTCCGCAAGCTCGGCAAGAGCGGCCCTGCGCTCTTCAAACCGCTCCGCAAGCTCCTGCTTTACGAGGTTTGCCCGCTTGCCCATCTCGGCCCTCTCCTCGGCGGAGAGCTTGCCCATCGTGCGCAGTATGGCGGTAAGCTTGCCGCCCCTGCCCAGTACGGACGTGGACAGCTCGTTCAGCTCTTCGGAGGAAACCGCCTCCTCAAGCTGCCTGAGCGCCGCCTCGCGTATCTGTTTCAGTTCTTCAAACATCTATGGAAACTCCTTTCCTTATTTGCATAAATAAAACCGTATGCCCCCCAAAGGGACGGCATACGGCCGTGGTACCACCCTGATTCACGCCGCTTTCGCGGCGCCTTTTCCAACGCTGTAACGGGCGCCCCCGCCGCAGGCTACGCACTTGCAATAAGCTTCACCCGCGAGGCTCCGGGGCGAACTTTACGCTTGCGCTGCCATAGCGCGCTTTCAGCCGGCGGCGCGCCTCTCTTTCATGGCCTGCGGGCAGCTTTTCCCCTTCACAGCCTGTTCAAAGAATAATTATATCACCGTAAAAACCCGCTGTCAACACTAAATTATGCCATGCGCAGCGCCCTTGCCCGCCGGCAGGTACCGGCGTTTATATTCTGCGCGCTCTCTTCCATTTTGCGGCGTGCCGATGTATAATGTATTTGTCAAGATTTGTAGTGTCTTGAATAATACAGTCGAGGGATTGTTTATATGAAGACCGTTTTCTCAAGCATCCTTTCAGGCGTGTGGGGCAGGCGCCTCCGCCGGGCCGCCGTTGCGCTTTGCGCCGCGTCCTTTGCCGCGTTTGCCTGCGGCTGCGGGATAGATCTTCCCTCCCAGCTCCCGTTCGCCTCTCACGAGGCGGCGGCGCCCTCCGAGTCCGCGCCGCTTTCGGGCCTTGTATTAAACGAGGCGGTGGCGGTCAATTCCCGCTCTCATACCGACGAAACATACGGTTCCGCCGACTGGGTCGAGCTTAAAAACGTATCCTCCAAGGCGCTTGACATATCCGGCTGGCGTATGGGCGACAAGCCCTCCATGCAGCCCAGTCTCACGTTCCCCGAAGGCACGGTGCTGGAGCCCGGCGCGCTTATGACCGTAATATGCGTGTCTGAGCCGAGAGAGGGCGATATTGCCGCGCCCTTCGGCATATCCCGCACGGGCGAAAAGCTGTATTTTGCCGACGGCGCAGGGCAGCTTGCCTGCTTTGAGGTGCCCGCGCTGACCGCGGATATCTCGTGGGCAAGGGCAGACGACGGCAGCTACGGCTACTGCGCGTCGCCCACGTTCGGGCAGGAGAACTCCGCCGTTTACCCCACTCTCGACGAGGCGGCGGCAGGCGCGGGCACAGCCGACGCCCTGCGCATTTCGGAGCTCATGCCCGGCAAAGAGGGCTGGGCCGAGCTTGTGAACGCATCAGGCGAAACCGCGGACCTTTCGGACTATTACCTCTCCGACGACCCCGCCGACCCCGCCAAATGGCGCATGCCCCCGCACGAGCTTGCGCCGGGCGAATACGCCGTGATAGAGCTGAACGAGGCCGACCCCGACTCCCCCTTTACCGCCTCTTTCCGTCTGAACCGCTCCGAAACGGGGCTGTATCTTTTCAGCGGCATCGGGCGCGAGGTCGACAGGCTTGAGTTTGCGGCGGGGCTCCCCGACGGCGTTTCGGTCGTTTCCGTGAATGGAGGCGCGGCATACACCGCCGTTGTCACCAAGGGAGAGGCCAACTCCTCCGAGACCTTTTCCGAGGCCGCATGGCACGACGACGGCCCCGACGGCATGGGCATTATAATAAACGAGGTGCTTGCCGACAACAAGTACGGCATAACCGATATGTACGGCAACCGCAGCGACTGGGCGGAGCTTTTGAACACCACCGAAAACCCCATAGATCTTTCTTACTATTATCTCTCCGACGACCCGGCGGACCCGCTGAAATACCGCCTGCCCAAGGTATCGCTGCTGCCGGGCAAGTACGCGCTGGTGTTCCTCTCGGGCGCGGAAGGCAGCGAGGCTGAGATACACGCCCCGTTCAAACTGGCAGAGGGCGAAACGCTGTATCTCTCCTGCCTTAACGGCATGGGGCAGGACCATATCGACATTCCCGAAGGGATACTGCCCAACGTATCCGTCGGGCGCAATTCCGAGGATGAAGTGCGCTATTATTCGTCGCCCACGCCGGGCGCGCCAAACAGCAGTTACGGGCTTGAAAAATATGCTGACGCGGGCGGGTTCAACGCCCGCGGCGTCTATATAAGCGAGGTCTGCGCCGTAAGCCCCGCAAGGAGCGGCGGTCGCGATTGGATAGAGCTGACGAACCGCACCGGCGCTCCGGTAACGCTCTCCGGCTGGCACATAACCGACGACCCGGATAAGCCCGACAAATACGCCCTTGACAAGGTCAGCATAAAGGCGGGCGGCTATGCCGTCATAAACCCCTTTTCGGTTTCCGCCGCGGGCGACACGCTTTACCTTTTCAACGAGTACAGCGCCGTGTGCGACGTGTTTGAAACCGGCGTGACCCGCCCCGGCGTTACCAGCGGACGCGAGGAGCTTTCTCAGTCGGGGGCCCGCGTTTACTTTGAAACGCCCACCAAGGGCTATAAAAACGCCTCTCCCCTGCCCGCCGCCTGCGCCGAGCCCGTGCTTTCGAGAACGGGGCTTTACGCCTCCGAATCGTTCAACCTTACCATAACCTGCTCCACCGCCGGCGCCGAGATACGCTACACCGACAACGGCTCCGACCCCACCCAAAGCTCCAAGCTCTATACCGGGCCCATAACCGTTTCAAAGAGCACGGTCATCAAGGCGCGCGCGTTCGGGAACGGCCTGCTTTCAAGCCCCGTCGCCGTACATACCTACGTTTTCAAAGACGCGCACACGCTGCCCGTGGTAACTCTTTCTATGAGCCAGTCGGACTATAAGCGCATGTACGTTTCGAATATGAACTCAAACGGCTCAGTCACCAAGGGCGACGAGGTGCCCTGCTTTATGGAGTACTACGTTGACGGCCGCCCCGCCATATCCTCCGGCGCGGGCGTCAGGGTAAGCGGCGCCTCCACCGCGACTTATCCCCAAAAGTCGCTCGGGCTGTACTTCCGCGCGGGGTACGGGCGCTCGTCCCTCGACTACCCCCTGTTTGAGGACGGGGTCAACTCGTTCCGCTCACTCGTGCTGCGAAACGGCGGTCAGGACGCCTATTACGCCCATATTCGTGACAGCTTCGTAAGCCGCATGGCAAAGGGCTTCAACGTGGACTACGCCCCCGTTCAGCCCGTCATTGTCTATATAAACGGCGAATACCGCGGCGTCTACGACCTTAAGGAGAACATGAACGAGGATTTCGTCGCCGCCCACCACGGGGTCTCACGCGGAACTGTGGAGATAGCCAAGCGCAACGGCTATATGCTCACGGGCTCCAAGGACGGCTGGAACAAGATGCTCAACATGTGCAAGACGCTCGATATGTCCAAAAAGGAGAATTTCGACAAGCTCTCGCGCCTTGTAGATACGGACTCCATTATCGACTACCTGATACTGCGCAGCTATTTTTACGACTGGGATATGTTCAACCAGAAGTACTGGCACACGAGCGACGACAAGGTAAAATGGCGCGCCGTGCTTTACGATTCGGACTTTGCGCTCTCCGGCAACAACCCGGGCGGCAGCGTGCTCTCCGCCTACTTCAACCGCAAGGGCGTCACCTCGGCGCACGGCTACGTCACGCAGATGGACATATTCTGCGCCCTAAACGAAAACCCGGACTGGCGCGACAAATTCATAACGCGCTACATTCACGCGGTCAAGGCCAGGTTCAATTCCGAGCGCGCGCTGAAAATCTACGACGGGCTCGTCGGCGAGTACCGCCCCGAAATGAGGGCGCAGATAAGCCGATGGCACATGCCCTCGTCGTATGAGGTCTGGGATAAGGAGGTCTCCGCGCTGCGCACCTGCATTTCAAAGCGGCCCGACAACGCGCTGAGGATACTCAAAAGCTTTTACGGCCTTTCCGACTCGAAATTTGCCGAGTACGAAAAGCTTGCAAACCAAATGGATTAAGGTTACAATAAAGGCGGGGCCGCACCCCGCCTTTATTATGCCGCGATACGCGTTCGACAGAAGGGAGCGATTTATAATGGGCAAATACTCCGGCCTATCAACGGGCGAGATACTCGCCGCAATGGACCGCGAAAAGGAGGTCTATACCACACGCGGGCAGTTTTACTGTGCGCTTGCGGCGTGGATAGTTTCCATACTCGCCGTGCCCGCGGCGGTGCTCGCGCCCTCCGCCACCGTTTTTATAGGTATCGGCGTGTTTATTATCACCTGCGCCATAGCCGGCTGGGTCGGCATATTCACCGGCAAGTTCCCGTACAGGCTCGGCAAGGCGCGCTCCGCGCTCGATTGGGTCAACAAGGCCGTGCTGCTGCTTGCGCTTGTGCTGTTCGTCATGGCGTTCATAGTGTCCGTCACGAGCGGCGGCGTCCCAAAGGCCGTCGACGGCGGCTACGCCATTATGAACGGCTCCGAAAAGCTCGCCGATCTCACCCTTGAAAACTACCGTTTCTACCGCTCCGCCCGCGGGGCGATGCTCTCGATACTCACCGCGTTCAACTGTCTGCAGCTCGCCTACGTCAAAAAGGGGCTCGTCGGCTGACGGGGGATAAGGAGGCTCAGGTGAAGGATATCTTAACCGCTCCGTTCATGGAGGAATTCATACGCACGACGGCCGAAATGTACCGTCACGGCTGGGACGAAAGGAACGGCGGCAATATAAGCATGCTGCTCAGCGAAAGCGAGCTTGAGGGCCTCATCGACCCCGAGCGAGTCGTTCGCACCATACCCACGGGCTTTGACGCGCCCGAGCTTGACGGACGCACTTTCCTCGTCACAGGCACGGGCAAATATTTTAAGAACGTGCAGTATGACCCGGCAAAGAACCTGGGCCTTGTGCGTCTGTCGGACGGCGGGCGCAATGCCGGGCTTTTGTGGGGGCTCACCGACGGCGGCAGCGTTACGAGCGAGTTCCCCGCGCACATGATGAGCCACGTTTCGCGGCTTGCCGCCGACCCCGAAAACCGCATAATAATGCACTGCCACCCAAACAACCTCATCGCCATGACCTACGTTCACGATCTTGACGAGCGCGAATTCACACGCACCCTGTGGCGCATGGAAACCGAGTGCATAGTGGTATTCCCCGAGGGCGTGAGCGTGCTGCCGTGGATGCTCTGCGGCACAAACGAAATAGGCCGCGCCACCGCTCAAAAGCTGAGCCTCACCCGCCTTTGCGTGTGGGCGCAGCACGGCGTCTATGCCGCAGGCCGCGATCTTGACGAGGCGTTCGGCCTTATCGAGACCGCCGAGAAAGCCGCCGAGATCTATATGAAGATCGCCCATCTCCCAATCAAAAACACCATCACCGACGCCCGGCTCCGCCTTCTCGAAGCCCGCTTCGGCGTAAAAGCGCGCGAAGGGTATCTGGACTGAGGGAGCAAGGCTGCGTATCTTTCTTGAATAACAAAAGGGGACGGCGGCGCCGTCCTCTTTATTATCGGTGCGGGTGAGGGGAATCGTTTTTGCACACTGCTCTCGCTGCTCGCACTCCGTACATCGCAGCTTCGGCGTACAAAAAAACGGGGCTGAAAATGCTTCGCATTTTCTTCACGGCTTCGGTTCCCATATTATCTTTCATTTTTGTTTTGGGGCATTGCCCCAAAACAAAAATGGAGCGGGTGATGGGAATCTGAACCCCCATTTCGCAGTTTCTTGACGCCTCCCCTGCTCCCTTGCGCGAAATGTCGGAATTTGCTTCGCAAATTCGGGGCTCAGATTCTGCTTCTCGGTTTAATAACAACAGCCCCGCGAAAAGCGGGGCTGTTGTTATTGGAGCGGGTGATGGGAATCGAACCCACATTATCGGCTTGGGAAGCCGACGCTCTGCCACTGAGCTACACCCGCGTGTGTTCATTATATGGCGTCCGGGGCGATTTGTCAAGCAAAAGATTTGCGCATTTCGGTCGGATGATCGCCGGAGCGCAAAAATCTATTGATAAATCCGTGGGGTTATGGTAAAATTACCCGCAAACAAAAAGGCCTGCCGCTGTTGCCGCGGTGCGGCGCGTGCCTTGTCATAAGCTTAAAGAAAGGCGGCCTTCCCCCGCGGCGAAGGCCTCGGTATGTATATGGAAAGAGTTCTGACCGCAAACGCTCCCTCCGGCGAATACGTCCGCGTGGGAGGTTTTGTCGAAAACCTCAGGAACAAGCGCTATATG
Organism: Clostridia bacterium; assembly: GCA_017539215.1. Lineage (GTDB taxonomy): Bacteria > Bacillota > Clostridia > Christensenellales > CAG-138 > UBA3857. The sequence continues at coordinate 1,474 of JAFYHI010000074.1, read as the reverse complement.
GCTTTTATCGTACTGCGCGATATGTCGGGCAAGCTTCAGCTTACCGTTGACAAGGGCGCTTACCCCGACGTCGCCGCCGAGGTCGACAAGCTGACCGTGGAGTCCGTAGTGACCGCATACGGCAAGGTGGTCGACAACCCCGCCGTCAAGATGGGCGGGCGCGAAATGGTCGTTGAGAAGCTGGTCGTGGAGTCCGTTGCGGAGGCAATGCCCATGATGGCCGATTCCTCTATAGACGCGCGCCTTGATTACCGCTGGATCGACCTGAGGACCGAGAAGAACAAGCTGATGATAAAGGCGCAGACCGAGTTCGTCAGGTCCATGCGCAATTACCTTTTGGAGCGCGATTTCGTTGAGATACACACGCCCAAAATAATCGGCGCGGCTTCCGAGTCCGGCGCGGACGTGTTTGAGCTGACCTATTTCGACCGCAAGGCGTATCTGGCGCAGTCCCCGCAGTTCTACAAGCAGATGGCAATGGCGGCGGGGCTCGAGCGCATTTTCGAGGTCGGCCCGGTGTTCCGCGCGGAAAAGAGCTTTACCAGCCGCCACGCGACCGAGTTCACCTGCTTTGACCTTGAGTTCTCGTACATCGACTCGTTTGAGGACGTTATGCACATGGAGGAGCTGCTGCTTCAGGACGCGCTTAAAAACGTGGCCGAAAAGTACGGCGGCGAGATAGAGCGGCTCTTCGGCCTTAAGACCGTCGTTCCCACGGTGCCCTTCCCCCGCATAAAGCTGCACGACCTTTACGACGAGCTTGAGAAGCGCTACGGCTACACCGTGCCCGAGGAGGAGAAGATAGACCTTTCCACCGACGCGGAAAAGCTCAGCTACAAGTTCGCCATGGAGGAGTACGGGCATGAGTTCCTGTTCGTCACCGACTTCCCCAAGGACAAGCGCGCCTTCTATCACATGAGGAAGGACGGCGTGCCCCAGGGCTACGACCTTATCTGGCGCGGCACGGAGATAACCACCGGCGCACAGCGTGAGCACCGCTATGAGCAGCTTCGCCGTCAGGCCGACGAAAAGGGCCTCGGCGAGGACGTAAAGTTCTATATGGAGTTCTTCCGCTACGGCTGCCCGCCCCACGGCGGCTTCGGCCTCGGCGTCGACCGCATGACGATGCTGCTGCTTGACATCGGCATCAAGGAAGCGGAGTTCATATTCCGCAGCCCCATAAGACTGAATCCGTAAACTGTTTTAATCCGCCCGGCCCGCGCGAGCCGGGCGGGTTTTTTGCGGCAATGAAAAAAGCCTTTACAAAAACCGAATTCCGCAGGTTCCTGCTTGCAAGGCAGGGGCTGACGGGGCGCCGCCGCAGGGCGTTCGCGGAGCTGTATGAGGAAGGGCTCATAACGCCCGTCCGGGTCAAGGGGATCCCCGCCCCGCTGTTCATCAAGTCAGCGGATATCGAAGAGCTCCGCGGGGCAGAAGGCTTCTCGCCCGACCGCCGCCGCTGCGAGCCGCTGGC
>JAFYHI010000073.1 GCA_017539215.1 Clostridia bacterium | reverse complement strand
GGATAATTTATTATATCTCCTTTCGAGTTCAAATGCAATACCTTTTCGGAAAATAAAAAACATTTGGACGAAAAGCGAACGCCGCAAAAGGCCGTGCGCCCGCCTCATCCGGCGCTTCGCAATCAAAGGCCCGGCGCGGAAAAACTCTCCGCACCGGGCCCGTTTTATTTTGCGGCCAGCCGTTTTCAGAGCCGCCGCCTCATTTGCGATCTATATAAACCGCGCCGGCAGCGGGTGTTTTTGCGCCTCTCCCCCTTCTGCCCGCAGGCTGCCTGCGTATGCGCGGGGAACGCCTCCTTTCGCACGGCCGGCTGTCCGAAACCGCCGCCTTCACCCGCGCGCGCGGGGGCGTCTCGGCTCGGGAAGTATCTCCCGCAGTATGTTCATGCACTCCGAGAACCTCTGAAAATGCACCACCTCGCGCTCGCGCAGGAACCTGAGCGGGGCCAGATACTGCTCGCAGTCGGTCTGATCCATAATGTGCTCATAGGTCACGCGCGCCTTCTGCTCGGCGGCAAGGTCCTCGAAAATATCCGCAACGGGGTCGCCCGTGGACTGGATATAGCTTGCCGTGAACGGCACGCCGTTGGGGTCGGCGGGATACACGCCACGCCCGTGCATGGTGTAATAGCCCATAAGCCCCGCCTGCTCTATGTCGGCAAGCGATGAGCCCGCCACGGTCTGGCTTATCATAACGCCTATCATCTCCCAATGGGCTATCTCCTCGGTGCCGATGTCGTTGAGCGTGGCCCTCAGGCGGTCGTCGGGCATGGTGAAACGCTGTGTCAGGTAACGCATGCCCGCGCCAAGCTCGCTGTCGGGGCCGCCGTACTGCGCCATCAGCGCCTTTGCCACCCTCAGGTCGGGTGAGGTTATGTTGATGGGAAACTCCGTCTTTTTCTGATAGATCCACATAGGCTGCCTCCTTTATCGCTTTTCCCAAGGCCACTTGGAGCATACCCAGCAGCCCTCTTCCGCCTGCGAATGCCCAAACCCCATGAGCGGGCCGTACTCGCGCTCGTATTCCGAAATGAGCTGGGCAAGCAGTCCGGAATAGCTCAGATAATCGGTCCGCGCCGCGGCGTCGGCGGGATGGGTGTCAAGGTAAAGGTTCAGCTCGACGCATACGAACTGTACCTCGCCTATCCTCGTTAAAAGCTCGCTTTCGGACACAGACCGTCACCTCCCTCGTACTCATCGGCCAGCTCCGGGAACATCGTCCCGGACGCCATCGCACAGTTGGGGCAGAGCCCCGCCTGATATTTCTGATCCGCCGCGTACATATTTGGGAGCCGTATCGCGGCGGGCTCATAGCCGCACATGGCAAGCCCGTAGGCGGCCTCTCCGGCGTTTACCGCGGAAAAGTCGCATTCGGCTTTGCCGTCCAGGCGGCAGGTGCTGCAAACATACATCATTTTGACCTCCATTCGGGATTTGTACATACTATGTCGGATTTTGTCGAAACGTGCGTGAATCGCGCCCCGCCCGGACGCACAGAATAATGCAAAAAGGAGATATGTTTATAATATGAATGAAAAGGGTTATCTGCTGCCCGATCACGGCGGCATAGCGGCGGGGCTCCCCCTGCCGAACGAGAAGGAGATACGCCGTGTTGAGCTGCCCGCCCGCACCGCGCCGGAGCCCATGAACGAGCCCGCCCCCGCTGCGGCGCAATAAAAACGCCCCTTTCACAGCGGAAAAAGCGGCTGAATGACGGGACGCAGGCAATGGGCGAAAGTCAAGTCCTCCCCTTGGCAAGGAAGGAACGAACTCATGCTCCTTCCCCTTTTGCTCCTTCCCCTTTGAGGGGAAGGGGGACCGCCGACGCAAGGAGGCGGTGGAAGAGGTGAATGAGATGGAACGCCGACGCAAGGCGGCGGTGGAAGACGAACTCGCGTTCCTTCCCCTTTTGCTCCTTCCCCTGTGAGGGGAAGG
>JAFYHI010000072.1 GCA_017539215.1 Clostridia bacterium | reverse complement strand
TAGAGTGCCCCGAAGGGGAGAACAGCATCTTTGTTTACGATATGGTAAGCAAAACCGCATCCCGGGTACCTTGCCTGACGAAGACGCTTGGGTACAACCTGATGACGGTTCTGAACGGCAAACTGTACACTACCCATTCGGTCGAGGATCTTGCGACCGGCGAGCTCACCGAGTTTGCCGGCTGTATCAATGACGATCAGGAGATCTACGGGACCTGCATCCTTTATTCAGACCACGGCAGCATACGCCTGTTTGAAGGTATGGACAAGGCGGAGCAGCCTTGGTCCGGCAACAGCTACTGCTTCACCTTGGACATGCAGACCAACAAATGGTCGAACAAGCAGGGCGCCGTAACTCCGGAGGCTCCCTTCAATTACGATTGGGCTGCCACCGTCGGTTTCGGACAGGACGGCAGCTTCTGCGTTCTGGCTTGGCCCGAAGCCAACGACGATTCGTTCGGCACTCCCTATATCGCGCGTGTCGACGTTGACGGCAACCTGCTGGCATATACCAAGCTCCCCTATACCATTGATGAGTTTTACGCGGCAAATGTCGAGCCCGGTATCTGCTATGCGCCCGACGGGAATATTTACCTTATGGTTTACAGCTTGGATGAAGTCGCCGTATGGAGGATAAACCTCGGCTGAAGTAACGGACCGAACGCTTAACTGCAAAACCGCGGGGCCGAAAGGCCCCCTTTTTTCAACCGTCTTGCCGCGCTTGAAGCCGTGCGCAAGTTCGGCGCCGCGCAAAACGGTCAAACATATTTCCTGTTATCTTGACGCTTGCCCCGGAATGCTTTATAATGATAAAAGAGTACAAATGCGTATCCGGGCAAATACCTTCGGGCCCCTATGCGCTTCGTTCCCGCTTTTTGGAGCGGGGCTCCCGAAAGCGGCCGGTCCGTCCGGCCGGGAAAGGTTATTGTAAATGAGAACTGGCGTCAGGCTTACTGCGGCTGCTGCCGCGCTTGCCTTAATTATTTCGGCCGGCTTTGTCGGCTGCAGGCACGGGGATTCTCCCGAGCCCGCGAATACTGGTTCGCCCTCCGCGCTCGTTACCGAAACGGCTGGGGCGTCTTTTGAGCCCGGCGCTTCCGTCGGCCCCGGCTATTCCGAGCCCGCGGGCACGGATGCGGCCGCAAGCGCTTCTCCCACGGCGCTGCCCCCGGGGGTGACGGCGGATCCCGGCGCTTCCGCTTATCCCACGGAAAACCCCGGAGCGACCGACGGCGCAACGGCTCAGCCCGCGGTATCGGGTCAGCCCGGCGTCACGGCGCAGCCCACGGGTCAGGGCGGGGCGACGAATCCGCCCGCACCGGGTACGGCTCAGCCCACTGCCTCGCCCAAGCCCACGACAAGGCCCACTCCCGTGCCTGCGCCGATATCCACGGCAACGCCCAAGCCCACCAACACGCCCAAGCCCGACCCGGTCACCGCGCTCACATGGCTTGAGCTCGACACGCCCGTCTCCTGCGATATGGACTTCGACGGCAAGGCCGAAAAGGTCGAGCTTACCCAGACCGAGAGCGGGGGCAAAAAACTGATCTCGCTTAAAGTCACCAACGGCAAAACGGGCAAGGTGCTTATGGATTCCGTCACCTGCGACCGCTTTGTGAACGGGCTTATAAACAACTTCAACACCGGCGACCGCCGGGTGGAGGTAATGCTCTCCGTTTCTTCCGGCACGAGGGACGACGTGACGCATGCCTATCGCCTCAACAGCAGCTCGTCCGGCCTGCTCAAATGCTCCTGCGCGGGGCTTGTTGAGTCCGTAAACGGAAGCTCTATGCAGATAGCCCGCATGCTGGACCTGCTCGGCACGTGGAACTGCACCGCGTCATACGCCGTTTCGTACGATAAGTTCGAGCTGGTCCGCTCCGGCTCGGATTGGATAGTTACTCAGGAGGAGGACAGGTGGTGCACCTCCTCGACGGATTTCGTTGCCGCCGTGTACCTTTCGGGCAGCGACAACAGCGCCAACTGGTTCGGCGCGGGCGAAAAGCTCCGCCCCGTTTCGACCGACCTTGAGTCGAGGATGGACTTTGTGACGGATACCGGCACCCGCGGCTACTTCGACATAACCGTCGATTCGAACGGCCGCGTCACCAAGGTGAACGGCTATGCGCCCACAGCGCTCTTCGGCGACCTTAACTACATCGACTGACGCGCCGCAAACGGCATACCTTTTAAGCCCGCATTTTTTTTGCGGGCTTATTGTATTGCGCTCAAAAAAACGGTATAATTAATATGGAAGACTATAGAAAGGGCATCGGATATGGAGCTGATCAACGCCGCAGAGGAGTTTTTGCACGCGAAAGGGATACCGGCGCGTACCGATATGACGGGCGCAGAATGCACCACCTTCAGAACGGGCGGACGCATCGCGCTGTTTGCCGAGCCCCGGGATGCGGAGTCCGCCGCAGCGATTTTGGGCTTTGCCCGAGAAGAGGGCATGCCCCATTTCATAATCGGAAACGGGTCGAATCTGCTCGTGCCGGACGAGGGGCTCGATATGCTTTTCATACGCCTTGCGGGCGGGCTTTGCTCGTTTGAAGTGCGCGGGGACGAGCTTATCGCGGGGGCCGGCGCATCGTTTGCCGCCGCCGCAAAGCACTCGGTCGCAAAGGGGCTCATGGGCCTTGAATGGGCGGCCGGCATACCCGGCACCGTGGGCGGAGCCACGGCGATGAATGCGGGCGCATACGGCGGCGAGGTCAAGGACGTATTGAAAAGGCTGACCGTGCTCCGCCGGGGCGCGGCGGAGGAGATAACGCCTGCCGAGGGTTCCATGGGCTATCGCAGGTCCGAGTTCTCGTTTCCGGGATGCACGGTGCTTTCCGCGGTATTCGGCCTTGCGCAGGACGACGGCGGCGCAAAGGAGCGCATGGACGGCTTTTCCGCACGCCGCCGCGAAAAACAGCCCCTCAACTACCCGTCGGCGGGCAGCACGTTCAAGCGTCCGGAGGGGTACTTTGCGGGCAAGCTCATAGAGGACGCGGGCTTAAAGGGCTTCCGCATAGGCGGCGCCGCCGTCAGCGAAAAGCACGCGGGCTTCGTCGTTAACCTCGGCGGGGCGACTTCCGCGGACGTGCTTGCCGTGATAGAGGCCGTGCGCGAAACGGTTTACAAAAAGTTCGGCGTAATGCTTGAACCCGAAGTCAGGATACTCCGATCGGAGGCAATATGAACATACTGATAGTTACCGGCCTCAGCGGGGCGGGCAAATCGGGAACGCTTCGAGTGCTTGAGGATTTCGGCTATATCTGCGTCGACAATCTTCCGGCGGGGCTCATGGGCAGTTTTCTGGAGCTGTGCCGCACCACCGAGCCGCCGATCGAAAGGGTAGCGCTCGTTATCGACAGCCGCGCGTCGGTGTTCCGCTTCAGCGCGGAGCGAATGTTCCAAACGCTCGAAATGCTGAACGACCCATACGAAGTGCTGTTTCTGGACTGCTCGAACGAGGTGCTTCAAAGGCGCTACAACGAAACTCGCCGCCGTCACCCCATGCATGACGACGCATCGGCGGGCATACTCATAGAAAGGGAGCTGCTGGCCCCCTTGAAGGAGCGCGCAGACTACATTATCGACACCACCGATATGCACCCGCGCGAGCTTCAGCGCAAGATAGAGTCGCTCATTGGCACCAATACCGAGAACGCCTTCCGCCTTGTCATAACGAGCTTCGGCTACAAGCGCGGCATACCGCTGAACGCCGACATAATAATGGATATGCGCTGCACGGCCAACCCCTTTTACGAGGAGTCGCTGCGGGCGCTTTCGGGCAGGGACAAGCCCGTGCGCGATTATGTTATGAGCGATTCCGTCGTCACGGCCCAGCTCGACCGCATAACGCAGATGCTTAATGACCTCATCCCCGCATATCGGCGCGAGGGCAAGCATCGCCTTATGATAAGCTTCGGCTGCACGGGCGGCAGGCACCGTTCGGTCGCAATGGCCGAGGCGCTGTACGAGCGCATGAAGGATAAGTACAACACCACCATAGAACACAGGGACCTTTTAATAGAGGCCGAATCGATATCCGAAAGGTTTAAGGGCTGATGTCATTTTCGCACGAGGTCAAGGATGAGCTTTTGGAGGTACGGCTCCGCAGGAACGAGGACGGGCGAATGCTCGTTTCGGGGTACACGCTTGCGATAGCCGCGCTCAAATATTCCCGCGCCCACAGGACCTGGGGCCTGCATTACGTCAGCGAATACTCGCCTGGGATAGGCTTTGCGGCCAAGCTTGCCTGCCGCAATTACGAGCTGGAGCATGAAATATCGCTTAACGTGCATGAACGGCTAAACGCCAGGAATACGGAGCTTTTCCTGTACGGCCCCGGGGTCGAGCGGCTGGAGCTTGACTCGGGCCTCATTTCGGTCGACAAAAACGGCGAGCGCAGTTACGAAACGCATCTGCCGAAGGGGCTCGACGCAGAGCATTCCCTTCGGGCGTTCGTGCGCGGGTTGTTTCTTGCCTGCGGCACGGTGGCGGACCCCGAAAAGGGCTGCCAGGCGGAGCTCGTTTTCAAAAACGAGGCCGCCGCTCACGAAACGGCAAAGCTGCTTTGCGAGCGCGGCATACCCCCGAAGATAGCAAAGCGCCGGAGCCTTTTCGTGCTTTACTTCAAAAACGGCGATTCCGTGGAGGATTTTTTGACCTTCATGGGCGCGGGGGAGGCCATGCTCCGCGTGCGCGAGCACCGCATGCTGCGCGAGCTTAAAAACATGTCCAACCGCGAGGTGAACTGCTTTTCCGCCAACATGGAAAAGGCCGCAAGGGCCTCCGCGTCGAGCGTGGAGGATATAACCCTCATCATGTCGCAGGTCGGCCCCGACGCGCTTTCGGAGGAGCTGTACGCCGTTGCCGAGGCCCGCATGGCGGAGCCGGAGCTGACGCTTTCCCAGCTTGCCGAAAAGCTGGGCTTAGGCAGGTCGGCGGTCAATTATCGGTTAAGGAAAATAGCGGCGATAGCTTCGGAAATAAGGGAACGGGAGGTACAGGGCGCACGCCCCGCAAAAACGGAATGAGCTTTACACATCTTCACGTACATACCGAATACAGCCTGCTCGACGGCGCCGCAAGGATAAACGACCTTGTTGCAAAGGCAAAAGAGCTTGGCTTTACCTCCCTTGCCATTACCGACCACGGCGTAATGTACGGCGTGATAGACTTTTACAACGCCTGCCGCAAGCAGGGCATAAAGCCCATAATCGGCATGGAGGCCTATGTCACAAAGGGCAGCATCTACGCCGAAAACCCCGCGCGTGACCATGCGCACCTCATACTGCTGTGCAAAAACGAGACGGGCTATAAAAACCTTATGAAGCTGTCGTCCATCGCGTTCGTCGATGGGTTCTACTATAAGCCCAGGATCGACTACGACCTGCTCGAAAAGCACTCCGAGGGGCTCATCGTGCTTTCGGCCTGCCTTGCGGGCGACATTCCGCAGTACCTGCTGCGCGGCGATTTCGAGAGCGCACGCGCGCTCGCGTCAAGGCTCAAGGGCATTTTCGGGGACGATTTTTATATAGAGCTTCAAAACCACGGTCTGCCGGAGCAGCTTGCCGTGCTTCCGCGCCTTAATGCGCTTGCAAAGGAGCTGGGCATAAAAACCGTCGCAACTAACGATATCCACTATGTGCTCAAAGAGGACGCCGAGGCGCAGGATGCGCTTTTGTGCATCCAGACGGGGCATTTCGTGGACGAGACCGACCGCATGCGCATGGAGGCGGATGAGTTCTACTTAAAGTCCGAGGCCGAAATGCTGGAGCGCATGGCGGGATATGAGGAGGCCGTCTACAATACGGAGGAGGTCGCGTCAAAGTGCGGGCTCGAGATAGAGCTGGGCGGCAGGCACCTGCCCGAGTTCACTCCGCCCGACGGCATGGGGCATGAGGAATACCTTCGCAGCCTCTGCGCCAGGGGTATGGAAAAGCGCTTCGGCAAAAACCCCGCTCCCGAGTACGTCGAAAGGCTCGAATACGAAATAGGCGTCATTGCCAAAATGGGGTTCGTGGATTACTTCCTCATCGTCTGGGACTTCATCCACTACGCCAAGACCCACGGCATACCCGTCGGCCCCGGACGCGGATCGGGCGCGGCGTCCATCGTCGCCTACACGCTTGAGATAACCGACCTCGACCCGCTCAAATACAACCTGCTCTTCGAGCGGTTTTTGAACCCCGAAAGGATCACGATGCCCGATATAGACGTCGATTTCTGCTATGAACGGCGTCAGGAGGTCATCGACTACGTCGTACGCAAATACGGCGCGGATCACGTCGCCCAGATAATCACCTTCGGCACAATGGCGGCAAGGGCCGTCGTGCGCGACGTGGGGCGTGTGCTTCGCATACCGTACAACGAGGTCGACAAGATAGCAAAGCTCATACCGCAGGTGCTTAAAATAACCCTTGCCGAGGCGCTTAAAATGGTGCCGGAGCTGAAGAGCCTGTACGACGAAAACCCCACCTACAAAAAACTCATCGACCTGTCGATGAAGCTCGAAGGGCTTCCGCGCCATGCATCCACGCACGCGGCGGGCGTCGTCATCTCCTCCAAGCCCACCATGGAGCTCGTCCCCCTGCAAAGGAACGAGGATTCCGTCACCACCCAGTTCCCAATGGGCACGCTCGAGGCGCTGGGTATGCTCAAAATGGATTTTCTGGGGCTTCGAACGCTCACGGTCATACACGACTGCTGCGAGTTCATAAAGGCCCGCGGCGACGTACCGCCCGACTTTGCCTCGATGGGCTTTGACGACCAAAAGGTGTACGACCTTATAAAGTCCGGCGACACCATCGGCATATTCCAGCTTGAGTCCGCGGGCATGACCAACTTTATGATGCAGATGAAGCCCGGCTGTTTCGAGGATATAATCGCGGGCATCGCCCTGTTCCGACCCGGCCCCATGGACGAGATACCGCGCTACCTTGCCGGCAAGCAGGATCCTTCAACCGTGCATTATGAGCATGAGAAGCTCCGTCCCATACTCTCCACTACCTACGGCTGTATGGTCTATCAGGAGCAGGTCATGCAGATAGTACGCGACCTTGCGGGCTATTCCTATGGCAGGAGCGACCTTATCCGCCGCGCGATGAGCAAGAAAAAGCACGACGTGATGGAGAAGGAGCGCGTCAATTTCATAAACGGCATAGTCGGGGAGGACGGCGTCGTCATCGTGCCCGGCGCGGTCAGAAACGGCATACCCGAGTCCGTAGCCAACCGCATTTTCGATGAGATGACCGACTTTGCCTCGTACGCTTTCAACAAGGCGCACGCCGCCTGTTACGCCGTTGTCGCTTACCGCACCGCGTGGCTTAAAGCGTACTATCCCGTGGAAATGATGACCGCGCTTATCAACTCGTTCATCGGCTCCGCGGACAAGATCGCCGACTATATCTATTACTGCCGCAAGCGCGGCATACGCATACTCCCGCCCGACATAAACCGTTCGGAGCCGCATTTCACCGTTGAGGACGGGGCGATACGCTTCGGCCTCGTCGCCATACGCAACGTGGGCGAGGACGCAATGCGCTCAATGCTCGAGGAGCGCAGACGGGGCGGCCCGTTCAAGGATTTTACGGACTTTCTCACAAGGACCGCCGGCCTTAACAAGCGTATGCTCGAAGGGCTCATCAAGGCCGGAGCGTTTGATGAAATGGGCTATACGAGGCTGCGCCTTATGGGCAGCTTCGAGGACGAGATGACCGCCGCCGCGGCGGAAAAGAAGCGCCGCGATTCGGGCCAGATCTCGCTTTTCGATATGCTTGGCGGGGACGAGCCCGCCGTTGAGGCCCCGGGCGTCCCCAAGGGCGGCGAGGAATACGGGCTGAGGGATCTGCTCTCCATGGAAAAGGACGCCCTCGGCATATACATAAGCGGGCATCCGCTCATGGAGTATCAGGAGACCGTGCGTATGCTCGGCGTTACCTGCAAGGAGCTTGCGGAGGCCGACGGCAGGGGAGGCCTTCGTGATAACGAGCGCGTGAGCTTTGCGGCTATCCTCGGCGGCATCAGGACGCGTCAGGTCAAATCCGGCACGGGCATGATGGCGTACGGCGTCGCAGAGGATATGACGGGACAGGTGGAGTTTGCTGCGTTCCCCGCCGTTTACTCCAAGTGCAGGGAGCTTTTTGCAGAGGCCGTCCCGCTCAAGGTCACGGGCCGCCTTTCAATGCGCGAGGACAAGGCCAATACCGTAATGGTCGACGAGCTGGCCCCGCTTGAAAAGGCAGAGCGCTGCCGCCTGTATTTAAGGCTCAACGCAGCTAACCGGGGCATGGCGGAGCGCGCGGCAGAGGTGATAAGGCGCTACCCCGGCAGACACGGCGTGGTGTTTTTCGACGAGCAGACGCGCGTTCAAAGGCTCGCTCCCGAGACCATGAACGTGGACGGTTCGCCGCAGCTTATTGAGGTTTTGGGCAATCTCATGGGCGAAGACAACGTAAAATTCATTAAGCTTAAATAATCTTTCGAGGTGTTATTATGAAAAGGATCGGCGTATTGACTTCCGGCGGGGACACCCCCGGTATGAACTCCGCCATTCGCTCCGTGTTCAAAACGGGCGTGGCGCACGGCATGCAGGTGATGGGCATCTATCACGGCTACAAGGGGCTTATAGAGGGCAGGGTGGATTACCTGACCCATGAGCAGGTGGAGAACAAAATGCATAAGGGAGGCACGGTACTGCGCACCGCAAGGAGCGAGGAGTTCCGCACCGAGGGCGGCGTTGAAAAGGCGCTGTCCGTACTTCACGCATACGGCATAGAAGGGCTTGTCGTCATAGGCGGGGACGGGTCGTTCCGCGGCTGCATGGAGCTTGTAAAAAACGGCGTTCCCACCATAGGCATACCGGGCACCATAGACAACGACCTCGGCTATACCGATTTTACGATAGGCTTCGATACCGCCGTAAACAACGTAACAAACGAGATATACAAGATACGCGACACCATGCGCGCGCATGACCGCGTGGGCGTTATAGAGGTCATGGGCCGCAACTGCGGAGATATCGCGCTGTGGGCGGGCATTGCCGGCGCGGCGGACCTTATTCTGGTGCCCGAGATCGACCTGCCGTGGGATGAGGCCGCAAAGCGCCTGGCACAGAACAAGCTGCGCGGCAAGCTCACCAGCATCGTAATGATAGCCGAGGGCGCGGGCCGCGCCGAGGATTTTGTGGCCTATGTGCGCGAACATACCGACGTCGAGATAAAGGCGACCGTACTCGGCTATATCCAAAGGGGCGGCAATCCTTCGGCGTTCGACCGCGTGCTTGCCGCAAGGATGGGACAGCGCGCCGTGGAGCTTTTGGACGAGGGCAAGGCGGGCCGCGCCGTCGGAATACGCAAGAACAAGATCTACGACGCGGCATTGGCCGACGCGCTTGAGGTCAAGGACGAGTTTGATATGAAGCTTTACGAGCTTAACGAGATGATGGCGCAATTCTGAGGAAGGACTCGCAAACATGCGTTGGGTATCTGACCGCATAGCCGAATTATCGGTCACAGACCATAAAAAGAGGGTCCGCGCACAAAACCGCGCGGACCCCTTTGCATCTCTTTTGCCGTGGAAGCATCCCCGCGTTACAGCAGTATGCATATGAGCCCGCTGCAGCCGTCGTTCACCATCCGCGTAAGGGTTTCCTTCAGCTTCAACTGCACCTCGGGCGGCAGGTTGTTTATCTTTCCCGCCATGCCGTCGCGCACAAGGTCGTAAATGGGCTTGCCGAATATGTTCGTCGACCATATCTCGTCGGGCTTGGTCTCATACGCGGTCATTAGGCAGCCCGCAAGCTCCTCGCCCTGTTCGGCGGTGCCGACCAAGGGGTTTACCTCGCTCTCTATGTCCACCCTTATAACGTGCAGACCCGACGCGTGCGCCTTCAGCCGCACACCGAACCGCGTGCCCTGTCTGACTATCTCCGGCTTATCCAAAACCATTTCGTCTATCACCGGCGGCACAAGCCCGTAACCGAACTCGCTTGCCGCCTTCAGCGCGGGGGCAACGCGGTCGTACTCCTTCTTTGCGGACGAATACTCGCGCATAAGCCGCATCAGGTCGGATTCGTCCTTTACCTCCACGCCGCATTCCCTGCTAAGCACGCTGAAAAACAGCCCCTCTTTAGGCTCCAGACGGTACCTTGCGCACCCGTCGCCAAGCGTAAGCTTTGAAAGCAGCGGCGCTTCAAAATACTCCGTTTCGCGCAGCGCCTCGCACACCCGCTCGTGGTCGCGCATTTTGCGCACGTCGCCCATACAGCCCCTCAGCGCATCCGTCACGCAGGCGAGAATGGGGCTTTCGGCGTCAAGCCGCCGCACCCATCGGGGCAGCTCCACAGCCAGCGTCCGCATCGGAAAATCGTACAGCATGCTTTCAAGCAGACGGTTTATGTCCGAGGAGGTCATATTCATAACGTCAAGGGGTATCACCTCCGTGCCGTAACGCTTCGAGGCCTCTGCCGCGGCGGCGATGGCGTCAGCGTCGTTTGGATGAGTGCTGTTCAGCACCGCCGCAAACGGGCGGCCCGTGCGTTTAAGCTCAGCAAATACCTTTTCCTCCGCTTCGCGGTACGCTTCACGGGGCAGCCCGGTTATGGACCCGTCCGTCAGCACAGCGATCCCCACCGTTGAATGCTCGGTTATGACCTTGCGCGTGCCTATCTCCGCCGCCTCGTCAAAGGGTATGTCGTGGTCGAACCACGGCGTGCGCACCATGCGCGGCACGTCCTCCTCGCTGCCGCCCAAAGCGCCCTCCACCATGTATCCCACACAGTCTATCATGCGCACAGAAAGCTCCGCCGCGTCGTCCGCAAGGCGTATCGAAACGGCGTCGTTCGGCACAAATTTGGGCTGGGTCGTCATAACCGTTCTGCCGGAGCCGCTCTGCGGCAGTTCGTCAATGACCCTCTGCCGAACGTGCTCGTTTTCGATCCCGGGTATTACAAGCGTATCCATAAAGCGCTTTATAAAGGTCGATTTGCCCGTGCGCACCGGCCCGACAACGCCAATGTAAATGTCCCCCTGAGTGCGCATCGCAATATCGCGGTAAAGCTGAGCTCTGTCCATAATGATCTCCCTTCGGCTAATCGTTTTTCACACAATTAATATGAGGCTGCCCCCGCGTAAATGACAGAAGACGGCGGCATTTTCCCGCGCAAAAAGGCCCCCCGCAAAACTGCGGGAGGCTTTGCCGTTTGTGTTCGCATTAACTTTGTGAGCGTCAGCCGCGGTCCTGCTCCTCGGCCCTGTTCCTTATAATGAGCCTTATCGGCACGGAATCCAGACGGAACGATTTACGAATGTAATTCTCAAGATATCGCCTGTAAGAGAAGTGCATCAGCTCAGCGTCATTCACGAATATTACGAAGGTCGGCGGCTTTACGCTGACCTGAGTGCTGTAGAAAATGCGCAGCTTCCTGCCCTTTACAAAGGGCGGCTCTGACATGGTCACGGCCTCGCCGATAACGTCGTTCAGTATGCCGGTGGAGATGCGCGTTGACGCCTGCTCCAGAACGGCGTTGGCCTGCTCCATAACGCGGGGCACGCGCTGGCCCGTCCTGGCGGAAATGAACAGCATCGGAACGTAGCTCATAAACGCAAGATCGGTGAGCATATCCTTTTTGAACTTCTCGACGGTATGAGTGTCCTTTTCGATAAGGTCCCATTTGTTGACTATCAGCACGCTTGCCTTGCCCTCCTCGTGAACATAGCCGGCTATCCTCACGTCCTGCTCGGAGAGGCCCTGCTCCGCGTCCACCACGACAAGCGCCACGTCGCACCTGCGTATAGCCGCAAGCGAGCGAATTACGGAGTATCGCTCCACGTTCTCGTCTCCGACGGCGCGCTTGCGCCTTATCCCCGCCGTGTCTATCAGCACATAGTCCTTTTCGTTATAGCGGAAGGGCGTGTCTATCGCGTCCCTCGTGGTGCCGGGTATGTTCGAAACGATCGTGCGCTCCTGCCCCAGCAGCATATTGACAAGGCTCGATTTGCCCACGTTCGGTTTGCCGACCACCGCTATCTGTATGGCCTCGCCGCCCTCGTCAGCCTCTATCGCGGGGAAGTATTTGCAGACCTCGTCCAAAAGGTCGCCAATGCCCAACCCCTGTTCAGCCGAAACGGTTATGGGGTCGCCTATGCCCAGCGAGTAAAAATCGTAAGCGGTATCCTCGTACTTAACGTGATCCACCTTGTTCACGCACAGTACAATGGGCTTTTTGCAGCGGCGCAGCATCTCCGCCACCTCCATGTCGGCGGCGGTCAGCCCCTCGCGCCCGTCCACTACGAATATGATAACGTGCGAGGTCTCTATCGCAAGCTCCGCCTGGCGGCGCATCTGCGAAAGTATTATGTCCTCGGTGTCGGGCTCTATACCGCCCGTGTCGATCACGGTAAAGCTGTGGGTCAGCCATTCCGCGTCGCCGTAAATGCGGTCGCGGGTAACGCCGGGCGTGTCCTCTATAATGGCTATGCGCTTGCCCACAACGCGGTTGAAAAGGGTCGATTTGCCCACGTTAGGGCGGCCCACTATTGCAACTAAGGGTTTCATTTATTCCTCCGATCCCGCACAAAACGGCGCGGTATCCGTCTTACTTATCATACTCTGCGCCAGCTCGAACAGCCGGACGATAAACGCCTCTCCGTCGTCGGAGGGCATGGGGTAAACGGGCAGGCCGACGGCCTCCGAAAGCTGCGGCACGCGCATACCGTCCAAAAACACGTCGTCCATCTCGCGCAGCATCGATGAGGTCATAATCAGCGCGTCGCCCGTAAACAGGCTGCGTCCCTGTCTGATTATGTCCCCTGCCGTAACAAGCCCCGAAACGGTAACGCTTTCTCCGAAGAAACGGTTGCGTATAGCCTTCACCTGAATGCTTATACCGTAGGGGATGAGCCTGTCGAACAGCTCCTGCATATTGCCGGCTATCGCAACGCCGCAGACGGAGCTGAACTTAACGGGGCGGGGGAGGGGCGCGGTTTCTTCAAGCGCGGCCATGAACCCTTCCTCGAACAGGCGAAACAGCCCGACGCCGTTTTCTATCTGGTCGAACCCGCCGTAAAACTCATAGGGCGGCAGGGGCAGCCCGGCGCGCAGATACATCTCATCCGAGCAGAACGCAAAGCCCTCTGCGCCGCATTCCTTTGCAAACGCGTCCACCTGAACTATCGCACGCTTCGCGTCCTCCCGCGTCAAGGGCTTTAACGGGTAAAGCCCCTCGCGGTGTTCGGTCAGCCCCACGGGCACGACAGCGACCGACTGCGCCTCGGGGGCGAGCGCCCACAGGTCGCGCAGAGTCCTGTCAAGCACGGCTCCGCCGTTAAGCTCGGGGCAGAGCACTATCTGCGCGTGGAATTTAAGGCCGTTTTCGTGCAGCGCGGTGAGCCTTTCGAGTATCAGGTCGGCGTTTTTGGAGCGCATCATCTGCTTGCGCACCGCGCCGTCCGTGGCATGCACCGATATGTACAGCGGCTGTACGCGCCTGTCAATAATGCGGCGAAACTCGCGTTCGCCCACGTTCGTCAGCGTAACGTAGTTGCCCATTATCAGCGAAAGCCGCCAATCGTCGTCCTTGAAGTACAGGGTATCGCGGTGCCCGCGCGGCATTTGATCGATAAAGCAGAAAACGCAGTGGTTGGTGCATTGGCGCACGGGGCTCATAAGACCGGTCTCGAAATTGAGCCCAAGCGGCTCCCACGGCTCCTTGTCGATATCAAAGCAGACCTCGACGCCGTCCGCGTTTTCAAACGCGGCGGTTATGCGTTCTTCATTGGTAAACAGCTCGTAGTCGATAACGTCGCGGATGCTGTTCCCGTTTACGGAAACGAGCTTCCATCCGGCGCGCACGCCAAGCCCGTCGGCAATGGACCCCGCGTCCACCGCCGTTACAAGATGCTTCATGCAAGTCCCAAGCCCCGGAAGGGGCGGCCTTTCTCACAATATCCTATCCTGTATTATAACACGGCTTTGCGCTCCGTTCAATTGCAAAAATAAAACGGAAATGCCTTTTTGGATTGAAATCCTCGTTCCGGCGTGGTATAATGAAAATTGACTATAAAATGGGAGACAATGATGAAATATATAAAGTTCGCTGCAATTATGATCCTCGTTCTCTCCGCAGCCGCGCTTTACGGCTGCCGCGGCGACGGGGAAGTAGCCGTTGACATCTTAAACACCGCAAGGCCTCAGCTTACGGCGGGCCCTTCCGCCGTTCCCACAAAGGTCCCCGACCCCACCGACACTCCGGCGCCCACCGACCCGGTCGATCCCGACCCGGAGCATCCCTATTACCTTTATGTGGAAAAGGGCTCTCACACCCTTACCATTTATGCCAAGGACGAGAATTTCGAATACACCGTGGTGGTGGACAGGTACAAGGTGGCCCATGGCGGCAACCGCACGCCCACCGGCATATTCACGCTCTCCGGCGACCGTGAGCGCTGGCACGACTTTCCCCTTGGCGGCAGCGCCCAGTACGCCACGCCCTATTGGGGCAACCTTTTCGTGCATTCGCCCATGTACGGCGCGCAGGATCCTTCAAGGATCTGGCCCAGCTATTACAGCGGCGATAAGGGCATCGGCACAGACAGCACGGGCGGCTGCCTGAGGATGGTCACACGCGCGGCAAAGTTCATCTACGAGCATTGCCCCGAGGGCACCAAGCTCGAGATCGTAAACGGCAGCCCCAAGGGCACGCAAAGCGCCGACGTACCCCCCATTGAGAAGAAGGGCTATGATCCCACCGACGTTGACGCGCTGAAAGGCAATTGATATGAAAAAGCTTGTGTGTTTGTTTTTTGCGGCGGCCATACTCGCCGCTTCGGGCTGCGGGTACTTCACGGAGCCGATCGGCACGCAAACTCCCACGGCTCTGCCGACGGCGGCTGAGGACAGCGCCGAAGCATTCATCCCCACGCCCGAGGTCACGGATGCGCCCACTCCCGCGCCGACGTCCGTACCCACGGCGGAGCCCACCGCGACCCCGCTTGTGACCTCGCTTTTCAAAAGCCGCGTCAATGCGCTTAATCTCAGGGCGGAGCCCAACACCGACAGCGCCGTCGTTGCGACCATCGGTTTTGAGGAAACGGTGGAGGTCATAGACGCCGCCAACGAGGACTTTCTTCGCGTGCTTTATAACGGCGCCGAGTGTTACTGCGCAAACCGCTTCGTCGTGCCTGCGTCCGAGCAGCTGTACGGCTACCTGGCCCCTATGTACGAGTATAAAAAGGACAGCCACGGCAATATCGAGTATGAGTCCGACGGCGTGACGCCCATCACGCTCAAGTCCGAGCTTATAGACCTGCGCCTCGTCATACCCGACATCACGGTCTATCAGATATTCGGCACGGACAAAAACTTCACGGGACGCGTGCTGTACAAGCGCCCGGTGCCGGTTTTGCAGACCGCGACCGCCAAAAAGCTCGCAGCCGCGGCGGACCGCTTCAGACGGGACGGCTACACCATCAAGCTTTACGACAGCTACCGTCCCAAGTCCGTGCAGTTCATTCTTTACGATATAGTGCAGAACTCCGCCTATATCGCCAACCCCTACAACAGCGCGTCCAACCATAACAGGGCGGCCGCCGTTGACATAACGCTGCTTGACCGCAACGGGAAAGAGCTTGAGTTTCCCACTCCCATGCACACGTTCACAAAAAAGGTGTACCGTTCCTCTGCCTCCGAGTGGACCGACGAACAGCGCCGCAACGTGGACTATATGACGAACGTCATGCTGGATTCCGGGTTCAAGCTCATCAATACGGAGTGGTGGCATTTTTCAGACACCGATTATCCGTCCTTTATCGTGATGGATATCGACATGGCGGACATACCCATGTACACCGCCTATCAGTTGGGCTACGACAGGCCCTGACCCCGCGCCGCGCGGTACGCGGTAAATATCACTTCGGCCTAAAGGCCGGGAAAGGCTGCCTTTCAGGCACAGGAAATCACATGAAAAAGTTTCTCGCGATCTTGACCGCACTCGTTATGCTGCTCGCGCTTGCGGCATGCACCAACTCTCCCGCACCCTCCACAGACCCCGAAGGCTCCGAGGGCTCCGCGCCCGCAGACCCCACCGAGGTTCAGGACATGAAGGGCAAGCCCTTTGATAACGAGGCCGATATGGCGGTCGTCATCAACGGCAAGGCATACCCCGTGCGCGTTGACAGCGCGGAGGTGCTCTCCGTCCTCGGCGACGGCTACACCTACGGCGAAACCGTAAGCTGCGTTTACGACGGCTATGACAAGACCTTCACCTATGACGGCATCACCGTCAGCACCGTTCCCGATGGCGGCGCGGATATCATCGAGATGTTCACCATCACAGGTCCCGCCTACACCACGACCCGCGGCATAACCGTGGGCGCTACCCGTGACGAGGTCATCGCCGCTTACGGCGAGAATTATTTTGACGACGGCTACCTCACCTATACCGAGTCCGCCGATATCGAAAACATCTCCGAGATGAGGATACAGTTCCTCTTTGAAGACGACGCCGTATCCGAGATCTACATCTATTCTCCCAGCTACTCCAATTAAGATAGGAGCCTAAGCCCTTGGAATTCGCATCGGCTGTATTCTTGTTTATATTCCTGCCCGCTGTGTTCCTGCTTCACACGGTACTCCCGTGGAAGCAGGTCCGCAACTGGCTGCTGATAGCCGCAAGCCTTGTGCTTTACGCTTGGGGGCGGCTTTCTTTCGTTCCCATAATGCTGCTTTCCGCAGCGGTCAACTATCTGCTTGCGCTGTGGATCGGCAGGGCGGGGGAGCGCCCCAAAAAGGCGGCGCTCATAATCGCGGTCGTATTCAACATCGGCCTGCTTGCCGTTATGAAATATGCCGATTTTGCCATCGCTTCGGTCAATTCGGTGTTCGGCTCGTCCATACGCCCGCTCGGCATTTTAAGTCCGCTCGGCATCAGCTTCTTCACCTTCCAGGCGTTGAGCTACGTTATAGATTCTTACAGGGGCGAGGTCAGGCCCACCAAGGACCCGGGCAAGTTCCTGCTCTATATCTGCTTCTTCGCTCAGCTCGTACAGGGGCCCATAATCCGCTGGAACAGCATCGAGCGCGAGCTTGACTCCCGCAGGGTCACGGCAGAGGGCGCTGCCGAGGGTCTGCGCCTCTTTATAATCGGCCTTGCGATGAAGCTCGTTATAGCAAACACCCTCGGGCGCGTCACGTCGTACGTCTTTGCGATAGAGCCGGGTTCGCTCAATATCGCCTACGCCTGGGCGGGGGCGCTCTGCTTCCTGCTGCAGATCTACTTCGATTTCGCGGGGTATTCGCAAATGGCGATTGGCCTCGGGCGCATGTTCGGCTTCACTATACCCAAGAACTTCGACCACCCCTACGCCGCGTACAGCATGACCGACTTTTGGCGCAGGTGGCATATCACGCTGTCGCGCTGGTTCAGGGATTACGTCTATATCCCCCTGGGCGGCAACCGCAAGGGCGCCTTCCGAACCGGCCTCAATAAGGTGATCGTGTTCCTGCTGACGGGCCTCTGGCACGGCGCAAACTGGACCTTCGTCGTGTGGGGCGCATACAACGGCGTGTTCCTTTTGGCGGAGAATTACGTTAAAAAGTCCCGCATCCGCCTGCCAAGGCTGATCACCCGCATTTATACTCTGCTTGCGGTCACGGTCGGGTTCGTCATTTTCAATTCGCCGAATATGGCGTACGCATGGGCAATGATACGCAATATGTTTGCCGGCTTCGGCGTGGGGGCGGATACCGTCGCCGCGCTCTCCGCGCTCTTCAAGCCCACCGTTCTCGCAGCCTTCGCCGTAGGCGTCATCGCGGCTTCACCCGTCGCCGAAAGGCTGGGGGAGAGGCTTGAAGCCAAACCCAAGCTTGCCTTTGCGCTGAAGTACGGCGCGGCGCTCATTTTGTTTGCGCTCTGCGTTTGCTTCATCGCTTCCGGCAATTACAACCCCTCCATCTACACTCAGTTTTAAGGGGGTATCCGCATGAAAAAGTTTCACGTCATATTCGTCGCCGTCGTGCTTGCCCTGTGCCTTGTGCCGTCGGTGCTCATGTTTTGCGGCTACAAGAACGCCAACCGTGAAAACCGCGTGCTTGCGAAAATGCCCAAGCTTGTGACAGAGGACGGCCTGAATTCCGACTTCGCCTCTCAGTTCGATAAATACGTCGAGGATAATTTTGCCCTGCGCGAATACATCGTTACCGGGTTCAACGCAGCAGACGTCGCGCTGCTGGGCGACTTCAACGGCACCAACGCCGTGATCGGCAAAAAAAACCATATCTTCTATGCCGAGACCCTGGACGATTACCTCGGCATAAACGGGCTGACGGAAGACGAGATACAGTCCATAGCAAACTACCTTGCCGACCTATGGCGTGGGTTTGCCGAAAAGGGCGTTGATTTTGCCTTTATGACGGCGCCCAACAAGGCCACGATATACCCCGAGTATATGCCGAAGAGGCTTGCACCCACGGACGCCGACCGCAATATCGACCTGCTCACAGGGGCCCTTCGCCAAAAGGGAGTGCCCGTCATAGACGCCAAGTCGATACTCCTTCGCGCAAAGGATACCCGCACCGTGTATTATGAGCACGATTCGCATTGGAACAACTACGGCGCAATGCTCGTCTACAACGATATCGCGCGCGAATTCGGGCTGGAGCAGTACGACGCGGACGCCTATACGGTCGAATTCGACCGCACGGGCGACCTGCACAACTTTGTTTACCCCTCCACGGTGCATCCGGAGGAGCGCATCATTTACCCCGAATTCCACGCATATACCTCCAAAAAGCCCATAAACTTCGACAGGGACAAGATAGTCGAGACCTCCTGCGCAGACGCTTCGTGCACCATGGCCGTTTATCATGATTCCTTCGGGCGTTCGCTGCAGCCCATACTGTCGCAGTCCGTCGGCACGCTGTATATGAACAGCTATTTCCCGTACGACCTTACCGTGCTTGATAAGGTCGAGCCGGACGCCGTTTTGATCGAGCTTGTCGAGCGCAACCTCGATCTATTATATCAGCACGCAAGCTCGCTCGGTTACTGAGGCGGGCATATAATACGGGGCATGTCCCCGGGAAAGGCCGCCCCGCTGTGGGGCGGGATCAGCTATGAAGAAAACGCTTTGTTTACTGCTTGCCGCCGTCATGCTCCTTTCGCTTGGCGGCTGCCGCCTTGTCGATAACATACGCGAGGTCATAAACGGTGTTGCCGCACATGAGGAGGGCGTGACGGATGCTCCCGTGACGGATGCTCCCGTGACGGAGCCCGCCGGACCCACGGGCGTGCCCGCGGCCCCCACCGAGGATGCCCATACGCCCACAGAAGCAGACGCTGAGTTCGAGGCGATAGACCTTGAATTCTTCCGCTCCGCTGTTACTGCGGACGCCCTGAGCTATAACGCGGCCGTTTCCGGCGACCCCGGAAGGTTCGGCATAGACCCCGCCGAGGTCGAGTCCGGCTGGGGCGAGTTCAGCCTTGAAGCGCATATGGCCTCCATGGCGGACTGCCGCCAAATGCAGGCCGAACTTGCAGAGATAGACCGCGATGCGCTCTCCGAGCGCAACCGCATAGGGTACGATGCGCTGATGCGCAATCTTGAAGTCACCCTTATGTATGAGGATTACTATTATTATGACGAGCCGCTCACGCCGCTGAACGGCCTCCACACCATGCTGCCGATCGATTTGATGCTCTTCAAGGTGCGCACGGCGGACGATCTCGAAGCGTATCTCCTGCTCGTCGAGGACCTGGAGCGCTATATCGGCTCCGTTGCCGAGTTTGAAAAGGAAAAGGCCGCAGAGGGGCTTTTCATGTGCGAGACCGCCTTGGATCAGGTCGTCGAATCCTGCCGCGGCTATGCCGAAGCGGGCGGGGAAAGCGCCTTTATCACCTGTTTTGACCGTGTTGCTGAGCAGGCCGCAAATGCCGGCGTCGGCAGCTCGCAGATCGCCGCGGCCTCCGAGCGCAACCGCACCGCGGTTCTGGAGCACGTTCTGCCCGCATACTCCGCGCTTGCCGACACGCTTGAGTCGCTGCGTCCCTACTGCACCCCGTTTGAGGGCGCGGCAAAGCGAGGGGATAAGGCAAAGGCCTATTTTGACCTTGCCGCCCGCGACGAGGGCGCGACCATGGAGCCCATGAACGTTGTCGAGAACAGGCTTGAGCGTATGGGCCACAACACCTATATGTCCATGTACAACGCCATAGTGTTCGGCCCGGAGGATATCTACGACCGTTACGGCGAGCCCATCACCTTCGGTTCGGTCGACAACAACCTTGAGTGGCTCCGTTCCTTTGCGGAGCAGTACTATCCCGCTCTGCCCGAGTATGAGCTGGATAAAGTCTCCGTTCCGGACGATATTGCCGACGATTTCAGCCCTGCAGCCTATCTTGAACCGCCCTATGACGATTACCGCCATAATACGATGATGATAAACCCCGCCGACGAGGGCTCCGAAGACCTGCTTACGATCGCGCATGAGGCGCTTCCCGGGCATATGCTCCAGTTCCTAATCACAAGGAACACTCCGGGTATGCCGCTGTCACAGCAAACGCTTGAGCCCACGGGCTATGCAGAGGGCTGGACGGTATTCACCGAGAGCTTCGTTGCCGCCAACTGCGGCGAGATAGGCTCCGAATACTGCACCATGATGAACAGCGAAAGCACTTTCTGCAACGTGTTCATGCCCGCGTACGTCAGCATAAAGGTCAATTACGACGGCTGGGACATGGAGCAGGTGACCGAGCTTCTTACCGAATACGGCCTGGAGGACGCCGCCGACATATTCTATGAGTACGCGGTCACCATGCCCTTCTACGCAATGAGCTATGCTATAGGCTATGCATACATGGCCGACATCTACGAGTCCGCCTCTCCGCAAACCCCCGAACAGCACCGCGCCTTCTTCGAGAAGTATCTGAGCTTCGGGCCGAATTATATGGATCAAATGGCGGAATACATGGGCAAATGAGCGAAACGTACTGCTATTTCAGGGAGGACGGCCTTACTGCGGAGGCCGTCCGTTCCTATGCGCGCGTGAACGGCATCGCCCTGCGCGGGGTACTCAGCGATCGCAGCGGCGAGTACGGCTCGTTTCGAAACCTGCAAAACCTCATAAAGCTCGGCGCCTGCCGCAGGGTGCTTATGCCCTCGCCGGAAACGCTTGGCGAGGACGAGTACACCGCGCTTGAAAACCTGCTGTTTCTGGTGCGCAACGGCGTGCGCCCGCTGTTTATGCACGGTATGCGCCGCGTGCCGTATTCGCTTGACGCGCGCCTTCGCGTGGCAGGCTCGGCAAAAGCTTTGACTCAGTACGCCGAACAGTGGCAGCGGGGCTACGGCACGGCATTCCCCGCCAGGGATACCCGCCAAGTATTCTCACGCAAACCCCCGTTCGGCTATATGGTGGAGCAGGGCAAGGCCGTTATATGCGAACGGGACGCACAGGTCGTACGCGCCATATTCCGCGCCTATGCGGAGGGCAGCTCCATTTACGACATATTCAGAGCGGCAAATGAAATGCCCTCCTCGCGGCAGGGCACTTTTACGCATATGACGGTCAAATCCATGCTGTCAAACGCCCGCTATACGGGACGCAGGTCAAAAAAAGGGTACAGCCTGCCGGGGCTGGTCGACACCCGCACGTGGTTCGACGCCCGCGCCCGTTTTGAGCGCGATTATCCGAAACCGCCTGATGCGGAGCCCTTCTTTGCGCCGCTTATTCGCGGCGAGCGTCCCGTGTTTTTCCGCATGGGCGCAAGGCCCGCTTCAAATGCTCTCCGCGCGGCAGACGCCGACGCCCTCGAAAATGAGCTGTATCGCATGGTCGGCAGGCTCGCCGCGCAGGAGAATGCCGAGCATCTGCTGGGCTCCTTCGTGACTCCGGCGCTCAACGCGGCGCAGGCCGCGCTTCCGCGTGCCCAAAGTGAGGCGGAGGAGGCGAACCGTGCCTTTAACCTTGCCTTGGGCAGCTATTTGGAAAACAAGCCGAATGCCGAGCGATCAAAGGAGCTTATGAAGTTCTCCGATAAACGGGTGATGCTCAATATGCGCGTGCGCCGCGTCCAAAGCCAGATCGACCTGCTGTCGCTTTCTCCGGACGACGTTCGGGACTTTTTCTCCCGTGCAAGGCGCATAGAAGAGCTCTCGGAGGAGGAGCGCCTTTTCATCGTATCGGCATTCGTGCTGCGCGTTTCGTTTTATAACGACGTAATGCGTGTCGTTTACGTTTCGCCAAAGCGCAACTGCCTCTGCAAACACGACATAGAGCTGAAGCATTAAAACCCGAAAGCGCGTGCGAAACGCGCCGCCGTATCCTTGCCGTGCTGTAACGCACGGCTTTTTTCAGAAAAAAACGGCAGCCCCGCCGGGGCCGCCGCAAATGAGCGTGATGTATCTTACAGGTCAAAATAATGCTCGAACTCCGCGGGGTGCGGTATGTTCTCGATCTTGCGGGCCTCCCTGCGTTTGCGGTCGATCCAGATCTTAAGCAGCCTCTCGGGGAAGACGCCGTCTTTGGTCAGATAGTCGTGATCGGCCTCCAGAGCGTCCAGCGCCTCTTCAAGGCTGGTGGGCAGCGCGTCGATCTTGGCCTTCTCCTCCTCGGGCAGGTCAAACAGGTTAAAGTCGTAGGGACCCCAGCCGCAGGCGGAAGGATCGATCTCGTTCTCTATGCCGTCAAGGCCCGCCATAAGTATGGCGGCGTAGGCGTAATAGGGGTTGCAGGTGCCGTCGGGGTTGCGCAGCTCAAACCTCTTTGCCATGGGGCTCTTGGCGTAAGCGGGGATCCTTATTACGGCGGAGCGGTTGGCGGTGGCGTAGCCGATGGTCACGGGCGCTTCAAAACCGGGAACGAGCCTCTTGAAGGAGTTGGTCGAGGGGTTTGTTATGGCGCACAGGGACTTGGCGTGCTTTAACAGACCGCCCATAAAGTAGTGAGCCAGCTTGGAAAGCTGAGCATAACCGTTCTCATCATAGAACAGAGGCTTGCCGTCCTTGGTCAGCAGCATGTGAACGTGCATGCCGTTGCCGGCCTCGCCGTAAATGGGCTTGGGCATAAAGGTGGCGGTGCAGCCCTCTTCAACGGCGGCGTTCTTTATAACGTACTTGGTGACCATAGTGTTGTCGGCCATGCTTTCAACGTCGGCAAGCTCAACCTCTATCTCAAGCTGACCGGGGCCGCCCACCTCGTGATGGTGGTACTTGACCTTAACGCCCCAATCCTCCATCAGCATGCACATGCGCGAACGCAGGTTATAGTACTTGTCCTGCGGGGCGCCGATATGATAACCGCCCTTGTGGGGTATCTGGGTGCCGTTGGTGCCCAGGCCGGTGTTCCAATCGGCCTCGTCTGTGTCGATCTCGCACCTTACGCAGTTGGGACGGGATTCAAACTGTATCTGGTCGAATACGTGAAACTCGAACTCCGGCCCGATTATCATGGTGTCCGCAATGCCGGTCTTGCGCATATAGTTGACTGCGGCGCGTATGACGTTGCGGGGATACTGGTCAAACGGACGGTTTGCGGGACGGTCGATTATCATGGCGTCGCCGCTCATGGTAAGGGTGGCAACCTCCGCAAACGGGTCGACAGCGGCGGTGGAAAGGTCGGGAATAAAGACCATGTCGCTGTTTTCAACGGGTGCATAGCCGTAGTTGGAGCCGTCAAATCCTATACCGTACTTCATGGTATCCTCATTAAAGCGCTCCGCGGGTATGGTGATATGCCTCCAGCGACCGTCAATGTCGGTCATCTTAAAGTCCACCATTTCGATATCGTTATCGACGATGAATTCCTTTGCCTGCTCAATAGTCTTGAACAACATAGCAACCTCCGATAAAGTAATCCGGGTTAGACCCATAAACCATTTTGGCAGTATTTACCTGCAAAGTCAACAGCTAAATTAAATATATTTATTAATGCTTTTGAGACGGAGCGGGACCCAGTAAAAAGCTCCGGGAATGCCCGGAGCTGAAAGCTTTAATTTTTCGCGTCCCAGTCTATGTCGTCCTCGTCCTCCTCGGGCGGTTTTTCATGCACCTTTATGGACAGCCTTGTCACGCGCAGGTTCTTTATCTGCTTCACCGTCACCGTCAGGTTCTCAAAGTCGAAGGATTCGCCCTTTGCGGGGTACCCGCCGAGCTGCTCTATCGCCCAGCCGCCCACGGTCGCGTTGTCGTCGTCAAAGTCGTCGTCGTCGATGTCAAACGCGTCAAGCAGGTCGTAGATACGCATATCGCCGTCGCACTCGTAGGTGTCCTCACCCGTCTTGACAAGCTCGTCCTCGATCTCGTCCGATTCGTCCCAGATATCGCCTACAAGCTGCTCCAGTATGTCCTCCATAGTCAAAAGACCCATCGTGCCGCCGTACTCGTCGGTGACTATCGCAAGGTGCAGCTTCCTTTCGCGCAGTTCGCGCAGCGCCTGGGGGAGTATGGTCGTCTTGTGCAGATAGCACACGGGCAGCATATGCTCGCGTATGTCAAGCTTCGTATCGTCGGCTATCGCCTTCAATACCTCGTTGAGATGTATAACGCCGATGATGTTGTCTATCGAGTCCTCATACACCGGAATGCGCGAGAAGTTCGAAGACAGTATCGTTTCCATTATTTCGTCGGGGTCGTCGTTTATGTCCACCGCCACCATATCAACTCGCGGGGTGATTATCTCGTATGCGTATATGTCCGGGAACTCCAGCGCCGACTGCAGAAGGTCGCTCGTTTGCTCGTCTATGACGCCCTCCTCCTCGACTGTGTCGATTATCTCCGAAAGCTCCTCCTCGGTCACGTTGGTTTCGTCCGTCACCTTGTCCTCCCAAAGCTTGGAGAACAGCTTGACTATCTTTGACACCACCCAAACGAGCGGATAAAAAACGTACCCCAGGATCTTCAGGAACGACGCCCGCTTCATCGCAAAACCGTCCGGGTCGCGGTTGGCAACCATTTTGGGGGTTATCTCGCCGAATATAAGCACCACGACGGTCAGAACGGCTGTCGAGATGACCGCGGCAACGTTCTCCGAAACAAGCCCGGTGTCCACAAGCAGCAGTATGAAAAGCTGTGTTGAAATGGTGGACGCGGCAAGGTTCACAAAATTGTTCCCTATGAGTATGGTGCTTAACAGGTTGTCGTAGCGGCTGTAATTGAAGAGCGCGGTCTTTGCCTCGCGGCGGTTTTCTTCCTCGGCCATATGGCGCAGACGGTTCTCGTTAAGCGAAGAATACGCTATCTCCGACCCCGAGAATATCGCGGAGAAAACTATCAGCACTATCAGCACGGCTGTGTATGCAACGATGATCATGCTTTGGCCCCCTTTGCGGCGGCGCCTTCTGCCGCCTCGGAGTCGTACTCGTCGAATATCTCGCCCACAAGCTCCTCAAGTATGTCCTCAACGGTTATAATGCCCAGTATGTCGCTGCGTTCGCTTACAATCGCTATATGCGTGCGGCTCTTGGAAAGGTCCAGAAGCAGCTCGTCCACGGGCATGTCCGGCCGCACAAAATACGGCGTGTCCAAAAGGTCGACAAGGTCCAGCTTATCGCGCAGCTTTAAGTATTCGCGGAAGAACGAACGGATCAGCACCACGCCGATAACGTTGCCCTTGGAGTTCACGACGGGCAGCCTTGAATGGCTCGTCTGCGACAGCTGCCTGAACTGCTCGGATACCTCCAGCGTTTCGTCAAGCTTCTCGACCTTATCCCAGGGGGTGTAGCAGTCGCGCACGGTGCGGCTCGAATACTGCAGCACGTTCACCATCAGCTCCGCGGTGGCGTCCTCCTGCTCGCCGTCCTCCTCGCGGTCGTCCTTAAACGTCTCGATAATGTCCACAAGCTCGTTCTCCGTAACGGAGGGAGCCGTACCGCCCCTCATAAACAGCTTGCCCAGGCCCTTGCCTATCCAGGTAAACACGGCGGAAAGGGGCGTTAAGGCCTTCATCAGAATGTACAGCGAATGCCCGATGCTCAAAGAATAGCTCTCGTTGCAGGCCTTTGCATGGGCTTTGGGGAGCATTTCGCCAAACAGGAACACCAGCAGCGTAATGATGACCGTCGCTCCGGTCAGGGCTGCGGCAAGGTAGGGGGTGCCTCTGAAGAGCTGCCTCGTAATAAGCACGGCCAGCGCGGAGCACCCTATATGCATAAGGTTGTTGCCTATCAGCAGAGTGGTAAGCGCCTTGTCGAAATTGTTCAGTATGTACATAACGTACTTTGCGCGGCGGTTGCCGTCCTCGGCATAGGACTTCATCCTTACCTTGTTAACGGATGCCAGCGCGATCTCGCAAGACGCAAAATAGGAGCTTATCACAAGGAAAAGCACCAACAAAACAGCGTAAATTATTATGACCCTTAAATCAGCGGATGCGGCGCCCGCAGCGCCCGATACCGCATGGGTACCCGCTCCGTCAGGAGCAGAAGATGGCAAAACAGATGCTATACATCGCCATATACTGCCATCATCCATTGATGAGACCAACTCCTCTCAAGCTTAATCTTATACATTATACAGCATACCCATATGCATTTCAAGTATATTCTGCGCGGGCATAGAGTAAATGAAGGGCCGGGAGCGTCCCGGCCCTCCGTTTGCTGGGCATTTTGCCCATTAGTCCAGGTTTATCCGCCAAACGGCTATTTCATCCAACATACAGACCATAAGGTAGATGCTGCCGTCGGGCGCATAGCATATGCCGGGGCCAGAGTCGGACGTGTTCAGTTCAGCCGCGGTGTAAGGCAGCTGTGTGTACGAAAGCAGCTTCCCGCTTTCGTCGGTGTGCACTATGCAGGGGTTTGCATTGGGCTCGCCGTTTTCGTCAGGCCAAACTATCTGGCAGCAGCTGCCATCCGGCCCAAAGCCGTGCAGCTGCACCCACTCGAGGCCGAACGGGACGCTGAGAGGGCCGAACGCTTCCATATCCGACCATTTGTTTTGAGCGGCGTCAAACGTGCAGGTATAGCTGCCGGGCCCGCTTTGCGGTTCCCAAATATACATGCGTACGGTACCATCATATGCGGACATAAAGCAGAAACCGTTCGTTTCGGCGCCCTCGGACACGCATGGGTCGAATTCGGCGATCACGCCTCCGGAAAGATCCTCAACGGAATGGCTCGTATAAAGCTTGCCGTCAACAACCGCCATCGGGCGGCCCAAGGGGTTGGAAACGTTTGCTGCGCGTGCAGCCGCTCCGCTTGTCATATCATACACAAACAGACCGCCCTGCGGGTCAAGATCGCTTATGTATATCTTGCCGGAGTCTACGAAAAGGACCGACGGTGCGGACGTGAAATATCGGTACCCGTTTCCCTCCTCGATCGTGCATACGGGGCCGGGGGAATTCGGCGCAAGCGACATGACCTTTTCCGCACATGTCTCAAAATCGGTCGCCTGCACTGCGGCAAACGCCTCCTTCAGCAAGCGGTACTCTTCCTCATACTTGGCTGCGGCGTTCGGATCGTTCGTCGTGGTGGGCGGTTCGTTTTCGCCGTCCGGATCGTAACCGTCCTCTGAAGGCGCGGCGGTCGGCTCCGTCGCCTCTGTCGGGTCGCCGTCGGCTGTTTCGGTGCCGACGGGGGCTGCAGCCTCCTGCGTCGGGTCGGCAGCCGCGGGCTTGGGCGCCTCGGTGCACGCGGCAAATGCAAACAGCATTGCCGCAATAAGAACGAAAGATGCGAGTCTCAGTAGCTTGTTCATGAATACGACCTCCTATTTGTTTATAATTTTATTTATCGAAAAACAGTCTGCTTTCCTGTGTTAAAACTATTCTTCTTTTGGATGCTAATTGGATATTTCGGAGCACCTATATAAATTATAGGCCAAAATGTTCTGCTCGTCAAGAATTTTTATTAAAATACTTTGAAAAAACAATCTACATATTAACGAGCAGTTAACCCCCCTCATATATATATGTACGCTAAACTCAAAATTAACGCTCTTTCTGAAAATATATTTTTTCGGTAAACAATTCCATGTCCAATGCCGTTTGCATACCTTGCCGTGTGGCTTTCGCGCCCACGGTCGGCGTTGACGCTGGTTTTTGCTTATGGTATAATGGCTTTGCTTTGGAAGGAGCCCCCAATGAACGGTTTTTTATTCTTAAAGGACAGGCGCCCCAAAAGGGAAACGCCCCTTGACAACACTTTTATAACGCGCTATATGGCTGCCGCGCCGGATATCGCCGTAAAGGCGTATATCTACGGCCTTATGTTGGTCAACGCCCCGGGCGAATTCGACGGGGATATCGCCTCCGCGCTCGGCTGCACAAACGAGGATATCGCCGCGGCGTTCTCCTATTGGGAGTCGCTCGGCTTGGTGCGCGTAAACGCGGGGGAGTCCTGCGGCATAGTTTACTGCGACCCTTCCGAGGCGTTGTCCGGCGGGGCTGTTTCCGGCGCAAAATACGGCGACTTCATAGGCCGCCTGCAGGGCGTGCTCGGCACAAGGGTGCTGACCGGCGCGGAGCTTGCCAAGGTGTACGACTGGCTTGACGTGTTCGGCTTTGAACAGGACGCCGCGCTCTTGATAGTCAGGCATTGCCTCGATAAAAAGGGCGCAAAGACGAGCTTTGCCTATATGGACGCCGCCGCGCGCTCCATTGCCGCAGAGGGCGCGCTGACGCTTAACGCCGTCAGGGAGCATTTTGAGTATGCGGAGCTTATCTCGAGCGGCGCGGGCAGGCTGAGAAAGCGCTGGCACCGTCCGGGCGCTCCCACCGAGGACGAGCTTGCCCTTTACGAAAAATGGACCAAGGCCTGGGGCTTTGATGAAAAGGCCATTGACGCCGCCTGCACGAGGCTCGTATCTGCCGACAAGCCGAGCTTCGGCTATCTCGATTCCATACTTGCCGCATGGCATAAAGACGGGAATGTTTCGGGCGAACAGATCGACGCCATGCTCAAGGAGGACGACGCGGCGGCCGAGCTTGCAAGGCAGGCGTTTGCGCGGGCGGGGATTCGGCGCACCGCCAACGCCGAAGAACGCGGCGCGTTCAAGACGTGGTTCAAGGATTGGTGCATGAGCGCGGAGCTCATCCTTTACGCAGCGGATCTGGCCTCGCTTTCGGGCAGGCCCTACGCCGCGATGAAACGCAAGCTGAACGAGTGGCACGAAAACGGGCTTTCCTCGGTCAGCGCCGCATCAAAATACGAGCAGTCGCATGAGCGCGGCGGTTCTAAGCCGCAGGTAAAGCGCGCCCTCAACTATATAAGGGGCGCAAAATATACGGACGACGAGCTTAAGAAGCTCGGAATAAGCATGGGAGAGGAGTTCTACGAAGATGACGGCAATTAACAGCATCGCGTATAACCGCCTTGCCGAAAACGAGCTTTCGCGCAGGCGCACGCGCAGCGCCGCTATAGAGCGCGAACGCCGCGCATTCATCGCGCAAAACTGCCCCGATGTTACGGCGCTTTTGCGTGAAAAGCGCGAGATGGGCCTTGACTTTGCCCAAAAGATGATCGAGTCGCCCGCCTCTCAGACGGAGCTTGCCGCGCTCGGCACTCAGCTTGCCGCCCAAAAGGACGCCGAGATACGCCGGGCATTGATGCTGCACGGTCTTCCGGCGGATTATCTCGAGCCCGTCTATACCTGCCCCGTATGCCGCGATACCGGCAGGAGCGGGGGAGGACTCTGTTCCTGTATAAAACAGGTGTTGGTCGAGGGTATGTTTTCCGGCTCCGGCCTCAATCCGTTCCAGACCTTCGAAAACTATCGCCACGACCTTATAGAGGAGCCGCGCGCTCACAAGGCTGCGGAGCGCATATTCGAGTTCTGCCGCGGTTGGGCGGAGGATTTTCCAAATAACGAGCTTCCCGGTCTGCTGCTCATCGGCGCTCCCGGCGTGGGCAAAACCTATCTGCTGAACGCCATCGGCACGGCGGTGCTTCAAAAGGGGCGGTCGGTGCTTCGCGTCACCGCAAACAAGCTCGTCGCCTCCATTATGGACAGCATACACGACCCGTCCGCGCCCGTGCCGGATTTCAGCCTGCCCGAGCTGCTCATAATTGACGACCTCGGCACCGAGCCGCTTATAGGCAATATCACCATCGAGTCCCTGCTCTCCATAATCAGCGAAAGGCAGGATTCAAGGAGGCACCTGCTCATTGCCACAAACAAGGACCCGGAGACGCTTGCAGACGAGTACGGCGAGCGCATACTCTCGCGTCTTATCTCGCCGCAGTCGGTCAGGGTCATAAAGGTCTCCACTCCAAGCATCCGCGTTATGAAATTATAGTCTTTAACCCCGCCTCCGCGCATATATTTAGCCGAAAAACAAAACGGAGGCGCGTATGAAGATATTCGTTATAACCAAAAAGACACTTTTCACCGCTGCCGCAGTATTGGCGCTTGCCATAGCTGCGGTGGTCGTTTTTGTTGCGATAGGCGGCAAAAAGCATTCGCCGTCCGATGCGCGCGCCGCGTCCGCCGGCGCAAAGGAAACGGCGTCGCCCGCGGGGAGCGCGAACAAAGCCGCGGAACATACGGCGCTCTTATCCGCCGACGACGAATATGAGGTCGAGGTGCTTGCGGGCTTTCGCAAGGAACTGCCCGTCTACTCGGTGGACCGCAGCGACGGCAAGATAGCGCTGACGATCGACGCCGCGTGGGATGACGACAAGACCCCGTTTATACTGGAAACGCTCGCGTGCTACAACGTGAAAGCAACGTTCTTCCTCTGCGGGTTTTGGGCGGAGGCTTATCCCGAGGCCGTAAAGCAGATAGCCGACGCGGGCCACGTCATAGGCAATCACAGCATGACCCATCCGCACATGTCAAAGCTTACGGACGCGGAGATAGCGGATGAGATAAAAAAGCTCGACGACCTTGTCGAAAACATTACGGGCACGCGCCCAACGCTGTTCCGCGCACCGTACGGCGAATACAACGACCGCGTCATACTTGCAGTACGCGCATTGGGCCACGAGCCCATTCAATGGGATATCGACACCGTCGACTGGAAGAAGGAGCGCAGCTCGCAAACCATACTGGATTCCGTTCTGCCCAGGCTTGCGGACGGCTCCATAATCCTCTGTCACAACAACGGGTTCAAGATAGAGGAGTACCTTCCCACGCTTATCGAAACGGCGCAGGCAAACGGCTTTACGTTCGTCACGGTCGACGAACTGCTCCTGCCCGGCCCCACGCTGATAGACGTCAACGGCCGGCAGCGTGCAAAATAAAAACCCGGGCGCATTGCGCCCGGTCGATCCGTTCAAAAGCCCATAAGCCCGCGCGGCGGGCAAGGGCTTACAGCAGAGCCTCCGCAAAGCTTGCGGGGTCGAAGGGCTGCAGGTCGTCAATGCCCTCGCCCACGCCTATAAAGCGTATCGGCAGGCCGAGCTCCTTTTTGACGGCGACTACCACGCCGCCCTTTGCGGTGCCGTCCAGCTTGGTCAGTATAATGCCGGTCAGGCCGCAGCTTTCTCCGAACGCCTTTGCCTGAGCGATCGCGTTCTGTCCGGTCGTCGCGTCAAGCACCAGCAGCACTTCAACGTGCGCGCCGGGCAGCTCGCGGTCTATCACGCGGCGGATCTTCGCCAGCTCGTTCATAAGGTTCTTCTTATTGTGCAGCCTGCCCGCCGTGTCGCAGATAAGCAGATCGTTCCTGCGGGAGCGGTATGCGGCTATCGCGTCGTAGACCACGGCAGCGGGGTCGGCGCCCTCGCCGTGCTTTATAATGGGAACGTCGGCCCTTTCGGCCCAAACGGTTAGCTGCTCCGCCGCCGCTGCGCGGAAGGTGTCCGCCGCCGCAAGCAGGGGGCGCCTGCCCTCGGCCCGGTACATGGAGGCCAGCTTGCCTATCGACGTGGTTTTGCCCACGCCGTTCACGCCCACTATAAGCAGTACGTTGTCGCCTTCGGCCAAAAAGTCCGATTCGTCCGTCATTTGTTCGGTCAGTATCGAGATAAGCGCCTGTTTCGCGGCGCCGCGGTCGGGCAGCTTCTGCGCCTTCACCGCGGCCTTCAGCTTATCCAGAATCTCCTCGGTCGTATCATAGCCGCAGTCCGCCATGATAAGCGCGTCCTCAAGCTCCTCATAGAACTCGTCGTTTATCTTCTCGTCCGAGTTGCCGAAAATCAGGCCCAAAAGCCCGCCGCGGGTTTTGGACAGACCCTCTTTGAGTCTTGCGAAAAAGCCGGGCTTTTTCTCTTTCTTTGCCTTTTCCATATCCTTTCCTTTCTTATGCGGTTTCTTCGCTCCCGCTGAATCTTGCGGAGATAAGGCCGGAAACGCCCTTTTCCTCCATGGAAACGCCGTAAAGCGAGTCGCAGACCGCCATTGCCCCCTTGCGGTGGGTTATGATGATGAACTGCGTGTTCTCGGAGTAGTTTTTAAGATACTCCGCGTAGTTGTCAACGTTCGCCTCGTCAAGCGAGGTGTCTATCTCGTCCAGTATGCAGAATGCCGTCGGCTTGAGCTTCAGTATCGCAAACAGCAGAGCTATTGCGGTCAGGGCCTGCTCGCCGCCCGACAGCAGCGACAGCAGCTGAAGCTTCTTTCCCGGAGGCTGCGCGATTATGTCTATATCGCAGTTCAGTATGTCCGAGGCGTCCGACAGCACCAGCTCCGCCCTTCCGCCGTGGAACAGCTCGGTAAACGTTGCGGAGAAGTTCTCGCGTATCTGCCTGAACTGTTCGGCAAATTCCTTTTCCATGGTGCCGGTCAGCCGTTTTATAATCTCGGTCAGGTCCTGTTCGGCCTGTTTCAGGTCGCTGCACTGCTTTTCAAGCTCGGCGTGCCGCTCCACCACGTTGCGATAGTCTTCAACCGAAGCGGTATTGACTTCGCCCAGGGACCGTATTTCGGCCCTCAGCTCGTCAGCCCGCTGATGCGAAGCCGTCACCTGTATCTGACGGCGCATGGGCAGGGCGTTTTCGTACGTCAGCTCATAGTCGTTCCAAATGCGCGACGTCATGTTTTCAAGCTCCATCTGCAGACGGTTCAGGTTTAGCTCCGTCCTGTGCGCGCGCTCGTGCAGCTCGCCAAGCTCCGCGCCGGCCCTTTCGCGCCTTTCGCGCAGATCGTCGACGTAGCGCAGCTTTTCGGCGCGTTCTTCCTCGAGCTTCCGCATCTGGTCGGTCAGGTCGTCAACCTCAGTGCGCTCCGCGGTTATGCCGCGCCCCATTTCAGCAAGGTCTCTGCGGCACTCGTCAAGCTGCCGCGAGATGCTTCCGGCCTTTTCGGCGTTGCCGGCGACCTGCGCCGCAAGCCCCTCAAGCTCCCGCGTGAGCCTTGCAAGCTCCTGCGCCGCGGCGGAATGCTCCTTTGCGGCCGCCATATGGTCGAGCTTTATCGCGGTCAGCTCCTCCTGCCCGCGGTCCCTTTCGGCGCGCAGCACGGTGATCTCCGCCTGTACGCGCTTTATGTCTTCGGCGGTGGATTCGTTTCCCGAATTCAGCCCGCTTTCAAGGCTTGCAGCCTCGTTCGTCTGCGAGTCGATATCTTCGATATTGTCCGCTATCTGAGCCAGCTCGTTATCGAGCTTCTCAAGCTGAGCGGAGTTTTTCTGAACGTATTGCAGCACTATTTCGTGCTTTTCACGTAAGCCCGCGCGCCTGATGTCAAGCTTGCGTATCCGCTCGGCAATGGCGGACAGCGCCTCGTTCGCGGGGACAAGCTCCGCCTCCAGCGCGGCGCGTTCGGCCTTCGCGCTGTCTATGCTGGCCGCGGTCTCCCGGATCCGCTTTTCAAGCCCGTCAAGCTCGCGTTCGCGCCCAAGCAGGCTGAATTCGCGCTTTTGCGCGCTTCCGCCCGTCATAGACCCGCCGGGGTTCATAATGTCGCCCTGAAGCGTTGCAATGCGGAACGACGAGCGCGCCTTTTTGTTTATCAGTATGCCCACGTCAAGGTCGCGCACTATCACGGTGCGGCCCAAAAGGTTTTCGGCTATCCCGCGGTAGCGGGGGGCAAACCCTATAAGCTCCGACGCCACGCCGAAGCACCCGTCGATATTAATATACGAGCGCTCTTCCTGTGTCAGCGTGCGGGGACGCATTGCCGACACGGGCAGGAACGTCGCCCTGCCGTAACGCTTGCGGCGCAGGTATTCTATGACCTGCTTCGCCTCCTGCTCGGAGGGCACCACTATGTTTTGCAGCGACGAACCAAGCGCCATCTCTATCGCGGTCTCGTACTCCGCCGGCACCTGTATAAGCTCCGCCACGACGCCCTCGATAAGGGGGGAGAGGGAGGCGTCCCTCTGCGCGTCGCGCAGCAGATCGCGCACGCTGGAGTAATACCCCTCGTGCGCACGCTTCATCTCGGTCAACACCCTGCGGCGCGACGTAAGCGATTTAAGCTCGTTTTCAAGCGCGTGCGTGCGTTCGCCAGCCTTGCCAATGCCGAAGCTGATCTCGTTCAGCCTGCCTGCGGCCCCGTTCTGTTCCGTGCGCAGCCCCTGCATTTCAAGGTCGGCTTTCTCGTCCTCGGCGCGGCATTCGGCCTCCTCGCCTTTCAGCTTTTCTCCCTCCTGCAGGACTGCGGCCTTTTCGCCGGCTATCGCCTCCGTGCGCGAAACGAGCGCCTTTTTCATGGCGTCCAGCCTCGAAAGCCTGCTTTTTGCGTCTGACAGACGGTTCATCCTGTCCATCATAGACTGCTTGTGCGCTTCAAGCTCGTTTTCTTTTTCCTCAAGCGCCGCCTGACATTTTGCGGCCTCGGCCTCGGCAGCGGCCAGCTTTTTCCCCGCGGCGTCCGCACGGGCGGAGCAAGCGTCTATGGTACCGAGCACGCCCGCCTTCTGCGCCTCGCGTTCCTCTATGCCCAGCCTTGCGGAGGCGGTCTCTCCGTTCAGCCTTTCGCGCTCCTTTTCAAGCGCCGCCGTGCGTTCCCTCAGCACCTTTTCTTCGCCGGAGTGCGACTCCACGTTCGCGGTCGCCGCAAGCAGCTTCTGCGATACGTCGCTTATTGCGGCGGATATGGAGCGTTCGGCCTCCTCGCCCTCGGAAAGCACGGACGCAAGCGCCTCGCCCGAGGCTTCCGCCGAGCGTATCTCGTCCGCAAGCTGTTCGCCCGTTCCGCGCAGCTGCCTGATGCGTTCGCTGTTTTTTTCGTACTGATAGATGAACAGGTTAACGTCTATATCTTTAAGCTCTTCGCGCAGCTTTATAAATGCAAGCGCCTTTTCGCTCTGCTCGCGCAGAGGCTCTATCCTGCCTTCAAGTTCAAGAAGTATGTCGTCAAGGCGCACAAGGTTCTTTTGAGTGTTCAAAAGCTTGCGTTCGGCCTCTTCCTTGCGGGCACGGTATTTCATAACGCCCGCCGCCTCCTCGAACGCGGTGCGGCGATCGGCGCTCTTGTCCGAGATTATCTCGGCAACGCGGCCCTGACCTATTATCGAATACCCGTCCTTGCCAACGCCCGTGTCGCGGAAAAGCTCGTGAATGTCCTTCAATCTGCACGCGCCGCGGTTTATGTAGTATTCGCTTTCGCCCGAGCGGTAGGCGCGCCTGGTAATGCAAACCTCGCGGTAAGGGGTTTTAAGCTCTCCGTCGGAGTTGTCAAAATGAAGCGACACCTCGCAGAACGAAAGCGGCCTGCGCTTTTGAGTGCCGCCGAATATGAAGTCCTCTACTTTTTTTCCGCGAAGGGCCCTTGCGCTCTGCTCGCCCAACACAAAGCGGAAGGCGTCGGCGATATTGCTTTTGCCGCACCCGTTCGGGCCGATTATGGCGGTTATCCCTCCGGGAAAGGAGAGCTCCTGCTTTTTTGCAAAGGATTTGAATCCGTTTATCTCGATACGGGTAAGTCTCATCTCGCCTCCGCCGCGCCGCCGTCGGCCGCTCCGAGCATCGCAAGCGTGGCCTTTGCGGCGTTCTGTCCGGCCTCCTGTTTAGAGCTGCCGCTGCCTCTGCCGTACGGCGTGCCGTTTATGCGGACCTCCATGGTAAAAACGCGCTTGTGGTCGGGGCCCGTCACCGATACTACGTCGTACTCAAGCTGACCCAAATGCCCCTGCTGAATGAACTCCTGCAGCAGAGTCTTGTGGTCCTTCACCGTCACGGTCTTGACGGCGTTGTTTATAAAGTCCACCGCAAAGCTCAGGATCAGCTTCTTTGCGGGTTCTATGCCGCCGTCTATGTACATTGCGCCTATCACCGCTTCAAGCGCGTCCGAGAGAATGCTCGGCTTTTCGCGTCCGCCTGTATGCTCCTCTCCGTGGCTCAAAAGCAGGTACTTGCCCAATTCAAGGCTTTTCGCGGCGTCAAACAGAGCGTTCTCGTAGACCGCGCGCGAACGCACACGGGTCATCAGCCCCTCGTTCATATTGGGATTGTTTACAAACAGGTATTCGCTTACGATCAGCTCAAGCACCGCGTCGCCCAGGAATTCGAGCCTTTCGTTGTGCCCGGCCGAGCGGTTTTCGCCCTTGACGTATGAAGTGTGTGTCAGGGCTGTGTTAAGCAGCTTTACGTCGCGGAATCCATACCCAAGCTCCTTTTGAAGCTGCGTAAGCTCCGCATTTCTTTTTTCGTTCAATATCATAATGCTTGCGGCGCGTCCCGCCGTAACTGTCCTGCCAAAACAACTCAAAGACCTGCACGGCAAGCCGTGCAGGCGGTTGGCTTGCATTGGGTCACTTGTTGTTCTCGACGATCTCGATGATCTGACCAACGGTCTTCACTTCGGAAAGCTGCTCGTCGGGGATCTCCACACCGTAGCGGTCCTCAAGATCCATGACCAGTTCTACAAGATCGAGCGAGTCGGCCTTCAGGTCCTCGACAAAGCGGGTCTCGGGAGTAATGTTCTCCATGGGGACGTTAAGCTGCTCGGCAATTGCCTTGCGGATCTCATCAAACATTTTGAATACCACCTTTCTTTATATTCCGCCCAATTGTACTCCATTGGGGCTGTGTTGTCAATCGTTGGTTTTTTCGGTTTCCGCCTCAGCCTCGGCTGCAGCGATCCCCGCGGCGATCTTCTCGGTAACGCGGCCCGAAACGTACTTTTTGGCCTGCTCTATCGCAGAGAGCATCGCCTTTGCGTCGCTTGAACCGTGCGCCTTTATAATGCCGCCGTTTATGCCCAAAAGAGGCGCCCCGCCGTACTCGGTGTAGTCCATGGTCTTTTTGACTGACCTGAACGCGGGCTTTGCCAGGAGCGCGCCGAGCTTCGTGCGGAATGAGGAGTACAGCCCCTTCTTTATCATCTTGAACAGCGCGGCCGACAGCCCTTCCGCTTCTTTTAATATGACGTTGCCCGTAAAGCCGTCGGTGACTATCACGTCGTATTCGCCGGAGAATATCTCGCGTCCCTCGCAGTTGCCCTTGAAATCGACGTCGGTATTGCATAAAAGCCCGTAAGCGGCCTTTGACAGCTCGCTGCCCTTGGCGGCCTCTTCACCGTTGTTCACAAGGCCTACGGCGGGGGAGCTTATCCCCATAACGCCCTGCATATACGCGGAGCCCATAATGGCGAACTGCTGCAGGTACTCGGGTTTGCAGTCGGCGTTTGCGCCGCAGTCCAAAAGCAGAAACGGCTTTTCCGCGGTGGGCATGACGGGCGCGAGCGCAGGCCTTTTCACGCCGGGTATCCTGCGCACGATGAGCGTTGCCGCAGTCAGCACTGCCCCCGTGGAGCCTGCGGATATCAGACAATCCGCTTCATGCCGCGCCATCACGTCCATTGCCGCCACCAGCGAAGACTGCTTTTTGCGCTTTACGGCCACGGTCGGCTGCTCGTCGCAGGTTATAACGTCGGGCGCGTCAACGATCTGAACGCGGCTCATGTCCTCACACGCAAACGCGCTTTCAAGCGCCTCCTTTCGGCCGGTCAGTATAAAATGCAGCTCCGGATCTTTTTTCAGCGCTGCACAAACGGCGTCCACCACGCATTGCGGGGCGTTGTCGCCGCCGAAGGCGTCAATAACAAGCTTCATAAACCTGCTCCTCTCTTGTGCTTTTCTGAATTATACAACGGTTTTTTCGATTTTACAATATATTCGCAGCCCGCGCTTGACAAATCCGCGCGTTGGTGTATAATGGCATAGGTGTAAAGCCATTTTACTTTACACCGCCGCTTGTGCGGCAGACTCAGTGGACGGGTACCGCTTATGACAGACAAAGCCGAGCTTGTGCTACTGCTCGATTATTACGGTGGTTTTTTGACCGAACGGCAGCGTCAGCTGCTTGAAATGAGCGCGGACGAGGATATGTCTTTGGCGGAGATCGCGCAGGAGGTCGGGATTTCACGCCAGGCCGTGCGCGACAGCCTTCAAAAGGCGTCCGCTCAGCTTCACGGGTTTGAGCAGGGGCTTGGGCTCGTCTCGCGCGATATGCAGCTTCGCGCTCTTGCGGATCGGCTTGAGGCCGCCTTGTCCGGCGGCGATCCCGCTGAGATAACGCGTGCGGCGGCTGCCGCGGCTGCGGGGCTCCGCGCCGCCGTAAAATGAACCTTACCTATTAATGGAGGCCGCAAATGGCATTTGAAGGACTTGCTTCAAAGCTTCAGAATATCTTCAAAAAGCTCGGCAACAAGGGCAAGCTGACCGAAAAAGAGGTCAAGGAGGCCCTGCGCGAGGTCAGGCTTGCGCTGCTCGAGGCGGACGTAAACTACACGGTCGTCAAAAAGTTCGTCAACATGGTGACGGAGCGCGCCGTCGGCAGCGAGGTGCTGGAGTCGCTGACTCCCGCACAGCAGGTCATCAAGATCGTCAACGAGGAGCTTACAAAGCTCATGGGCGGTTCCGCCGCCAAGCTCGACTACGGCTCCAGAAAGCCCTCCGTGTTCCTGCTCTGCGGCCTTCAGGGCGCGGGCAAGACCACCATGGCGGGCAAGCTTGCCGCCTATCTCAAAAAGCATCAGTCAAAGGACGCGCTGCTTGTCGGGTGCGACGTCTACCGTCCCGCGGCGATCGAGCAGCTCCGTGTCGTTGGCGAGCGCGCGGGCGTCAAGGTCTTTGACCGCGGCATCTCCGACCCCGTCGAAACGAGCAGGCTCGCGGTCGAGTTCGCAGAGAAAAACTTCCTCGACGTCGTCATAATCGACACCGCCGGGCGCCTGCATATCGACGAGGCCATGATGGATGAGATCGCGGCTATCTCCCGGGCCGTTTCGCCCTCCGAGATACTTCTTGTGGTCGACGCCATGACGGGTCAGGACGCCGTCAACGTCGCAAAGAGCTTCCACGAAAAGCTCGGGCTTACGGGCGTTATCCTCACAAAGCTCGACGGCGACACCAGGGGCGGCGCGGCGCTTTCCGTGCGCGAGGTCACGGGCAAGCCCATCAAGTTCTCCGGCACGGGTGAAAAGCTCACCGATCTCGAGGTCTTCCATCCCGACCGTATGGCGTCGCGCATACTCGGCATGGGCGATATGCTCTCGCTGATCGAAAAGGCGGAGCAGGCCTTTGACGAGAAAAAGGCGCTGGAGCTTACGAACAAGCTTCGCCGCGACGAATTCACGCTGGACGATTTTTTGGAGCAGTTCCAGCAGGTAAAGAGCATGGGTTCGCTTGACGAGCTCGTGGGCATGATCCCGGGCCTTAACGCGGGCCAGCTCAAGGGCGCTCAGGTAGACCCAAAGGCCATCGGCCGTGTCGAGGCGATAATCCGCTCAATGACACCGGCCGAGCGCGCAAAACCCGACCTTTTGAACGCAAGCCGCAAGCGCCGCGTGGCAAAGGGCAGCGGCACCACCGTGCAGGAGGTCAACCGCCTTTTGAACCAGTTCGACCAAACCCGCCAGATGATGAAAAAGCTCACGGGCGGCAGGATGAAGAAAAAGGGCCCCAGGCGCGGCCTGTTCGGGTTCTGAGTTGTTGGACGGCATCGGCATTGCGCCGTGTTGATATAACTATTCGATTATTATTTCAGGAGGAAACTATCATGTTAAAGATCAGGCTTCGCCGCATGGGCGCCAAGAAGGCTCCCTTCTACCGTATCGTAGTCGCGGATTCCCGCGCTCCCCGCAACGGCGCTTTCGTTGAGGAGATCGGCTACTACAACCCCATCAAGGACCCTGCCGTCATCAACGTAGACGTTGACAGGGCCAAGGAGTGGATGAAGAACGGCGCTCAGCCCACCGACACCGTCAGGTCGCTGCTTAAGAAGGCCGGCGCCATCGACTGAGCTTAGGTCCCAAAGATGGAAGAGAGAACCGCTGCTGAAGTCGACGTAGTCGCTCTTGTCGAGTATATCGCCAAGAACCTTGTTGACGTGCCCGAAGAGGTGCGCGTAACCTCCAAGGAGGGCGAGGACGGCTCGACCGTTATAGAGCTGACCGTTGCAAAGGACGACATGGGCAAGGTCATAGGCAAGCAGGGCCGTATAGCAAAGGCCATCAGGACTGTCGTGCGCGCCGCTACCGTCAAGTCCGAGTCCAAGTACGTTGTCGACATTGTCTGATATGGATCATTTTCGTATTGCCCAGATACTGCGCCCACACGGCATAAAGGGCGAGGTCAAGGTCTATCCCCTGACCGACGATCCTTCACGCTTTAAGCGCCTTAAAGAGGCTTATTTGGAGCGCGGCGGGCAATACGAGCCCATAGGGGTGACCTCCGCCAAGTTCGCCGCAGGCGCCGTGGTGCTGGGCCTTGAAGGCGTCACAAGCCCCGAGCAGGCAGAACTCCTTCGCGGGCTTTATATTTGCGTTGACCGCGCGCACGCCGTAAAGCTGCCGGCGGGCACGTATTTCGTCTCCGACATAATCGGGTGCGAGGTGCGCTCCACCGCGGGCGCGGAGCTTGGGCGCGTTACCGACGTGCTCGAGACCAACGCCAACGACGTTTACGTCATAGAGGGGCAAAGGAAGCTTATGGTGCCCGCACTTAAAAAGCTGCTTGCGGGCGTGGACGTTGCGGCAAAGCAGATACTGCTTGACGCTGCCGTTTTGGAGGAGGTCGGCTATTTTGAGGATTGACGTATTAACGCTGTTTCCCGAAATGTTCTCCGGCCCCCTGCATACGAGCATGCTCGGCCGTGCCGAAAAAAACGGCATACTCGAGTTCGGGGTCCACAACATACGCGACTGGTCGCTGAACAAGCACCATAATACCGACGATTACGCTTTCGGCGGCGGGGCGGGCATGGTAATGATGCCTCAGCCTGTTTTCGACTGCATGGAGGCGGTAACGGGCGGC
This sequence comes from Clostridia bacterium, assembly GCA_017539215.1. GTDB lineage: Bacteria > Bacillota > Clostridia > Christensenellales > CAG-138 > UBA3857. Next base: position 18,452 of record JAFYHI010000072.1, on the reverse strand, counting down.
GCTCCCGCAAGGCGCATTTTAATGACCCCTCGCGGCAAAACGCTCACGCCGTCCTACGCAAGGGAGCTTGCAAAGGAGGATCGTCTCGTCATACTGACGGGCCATTATGAGGGGCTGGATGAGCGCATAAACGAGCTTATAGACGACGAGGTCTCCATAGGCGACTATGTGCTGACCGGCGGCGAGCTGCCCGCAATGGTGCTGATAGACTGCGTTTCGCGGTTCATCCCGGGCGTGCTCGGCTGCAGCGAGTCCGCAGAGGACGAAAGCTTTTCAAACGACGGTCTGCTGGAATACCCGCAATATACACGGCCCGCCGACTTTCGCGGGCGCCTCGTTCCGGAGGTGCTGTTAAACGGCAACCACGCCGAGATAAACAAGTGGCGCAGGCAGCAGTCGCTGCTTAAGACCCTTCAAATGCGTCCCGAGCTTTTAAGCGGAGCAGACCTTTCAAAAAAAGACCTGGAGTTCCTTAGCGGGCACGGCTGGGAGCCGGGTGAGTGAACCCTCCGCAAATTCCCCAAAACCGATCTCGTACCCCATTCGCCGCGGTTCAGGCCGCGTCCGCCTGTGCGGGCACTGCGGGGCCGGGCTTTTTATTTTTCACAATTGCGCCGTATTTACATATAACGGCGACGACGCGGAGGAAGGAAAGTTTTTTAAGCTCGACTTGTACTGCTGATAATGCGCAGGCAAACGTCGTTTGCAAATATATTTGAAGTTTGCCGCTGTTTTACTTGATTTTTCCCTCCGCCCGTGCTATACTGATTCAGTTAATGCGACGGTCCTCTGGCCGCGGGTCGGTTTATGAACGTCTTGTAGAAAGGGTCAATAATATGGCAAACATCATTCAGGAACTCGAAAAAGAGCAGCTCCGCACTGACCTTCCCAAGCTCGAGATCGGTGATACCGTCCGTGTTTACGTTAAGGTCGTTGAAGGCACCCGCGAGCGCCTTCAGAACTTCGAAGGCATCGTCATCAAGATGCAGGGCGGCGGTATCCGCAAGACCTTCACCGTCCGTCGTATGAGCTACGGCATCGGCGTTGAGCGTACCTTCCCCTACCACAGCCCCTCCATCGGCCGTATAGAGGTCGTCCGTCACGGTGTTGTACGCCGCGCGAAGCTCTATTACATCCGCGACCGCGTTGGTAAGGCTGCCAAGATCAAGGAGCGCATTGTTACCAAGTGATCCTGCACCCAATGCCCCGACCCATACGGCGTCGGGGCATTTCTATAATCCGAGGTGTTTTATGCAAACCATCAACTGGTACCCCGGCCACATGACAAAGGCCCGGCGCAGCCTTGAGGAGGACTTAAAGCTTATCGACGTCGTTGTGGAGATAGTCGATGCGCGCGCTCCTCTGGCCTGCCGCAACCCCGATTTTGAGGAGCTCTTCCGCAGTAAGCTCCGCGTAATGCTGCTGAACAAGAGCGACCTTGCCCCGCAAAGCTCCAACAAGGCGTGGGCGCGTTATTTTTCCGCAGCCGGCATTTCCGTTATGGAGTACGTTTCGGTCAATTCTTCCGCGCGCAAAAACGCCGTCGCCTTCATTGAAAAGGCGGGGGAGCCCGTGCTGAAAAAATACCGTGAAAAGGGCGTTTCAAAAACCCTGCGCGCCATGGTCGTGGGCGTGCCCAACGTGGGCAAGTCCACCTTTATAAACAAGCTTGCGGGCGTCGTTCGCGCCAAAACGGGCGACAAGCCCGGCGTTACGCGCGGCAAGCAATGGGTCAGGATCAGCCCATATCTTGAGCTTATGGACACTCCCGGCCTGCTCTGGGGCAAGCTCGACGATCAGCAGCTTGCAAAGCATCTTGCCTATATCGGCTCCATCCGCGACGACATAATGAACGTTGAAGAGATTGCGGGCCTGCTTCTTTGCGACCTTGACTCCATATGCCCGGACGACCTTCGCGCAAGGTACAAAAAACTGCCCTCCGCCGAAAGCCTGCCCGCTCCCGAGGCCATGCTCGAAGGCGTCGCCAAAAGCCGCGGGTTCATACTCTCCGGCGGAGTCTGCGATACCGAGCGCGCCGCAAGGATCGTTTTAGACGAGTTCCGCGCAGGGCGCATCGCAAAGGTCTGCTTTGAGTCGCCTTCCGTGCCGGAGGCCGAAAATGCCTAAGGTCAACGAGGCCGAGCGTCTTATGAAGCTCACCGAGTTCGAGCGTCCGCTCTGGGCCGCGGGCGAGGCCGTCTGCGGTATGGACGAGGTGGGCCGCGGCCCGCTTGCGGGTCCCGTCGTGACCTGCTGCCTTATAATGCCGCCGGAGCCGCTTATCGAGGGCGTTAACGATTCAAAAAAACTTTCCGAAAAAAAGCGCGCTCTCCTGTATGACAGGATAGCGCAGACAGCCTGCGCAATAGGCTTCGGCGTGTGCGATGAAAAGGTCATTGACGAGGTCAACATTTTGAACGCCACAAAGCGCGCCTTTAAGGAGGCCTACTTCAATATGGGCGTTCCCGCCGATACCGCGCTTATAGACGCCGTGCAGGGGCTTGAAATACCCTGCCGCAGGCATTCGATCGTACACGGCGACGCGCTTTCGTACCTGATCGCCTGCGCCTCCATCATGGCCAAGGTCACGCGCGACCGCATGATGGAGGAGTTCGATTCCGTCTATCCCGGCTACGGCTTTGCCAAAAACAAGGGCTACGGCACGGCGGAGCATATCGCCGCTCTTAAAACGCTTGGGCCGTGTCCGATCCACAGGCGCAGCTTCATAGGCCATTTCGTCAAAGGGGAGGGGTGAAATTGAGCCGTACCGAAAAACGCAGGCTTGGCGACAGGGGAGAGCGCCGCACGGTACTATACCTTATCCTGCGCGGCTACCGCATTCTGGAGCGGGGTTATACCTTCGGGCATAAGGAGGTCGACATCATCGCAAAGCGCGGCAGGGTTTTGGCCTTTGTCGAGGTCAAGACAAGGACCGACCCCCGCGTGCCGCCTTCCGCCGCCGTCAATGCCGAAAAGCGCAAAAACGTCACTTGCGCGGCGTTGGCCTATATGCGCTCGCACGATTGCTCCGGCTGCGTCGTTCGCTTCGACGTTGCCGAAGTCACGCCCGAAAACGGCGTAAACTACATAAAAGCGGCTTTTTCCGTGTAAAAGAAAAGTCCCCCTTTTATTGGGCAAAAGAATATGATATAATAAGGTTACTTTTGATTTGAGGTGCTTGTTTATGAAGCTCAAAAAAAGTATCCTTATTTTATTTGCGGCGGTCCTGCTCGCGCTTGCGGCGGTACCCGGCTTTGCGAAAAACGCAGCCCAAGCCCCCACCGAGTTCCCCACGCGCGGCATACTGCTGTGGTCTGCGCTGGGCGTGCTGCTCACCGTGCTCATATTCGTGTGGCATCGCGTCTGCGCCAAAAAGCCCTTCAACGTGCAGAAGCAGCAAAGCCCCGATTGGTACTGGGTCGCGCTGATACTCCTTTGCGGGCTTGCTGCGCGCGTCGCGCTTTCGCTCATATTCTACGGGCACAAGACCGATATAAACTGCTTCGTCGTGTGGGGCAGGCGCGTGATCGAGTACGGCCCCGCGCATTTTTACGATGACTGGTGCGATTATCCCCCGGGATATATGCTCGTTCTCGGTGCGATGAGCTGGGTGTATAAGCTCGTCGGAGGCGGCGCGGAGGTAAACGCGCTGCTCGTCAAGGTCCCCTGTATAATTGCCGACCTTGCCTTCGGGTATCTCGTTTACCGTTACGCCAAAAGGACCATGCGCCGCAGCGCCGCGCTTGCGCTTCTGGCGCTCACCGTGTTTACGCCGGTTATCGCGTTCGTGTCCTCCGCCTGGGGTCAGATAGACCAGGCGCTCACGCTCGCGCTTGTTATACCTATTCTGCTCCTTTATAAAAAGCATCCCGTCTGGGCGGGCCTCTTTTACGGCCTCGGCATTATAATGAAGCCGCAGGCGCTCATGTGCGGGCCGCTCTTTGCCGCGGCGTACGTTCTGTACGTCATATTCGACTGCCCCTATGTGCAGAAGAATAAAAAAAGCACCGTCGGCCGCCGCCTGCTTGAAACGCTTGCCGCCGTTGCCTGCGCGTTTGCCGTCATATTCATAATCGCCGCTCCCTTCAGGGGCGAGCAAGGCCCTTTCTGGCTGATCGAAAAGTATTACGGCACCGCCACTTCCTATGAGTACGCCACGGTCAACGCCTATAATTTCTGGGCGCTCATCGGCGCCAATTGGAAAAAGGTCGATACCGCCTTCATGGGCCTGACCTACGGCAAATGGGGCACTATCGGCATGGCGTTCTCCATAATGGTCTCCATCGGCCTTTACGTCGCGTCGGTGCTCAGGCATAAGTCCTGCCGCGGGGCGCTGCCGCTCACCATGGCATATATGCTTGCGGGCATATTCACGTTCGGTCACTATATGCACGAGCGCTACGTTTTCCCCGCGCTCATGCTGCTCATGTTCGCCTATGTTTTCTACAACGACAGGCGCGTGCTGGCAACTTACCTTGCCTACGCCGCCACCATGCTCGTAAACTGCATTGCGGCCTTCTATTACAGCAAGCTCTTCGAGTTCGGCCTCTATTGGGACGAGGGGCTCATATTCTGGTGTTCGCTTGCAAACGTCGTGCTGTTTGCATGGTTTACCTATGTCGTGTTTGACCTTGCGCTTCGCAATAAGCCGATAAAGGCCTTTAACGGCTGAGTCGGACGGAGCGCATCCGCAGCAAGACCTTTCGGTCGGGAGGATTTTAACCGTGAAGAGATTTTTATGTGTTTTAGCCGCGCTTCTGGTGCTTGTGACAACAGCCCTGCCCGCCGTTGCCGACGGCGAAAAGCCGGTGTTCTCCGACTCGTTCGATGACGTCGTCGGCGGGCTTCCCGCGGGGTGGAGCTTCCACTCATACGAGGCAGAGTATTTGGACAACTACGCCAACGCCTCCGCTTCCGTCGTTGAGGAGGAGGGCCGCGGCAGCGTCGTGCATATAACCGTCAATGAGGACGACGACGCCGCCCTTTACCGCGAGGTGGCGGTGGAGCCCTCGAGTTTCTATCGCATCTCCTGCATGGTCAAGACCAGGGGCGTTGAAAACGGCAACGGCGCAAACGTCGCCCTGCGGGAGATCGTCGCCGCCTCCGACGGCGTTTACGGAGATTCCGACTGGACCCGCGTTGAGCTTGTAGGCAGGACGGGCCCCGTGCAGGACTATCTAGTGGTATCGTGCAGGCTGGGCGGTTATGGCATGGTCTCGCACGGCGAGGCGTGGTTCGACGATTTCACGGTTGAAAAGCTCGAAAGCGCAGACGGAAATATAGTGCCCTTTTTCGACGGCAGCACTCAGGATGATGACGGGGAAGCCAAGGCCGTCAACGGCGGCGCTGCCGTGCCGGTTATAATAATACTCGGCGCTCTTGCCGTAGCCGCGGGCGTGTTCTTTGCCGTGCGCGGCAAGCGCGGCAAGACGGAGCAAAACGACGGCTCCAAGCCCCTTCCCTCGGTCGAAAGCTATACCCGTGACGCTTCGCGCGGGCTCAGCGGCATGGACGCCATACGCGGCAGGTCCTTCTTCCGCGTAAAGGGCATGGGTCTGCCCGAAAAGGTCGACGGCAAGCTCCGCTTTTCAAAACTCGATTGGATATTCGTCGTTGCGCTCACGGCGGTTTACGCCGCGGTCAGCCTCATACGCCTCGGCACGCTTCGTTTCCCGACTGAGGCGTGGAGCGGCAACACGGGCGATTCCGTGCGCATCGAGTTCGGCAGGTCGGTCAAGATCTCCGAGGTCTGGCAGAATTCCGGCATTTCCTATATCAACTACGTTCTCGTCACCGATACCGGCGAAGAGATAGCTATGGACCAAAAGAACCGTACCGAGTACGGCAATATGTTCCGCTGGGCAAAGCTGTCCCCCGGCAGCGTATCCGGCGCACAGGCCACCACCGGCCTCACGTTAAAGGTCATCGGCGGCGATTCCGGCAGGCGCAGCGACCCGGACCTCGTTATGAACGAGCTGGTCATATTCGATGAGAACGGCGAAAAGCTCGAGGTCAGCGTTCCCGAGTCCGCGGCCGCCCTCTTTGACGAGCAGGATACCGTGCCCGCGTACGCCTCCTGCTACAACGGTATGTATTTTGACGAGCTGTACCATGGCCGTACGGCTCTGGAGCACATAAACAACCAGTCCGTTTACGAGTGGACCCATCCGCCGCTCGGCAAGCTGTTCATTGCATTGGGCATACTCGTTTTCGGCATGAAGCCCTTCGGGTGGAGGATCGCCGGCGCTCTCTTTGCCATCGCCATGGTGCCGATAATGTACTGCTTCGGCAAGCGCCTTTTGAAGCGTTCCGAGCTTGCGCTCTTCTCGACTTTCCTCTTCACGTTCGACTTTATGCACTTTACCATGGCAAGGATAGCCACGGTTGACACGTTTGCGGTGTTCTTCATACTGCTCATGACCTACTTCATGTACAGGTTCATCGAGTATGATATGGCGGATCCCACCGGCCCCGCGCTCAAGGCGCTGGCGCTCTCGGGTGTGTTCTTCGGACTTGGCTGTGCTTCCAAATGGATATGCATGTACACCGGCGCCGCGCTTGCCGTGCTGTTCTTCGTTAAGCTTATCGTCATGGGCGTGCGCAGCTTCCGCCTCGACAAAACCGCGGAGCATAAGGGCCTCAAGTCCAAATTCCTGCGCCGCGCTGTGCTGTACTGCTGCTGGTGCGTTATATTCTTCGTGGCTGTGCCGGCGGTCATCTATGCCGCAAGCTACTGCCGCTACTACACCGCGCAGTGGAAGCCCGCCAAACAGCAGGAGATTTACGCCGCAAGCCCCGATGCTTACGAGTCGGCCTCCGACGTAAAGCTCAGCCTCGGCACGGCTGCCGAGACATATGTAAAGGGCGTCATAAAGAACCAAAAGGATATGTTCAACTACCACAGCGGGTTAAAGTCCGATCACAGCGCCGCCTCCTCATGGTGGATGTGGCTGGGTAATCTCAGACCCACTTGGTTCTATGCCGGCGGTTACGGCAACCCGCACGGGTTTGTCGGCACCATTTCGGCGTTCGGCAACCCGGCAACATGGGTGGGCTGTACGGCGGCAACGCTTGTACTTGCGTTCGTGCTGCTGTTCCGCAGGCGCCGCCTGCCGCTTGAAGCCTGGTTCATATTCGTGTGCCTCGGCTCGTCGTTCTTGCCGTGGGTGCTCGTTCCCAGAAGCACTTACGCATACCACTTCTATGCGTCGGTGCCGTTCATCTGCCTTGCCGCGGGCCATCTTATCGGCTACTGGGAGGACGTCAACGCTTATAAAAAGGCAAAGGCGGGTCAAAAGCCCGGCTTCGTACCCAAGCTCAAGTACGTCTGGATGGGCCTTGCGCTGCTGTTCTTCATCATATTCTACCCGGTCATCTCGGGCATGGAGGTACCCCGCTGGTACGTTGCGGCGCTGCAGTGGGTACCCTTCCACAAGTGGCAGATCCAGAATGAGGCGGGCGAGGTGTTAAAGACCTACCGCATAGGCTGGAGGTTCCTCGATTACGAGCCTTCCAACCCATCCACCACCATTATAATTAAGTAAGGAGCATTCCAATGGAAAAGAACCTTCGGGACCAATCCGCTCCCAAAAAGGGCAAAAGCCTTATCCAGCTTATAAAGTTTGCGCTTGTCGGCGCAAGCAACACCATAGTCGACATGGTGGTGAACACAGGGCTTTCGTTTGTGCTGAACCTGTTTTTTTCGGGAAGCTGGATAGTCTATGCCGCAAAGGCCGTGGGCTACGGCTGCGGCATACTTAACAGCTATGTTTTGAACTCCCGCTGGACCTTCCGCGAGGAGCACCGCAGGACCGTCCGCGAAAAGGTCAGCTTCGTCGCGGTCAACCTTCTGGTGCTGCTCATATCGTTTGGGCTCATCTACCTCTTCAAGAACGTACTGCACCTGAACGAATGGTGGGAGGGGCTTGGGCTTCCGGAGCTGATCCACAAGATAGTTACGGGCGACCTGTTCTGCTCGCTGCTTGCCACCTGCATATGCATCCCGGTCAACTTCGTGCTTAACAAGCTCTTCGTATTCAAAGCCAAACAGCAGGAGGTATCCGAAAGCTAATGTTAGCCAAGCTCAACAGCTACGGATTGATAGGCATAACGGGCGCCCCCATAACGGTGGAGGTGGACCTTTCGTCGGGCATGCAAAGGGTCGATACCGTCGGTCTGCCCGACAACGCCGTTAAGGAGTCAAAGGAGCGCGTCCGCTCCGCCATAATCAACAGCGGCTACGCCTATCCCGAGATGAAGGTGCTTGTAAACCTTGCCCCGGCCGATATCAAAAAGGAGGGCACGGTTTATGACCTGCCTATCGCGCTTGGTATACTTGCGGCAAGGGGCTTGTTCCCGCTCCATGCCGCGGACGAATACATAATCATCGGCGAGCTTGCTTTGGACGGCGCGGTCCGCTCCGTCACAGGGGTGCTGCCCATGGTGATAAACGCGTATGAGCGCGGCTTCCGTCACGTTATGCTGCCCGCCGAAAACGCCGAGGAGGCTTCGTTTTTTGCGGATATGAAGGTCTATCCCGTAAGCGACCTGAACGCGGCGGTCGGCCATTTTAGGGGCTATACCCCGATAGAGCCCATACCCCAGCTTAAATGGGAAGAGCAGCCCGTTCATTATTCGCATGATTTTGCCGAGATAAAGGGCCAGCAGCACGCCAAGCGCGCGGCGGAGATAGCCGTTGCGGGCAATCACAATCTGCTTATGATAGGCAGCCCGGGCTCCGGCAAGACCATGCTTGCCCGCAGCATTCCCTCCATACTGCCCGAGCTTTCAATGGCTGAATCGCTTGAGATAACCAGGATCCATTCCGTCGCGGGCGAGCTTCGCGGAACGGGCGGCATAGTGCGTGAGCGTCCGTTCCGAGCGCCGCATCACTCCGCGTCCATACCCGCGCTCGTCGGAGGCGGATCCCGTGCGCTCCCCGGAGAGATAAGCCTTGCCCATTACGGCGTACTGTTCATGGACGAGTTCCCGCAGTTCCCGACTCCGGTCCTGGAGGCGCTCCGACAGCCGCTCGAGGACGGCGTTGTCACCATCACAAGGGCGTCCGCCAAAACCACGTATCCCGCCGAGTTTATGCTCGTCGCCGCCATGAATCCATGTCCATGCGGCAATTTCGGCTCCAAAACAAAGGAGTGCCGCTGCAGCCCCGCTCAAATCGAAAAGTACCGCAACCGCATCAGCTCTCCGCTGCTTGACAGGCTCGATATCCATATCGAGATGGTAGAGGTCGATTACAGCGAGCTTACGTCAAAAACGCAGGGCGAAAGCTCCGCGGCGATCCGCGCGCGCGTCAGCGCCGCAAGGCGCGTCCAGGCCGAGCGTTATAAGGACGAGGGGATCCTTTTCAATTCCCAGCTCAATACGCCGCTCATGCGCAGGTACTGTCGTATGGAGCCGGAGGCAGAGGAATTGCTCCACACCGCATACGACAGGTTTAAGCTTTCGGCAAGGGCGTATACGCGCGTTATCAAGGTGGCAAGGACCATTGCAGACCTTGCGGGCGACGCGCAGATCAAAAAACAGCATGTGCTTGAGGCCGTGGGGTTCCGCGGGCTCGACCAAAAGTACTGGGGCTCGAGGTAGCTTATGGAGCTTGATCAAAAGGAAAGGGCGTGGCTGTGGCTTTCAGACTCGCTCGGCGCAGCGGTCACCGCGGCGGAAAAGCTCATTTTCCGCAACGACGGGCTTTTGCCGCTGTTTGATGCGGCGTTAAAGCGCGGGCCGGTCGGCTTTCCGGACGAGCTTAAACCCAAACAGCGTGCGGACCTTATCGCCAAGGCTTCGCAAAGCTATATAGATTCGCTCATCTCGGCATACGATAAGATGGGCGTCGCCTGCGTCACGCGCGACAGCGAGGGCTATCCCCGCCTCCTGCGTGAGATCTACGATCCGCCGCTCCTGCTCTTCGTCAAGGGCAGACCGCTGCAGCAGATACCCCTGCCCGTCGCGGTCATAGGCGCACGCAAATGCTCCGATTACGGGCGGCAGATGGCGGCGTATTTCGGGCATGAGCTTGCCTCTCACGGCGCATGCGTGGTGTCGGGGCTTGCCGCCGGGTGCGATTCCGCTGCCGCAAACGGAGCGCTCACCGCAAAAAGCGCCGCGTATCCGACTGTCGCCGTATTGGGCTCTGGTGTGGATATTGCCTATCCCGCCTCGTCTTCGGCGCTTTACGAGGCGATAGCCGAGCGCGGCTCCGTCGTGTCGGAGCTAAAACCCGGTACGCGTCCCGGCAAGAGCACGTTCCCGCAGCGCAACCGCATAATAAGCGGTATGTCCAAGGGAGTGCTCGTCTGCGAAGCGGGGGCCACCAGCGGCACCCGCATAACGGTCGATTTTGCGCATGAGCAGGGCAGGGACGTTTTCGCCGTTCCCGGCAGGCTCACCGACCTTATGAGCGTCGGCACGAACGGCCTTATCAAATCGGGCGCGGCAAAGCCCGTTTTCGGTGTTGACGATATACTTTATGAATACGGCCTTTTCACCGTCGATTCGCCGCCGCCCGTGCGCCGCGCCGACACCTCAAAGCTGAGCGCCCCGCAAAGGAAGCTTTATGAGCTGCTGCTGCTTGGTGAAAAAACGGCCGATACGTTATGCGAACAGTCCGGTTTTTCCGCGTCGGACGTAAATATGTACTTGACAGAAATGGAATTATCGGGAATAATAAGGCAATTGCCAAAGGGCGAATACTCGCTGTAACGCCCGGCCGCCCGTTTTCGGGCGGTAAAAGTACGCTTGAAAGGAAGCAAATAATGTCAGAGACACTCGTTATCGTTGAGTCACCCGCAAAGGCCAAGACCATTGCGAAGTATTTGGGCTCCAAGTATAAGGTCATCGCGTCGAACGGTCACGTTCGGGACCTGCCCAAAAGCCAGCTCGGCGTGGATATAGAAAACGGCTTTGAGCCCAAGTACATTACCCTGCGCGGCAGGGGAGAGGTGCTTGAAAAGATAAAGAAGGAGGCCAAGCTTGCGGGCAAGGTCCTCCTTGCAACCGACCCGGACCGCGAGGGTGAGGCGATAAGCTGGCACCTTGCGCACGCGCTGCACATGGACCCTTCCGCCAACTGCCGCGTCGTGTTTAACGAAATAACAAAGTCCGTTTTGCAGGCGTCCATAAAAAAGGCCCGTCCCATTGACGAAAACCTTGTAGACGCTCAGCAGGCGCGCCGCGTGCTCGACAGGCTCGTCGGCTATAAGATAAGCCCTCTGCTCTGGGCCAAGGTGCGCAAGGGCCTTTCTGCGGGCCGCGTGCAGTCCGTTGCCACCCGCATAATCTGCGACCGTGAGCAGGAGATAATGGACTTTATCCCCACCGAATACTGGACCGTCACCGCGACCCTTTCCGCGCCCGGCGCGCGCAAGCCCATCGAGGCGCGCTTCTTCGGCTTTAACGACAAAAAGACCGATGTAGGCAGCGAGGAGGAGGCAAACAGGGTGCTTGAACTCAGCTCCGGCAGGCCGTTCGTACTTACGGACGTCAAAAAGGCCGAAAAGGTGCGTCACGCTCCCGCGCCGTTCACCACAAGCTCGATGCTGCAGGAGGCGTCGCGCAAGCTTGGACTCACTCCCAAAATGACGATGAGCCTTGCCCAGCAGCTTTACGAGGGCGTAGAGGTGGGCAAAAACAGCGTCGGTCTCATCACCTATATCCGTACGGATTCCGTCAGGGTCTCTGCCGAGGCGCAGGGCATGGCGCTCGACTATATAAAAGAACGCTTCGGTGAAAAGTACGTTCCCGTGCGCCCCAACACCTATAAGGGCCGCAGCAACGCGCAGGATGCGCATGAGGCCATCCGTCCGACAAACCTGCTCATGGAGCCGGCGGCCCTCAAAGACCAGCTTCGCTCCGGGCTTTACAGGCTTTATAAGCTTATTTACGAAAGGTTCCTTGCAAGCCAGATGACGAGCGCGGTTTATGAGTCCACTCAGCTTTCCTTTGCGGCGGGCGAGTGCACTTACAGGGCGTCGGGCATCCGCACCGTGTTCGACGGCTATGCAAAGCTTTATACCGAGTCCACCGACGACGCGCAGGAGAAGGAGGGCACACTGCCGCCGCTTGCCGAGGGAGCAGAGCTCAGGGCCGAAAAGATAGTCCCCGCCAAGCATTTTACACAGCCGCCCGCAAGGTACACCGAGGCTTCGCTTGTAAAAACGCTTGAGGAAAAGGGCATCGGCCGCCCCAGCACGTATTCGCCCACCATTTCCACTATTATCGACCGCGGATACGTCAGCCGCGAGAAAAAACAGCTCATTCCCACCGAACTTGGCTTTGTCGTGACGGGGCTTATGAAAGAGAATTTCAGCGACATAGTCGACGTCGCGTTCACCGCCGGCATGGAGGAAAAGCTCGACGAGGTCGAGGCGGGCCGCAAGGAATGGCGCTCCGTTATCGGCGATTTCTACGCGCCGTTTGAACATTCGGTGGAAGAGGCGTTCAAAAACGTTGAGCATGTCACGATACCCGACGAGGTTTCAGATGTCGTGTGCGACAAATGCGGCGCAATGATGGTCTATAAGGTCGGCAGGTTCGGGCGCTTCCTTGCCTGCCCCAATTACCCCAAATGCCGCAATACAAAGCGCGTCGTCGAAAAGATAGGTGTAAAATGTCCCAAGTGCGGCGCCGATCTGATAAAGCTGCACACCAAGAAGGGGCGCGCCTTCTACGGGTGCGAAAAGCATCCGGAATGCGATTTCGTTTCGTGGCTTAAGCCCACGGGCGACAACTGTCCCAAATGCGGCAAATACATGGTGCAGAAGCTGGGCAAGAACGGCAGTTATAAGCAGTGCTCCGACGTTGAGGGATGCGGGTATGTAATGCGCTCTGCCAAGCAGAAGCCCGAAGAGGAAAGCTGATGGAAACGCGTCCCCTCATCATAATAGGGGCCGGCCTTGCCGGATGCGAGGCCGCGTGGCAGGCGGCAAAGCGCGGAGTGAAGGTCGAGCTTCACGAGATGAAGCCCAAAAAGTTTACGCCCGCGCATAAGCTCAGTACTTTTGCCGAGCTCGTTTGCTCCAATTCGCTCCGCTCCGACAGCGTTGAAAATGCGGTCGGCCTCCTGAAGGAGGAGCTGAGGCGTTTGGGCTCGCTCATAATGCTCTGCGCGGATGAGACCCGCGTTCCCGCGGGCGGCGCGCTCGCTGTGGACAGGCAGGGCTTTTCGGAGCTTGTAAGCCTTAAGATCCGCTCGAACCCGCTCATAAACGTAGTCGAGGACGAGGCCGTATCCGTACCGGACGCACCCTGCATCGTGGCGACCGGCCCGCTTACAGACGGCAGCCTCCTTCGGGATATCGAGCGCATAACGGGCGCCGCGCTGCATTTTCATGACGCGGCCGCGCCCATCGTCACGCGCGAGTCGCTGGATATGTCAAAGGTTTTCGAAAGCTCGCGCTATGACCGCGGCTCCGATTACCTCAACTGTCCAATGAATGCAGAGGAGTACTTCCGCTTCGTTCGTGAGCTTGTCGCGGCGCAGACCGTGCCGCTTCACGAGTTCGAGACGCCCAAGGTGTTCGAAGGCTGTATGCCGGTCGAGGTCATGGCAAAGCGCGGCGAAAGGACGCTCGCCTTCGGGCCTATGAAGCCGGTCGGCCTTGTAGACCCGCGCACGGGCAAACAGCCCTTTGCCGTGGTGCAGCTCAGGCGCGACGACAGCCGAGGCATGCTTTATAACATGGTCGGGTTCCAAACAAACCTGACCTTCCCGGAGCAAAGGCGCGTGTTCGGGCTTATCCCCGGGCTTGAAAACGCGGAGTTCATTCGATACGGCGTAATGCACCGCAATTCCTATATGGATTCCCCGGGCAAGCTCACCCGCTGTTTTGAGCTTAAGGAACGTCCCGGCACGTTCTTTGCCGGTCAGCTTACGGGCGTGGAGGGCTACGTCGAAAGCGCCGCCTCCGGCTTCACCGCGGGCGTATCCGCCGCCGCAAGGATCAAAGGGCGCGAGCCCGTCCCCTTCGGGAAGGAGACTGCGATAGGCTCGCTCGGGCACTACGTTTCATGCTATAACGGCTCCGATTTTCAGCCCATGAACGTGACGTTCGGCATAATGGAGCCTCTTCAAAAGCCCCCACGGGGCAAGCGTCAGCGCGGCGCGGCCATGGCCGAAAGGGCGCTTTGTTCGATCGCCGCCATGTTGGAAAAGGAGAAATACTAATATAATGGAAGAATTTAAGGGTACGACTATCGTTGCTGTCAAGTCCGATACCGGCTGCGCCATTGCGGGCGACGGCCAGGTCACTCTGGGCGAGACCACAATAATGAAACACTCCGCAAAAAAGGTGCGCCGCATTTATAACGGCAGCGTCGTAGTGGGCTTTGCCGGCTCCGTTGCCGACGCGTTCACCCTTTGCGACAGGTTCGAGACCAAGCTCGAGCAGTTTGGCGGCGGGCTTACCCGTGCCGCAGTTGCTCTGGCACAGGATTGGCGCAGCGACAAGGTAATGCGCCAGCTTCAGGCGCTGCTCATCTGCGCCGACAGGGATGAGCTTCTTATCGTTTCCGGCACGGGCGAGGTGATACTTCCCGACGACGGCATAGCCGCCATCGGTTCCGGCGGTATGTACGCTCTTGCCGCCGCCCGTGCGCTCAGGCAGAATACCGAACTGCCCGCGGCCGAAGTCGCAAGGAAGGCGCTTGAGATCGCATCCGAGATCTGCGTCTATACCAACTCCAACATAACCGTAGAGGAGGTGTGACCGTGCTTACTCCAAAACAGATAGTAGAACAGCTCGACCGCTACATAATCGGTCAGAACGAGGCAAAGCGTTCCGTTGCGATAGCGCTTCGCAACAGGTATCGCAGGAGCCGCCTCCCGCGGGAGATGCGCGACGAGATAACGCCCAAAAACATTATAATGATGGGCCCGACCGGCGTGGGCAAGACCGAGATAGCAAGAAGGCTTGCAAAGCTCGTTGAGGCGCCCTTTGTTAAGGTCGAGGCCACCAAGTTCACCGAGGTCGGCTACGTCGGGCGGGACGTTGAGACCATGGTGCGCGACCTTGTGGAGGCGTCCATACGCCTTTGCAAACAGGAGGCGTACGAGAAGGTGCGAATGATGGCCGAGGCCGCCGCCGAAAAGAGGCTCGTCGACCTGCTGACGGGCGAGGGAGAGCCGCATAAAAGGCCGACCGCGGCGGAGTTTTTCGGGCTTAAGATGCTCGTGTCCGGTGAGGAGAAACCACAGGAGCCTCAGGTCTCCGAGGAGGAAAAGCTTTCACGCCGTCAAAAGCGCGCCGCTCTGCTTGAAGACCTGCGCGCGGGAAAACTCGAGGACAGGATCGTCACCGTGGAGGTCACGGAGTCCGGCTCCGGCAGCGACGCAATGCTTGCGATGGGCATAGACGTGAACCTTAATGAGATGTTCGGCGGCCTGCTTCCCAAAAAGAAAAAGCAGCGCAAGGTGCCCGTGTCCGAGGCCCGGCGCATAATCGTTGCCGAGGAGTCCGACAAGCTCATCGACATGGACGAGGTCACAGACCGCGCGATAGAGCGGGCAGAGCAGGACGGCATCATATTCATTGACGAGATCGACAAGATAGCCGCATCCGGCAGCGTTATAGGCGCCGACGTCTCACGCGAGGGAGTGCAGAGGGACATACTCCCCATAGTCGAGGGCAGCACCGTCAATACCAAGTACGGTCCGGTTAAAACGGATTATATGCTTTTTATCGCGGCGGGCGCGTTCCACGTTGCCAAGGTGTCCGACCTGATACCGGAGCTGCAGGGCAGGTTCCCCATCAGGGTAAAGCTCAACGCGCTCACGGTCGAGGATTACGAGAATATCCTCACTCAGCCCGAAAACGCCGTGACAAAGCAGTATGAGGCCCTGCTTGAGACCGATAACATCAGGCTCAGCTTTGACGCAGGCGCCAAGCGTGCCATTGCCGAGGCCGCATTCGCCGCCAACGAGACCAGCGAAAACATCGGCGCAAGGCGTCTGCACACCATTATCGAGAACCTGCTTGACGACATCTCCTTCAACGCAACGGGCGAGCATCCCATGACGGACGTCGTCATTGACAAAGCTTATGTCGATTCGCATCTTAATACCGCGAAAACGACTGAGGATCTTGCCAAATACATAGTATAGACCGAATAGCAAAAGGGGGGATATCCGATCTATGAGAAGACTGCCGGCAGCAATACTGCTGTGCATAATGCTGTTGGGTACGCTCTGCGGCTGTGCCGATAAAGGCGGCTCCGCAATTCTTGCGGAGGTTCCCGGGTACGGCGGGGTGGAAATACCCGCGGCTTTATGCGCGCTATCGGCCGCGCCGCCTTCAAACACGGTCCTCCCGATCGACACGCCGGAGGCGGCGGAACCCACGCGGGCCGAAGAATTCGTATTTATCAACTACAAGCCCGCCTACGTCGCGGCAAACGGCGTAAACCTCAGGCAGGGCCCAACCACGGATGAAGAAAGCCTCGCCAAGCTTTATGACGGCGATGCGCTCACGATCATCGGCAAGGGCGGCGAGTGGTACGAGGTCATATCGGGCGACAGGCACGGTTACGTCGCTCAGCGGTTCGTTGAGCTTGGCGCGCCGCCCACGCCAACGCCCACGGCAACTCCCACGCCCACTCCAACGCCGACGCCTACTCCCAAGCCGACTCCCAAGCCGACTCCGAAGCCCACGCCTAAGCCCACGCCCAAGCCGACTCCGAAGCCTACGGCGAAGCCCACGGCGAAACCCACGGCGAAACCCACGGCAAAGCCTACGGCGAAGCCCACGGCAAAACCCACTGCCACGCCCCTGCCGTATTTCCATATCAGGCCCGGGCAGTTCAGCGACAGCGACGTAATACTGCTGGCAAAGCTCATAACCTATGAGGCGCGCTATGCCACAAACAAGGGCCAGCGGGCGGTCGGCAGCATCGTTGCCAACCGGGTGATGAACGAAACTCATCATTTCCCGAATACGGTAAGCGGGGTCATCTATCAGCATAACCAGTTCGTAAGCGAGGCTACGCTTTCGGGGGTAACCCCCACGGATAAGTCCATTCAGAACGCCCGCTACGTCCTGCAGGAGCATGGCCCGACCCTGCCGCAAAAGGTGCTTTTCTACCGGGCGAAGAGCCTCGGACATGTCTGGTACGACTATATGGTCTACTACTGTACGATAGACGACGATTGCTTCTTCAGGGCGATCAAATATTATTGAGGCAGCTATGTTCAATATTGTTTTGGTGGAGCCTGAGATACCTCAGAACACCGGCAACATTTCAAGGACCTGCGCCGTCACCGGATGCAGCCTGCATCTGGTGCGTCCGCTTGGTTTTTCGGTGGACGACAGGCAGTTAAAGCGTGCCGGTCTCGACTATTGGAAGGACCTTTCCATCTATTATTACGACTCCTTTGAAGAGGTGGAGCAGAAGCATCCCGGCTCACGCTTCTTCCTGTTCTCCACCCATGCGCCAAGGCATTACGCCGAAATAGAGTTCCGCGAGGGCGACTTTCTGGTTTTCGGGAAGGAGACCGCGGGGCTGGGGGAGAGGCTGCTCTCCACACACTCGTCCATGACCGCGCGCATACCGATGCGCCCCAACGAAAGGTCGCTCAACCTTTCAAACTCGGTCGCAATAGTCGTGTATGAGGCGTTCAGGCAAAACGGTTTCAGAGGTATGATATGACGGATACTTTGGAGATAATAAAGGAGAATAAGCTTATTGCAATCTCGCGCGGGAGTTACGGCGAGCCGCTTATCAGCGCCGCGCTTGCGCTTTACCGCGGCGGCGTTCGCGCGTTTGAGGTCACGTTCGAGCACGACAAGCCCTCGTCGCAGACGGCGGAGGCTATAGCTTCCCTTGCCGCCGCACTTCCGAAGGACGCGGCAGTCGGCGCCGGAACGGTGTTGAGCGCGGAGGATGTTCGCACGGCGCACGATGCGGGCGCAGCGTTTATAATCTCCCCAAACACCAATGCCGACGTCATAGCTCAGACCAAGCGCCTTTCTATGGTCTCCATACCCGGCGCAATGACCCCGACGGAGATAATCGCGGCTTATGAGCAGGGCGCGGATATTGTCAAGCTCTTTCCCGCAGGCATTCTCGGCGTGGAGTATTTCAAGGCCGTGCGCGCTCCCGTGCCTCACATACCGCTTGCGGCGGTGGCCGGGATCACGGCAAAGAACATAGGCGGGTTTGCCAAAGCAGGGGCGGCTGCATTCGGCGTAAGCAGTACGCTCTTCAATAAAAACGCTATACAGCGCTGCGATTTTGCCTCCATCGAGGAAGCGGCACGCAGCATGATAAAAGCAATGAACGAATGAGTTTTTTGTTTTTCGGGCTCAATGTCAATAGTTGGGGTTGAGTCAGTAGAACGAGATTCCCACGAAGCCTACGCCCTGCAGGGCGTAGGCTTCGGCGCGTTCACGGTCAACATGATGCGCTGGCGTAGATTGCCGAAGTTTCGATAGCCGAAGGCT
>JAFYHI010000071.1 GCA_017539215.1 Clostridia bacterium | reverse complement strand
GGTCTTCGAGGACTGCGGATATCGGTTGAACAGGATCGAAGAAGGGTATTTTGGCGAGCCCCCCGAGAGCGCATATAAATACGTTCTGGAGATCGTGTGACGGAACGCCGTGCAGGAAAAATAATTATCATAAATCCCGCTGAATCTATTTTTTGAGGTGAAAATGATGGATGACTTTGGAATCAACGAAATGCTTGATATGCAGAAAACATTGCAGGATAAGTATAAAGACACATGGGAAACGATATCTCCCGAAATCGGACAAAACAAGCTGCTTTGGATGATCGGAGAAACAGGCGAAGTTATTGACATTATCAAGAAGCACGGTGCAGAAAAAGCCTGTAAGGAAGCGGAGCTGCGGGATCATCTCATCGAAGAATTGGCGGACGTTCTCATGTATTATAACGACGTGCTCCTTTGCTATGAAATATCGGCCGATGAATTGAAACATGCCTATATCAATAAGTTTGAGAAGAATATGAACCGTTGGTGAACGGGTTCTGTGGAGATAAGCAAATGAGCAGAACAGAGAACGTCGAGTTGACAGTTTTGTGCCTCATCGAGGACGGCAGCAGAATACTCCTTCAAAACAGGGTAAAGAAGGATTGGCGGGGCTATGCCTTGCCGGGCGGTCACGTTGAGCCCTGAGAATCCTTTGTTGATGCGGTCGTCCGCGAAATGAAAGAAGAAACAGGCTTGACGGTCATTGAACCGAGATTGGTCGGAGTCAAGCAGTTTCCGATAGAAAACGGAAGATATGTAGTCCTTCTTTTTAAGGTAACCGAATGGACCGGCAGCCTTGATTCCTCCGAAGAGGGACACATGGAGTGGATCGAATACGGCCGTCTCTCAGGGATAGAAACTGTTGCCGATCTTGAACAACTTTTGAAAGTGATGAACAGCCCGCAACTGACGGAGTTTCAGTATTTGGTATCGGGCGAGGATTGGAGAGTATCGATAAAGTGACGGTATCCTTTTGTCGAGTCGCGATGCGCCTCTTTTTCTTTTTCTTGCACATGCACTAAACCTTGCCGTTATCGTATTGGACAATCTTTTAGCTTAGCTCTTTTCGAGCATTTTCAAGCTGATACCTATCAATCGAAATCATCTTTACTATTGGACGACCATACTCTGCATAATAGACGATCATATTCGATAAATGGCTTGCTTTACAATTAATTGCTTCCCGTTTCATTTCCAAGTCATTTGTCGCATTTTCAAGCCAATGTATCATTATGTTCTTAGGGAGCTGAAATAGATAAGAGCAAGCACCAGATTTTAAAACCCATGGATGATTTGGAGCAGACCAATGCAAAGAGTAGTAATCATCAAACTCGTTTTGCTCGCCATATTCGCGATATAAAAACAATAATTGCCCAGACCCAGTTATGGCCAATGCCATATGTTGGCCTATTTCGTTAGCAAAACTGACGATCTTCTCTTCTGTGAGCTCTTCGGGAATATCGATCCGCTGCGAATTTTTACGCCTACCATAAGAAAGATGTGCTGTTCCGAGCATCCTACAAAACTCTTTCCAAAATGGCAAACGTTCAAATGAGATTAACGGGATGCGGTAAGTAGCTGCAAACTTTTGTGCATGATCCGTGAAACCGTTAATCGCAGCAATCGCAACTTGATAGGTGCATCTTTCATAGTCATATAAAACGCCATGACGGTTTTGACGGCGCCGGAATAATAGCTCATTTATGTCCACAATATCAAAGTGGTTAATATCTTCTCGTAGTGCTAACACGCTCCGGACGGTATCAATGCCAATTCTGGATTGATGATCCTTACATTCGATAAGCAGCCTTGTTCGAGAATAAAACGGAGTCTGTACAGGTGGATCTAATAGAACATCCGCATTATGAGCCTCTCCTAAGCCCTGTAACATTTGCCCGGGAGCGCCATCAAACACATAGATTCCATCGGAAGAGACTTCGGAAAAGCCGATATTAATCAAAAGATGCTTGACAAACAACTCAAATGCTTTGCCAGCTTTCATAATAGTCCTCCAGAACAACTTTTGCTCTTGTGATAAGAAAACCTCAAAAAACTGTTTCTTGGGTTTTTTGCGATAATACATGCCCTTCGGGTACGAGCGGGGCGATTTAGACGCGCAGCCACGTGCTCCCAAGGCAAGCGCCGATCTCAAATGCTGTACCCAGATATCAGACTACTGCAATTATATCATAAAAAACCGAGTAAAAAAAGACTTCTGCCGATGTAATCAAACGGCTTTTTCGGAGTTTTTAAGAAGATACAGCGTTTGGAAACTCGAGCATTATCATGGTGTTGGAGATTTAGATATCTCTGGATTGGGGGAATGTTACTGCTCCCAAACGGAGGATATCGCAGGGTCGCTTTTTCTTTTCCGCACATTCGTCAAATCGACCATGATCTGCTATCATGTTCTCAGAACCACAAGGAGGACGTGACTATGCGGACCGTTTTCAAAATACTGCTTGCCCCGGCATGGCTGCTGCTCGCTGTACTGAAACTCGCATTCCGGCGCCGGCTTTCGCACATGTGCAATAAGTGTGTTCAAATGGTTGCAATCCGGCGAAATCGTGGTATAATATACCTAAAGAGGGCGCAACAGCGGCCGGGGCGGGGGGAATATGCCCGGGCTGCCGCTTGTTTTGCGCTTTCGCCGCGGGTTTGCATTTCGAGGGACGTATAAAAAAGAAAGGACGGCTTTGTTTGCAAAGCCTGAGTCAGCTATGATCACACCGGAAACCATCATCAACGAAGTCAAAAAGGCCGTTGTCGGCAAGGATGACGTGCTTGGCCTTGCTTTCACCGCGATACTTGCACGCGGACATATTCTGCTTGAGGACATACCGGGCGTCGGCAAAACCACTATGGCGCTTGCGTTCAGCAAGGCGCTTGGGCTTGACTACAACCGCGTTCAGTTCACACCCGATGTTCTTCCGTCGGACATAGTGGGTTTCTCCCTGCTTGACAAGGACAGCGGACAGATGCAGTACATGCCGGGCGCGATACTCTGCAACCTGTTCTTGGCGGACGAGCTCAACCGGGCAACGAGCCGCACCCAGTCGGCGCTGCTCGAGGCGATGGAGGAGGGCCGCGTCACCGTCGACGGCGAGACCCACAACGTGCCCGATCCGTTCGTGGTCATCGCCACGCAGAACCCGGTAGGCTCCAGCGGCACTCAGCTTTTGCCGGAGTCGCAGCTTGACAGGTTCATGGTGCGCCTGTCGCTGGGCTATCCCAACCCCGCGGACGAGCTTGACCTGCTGCAGCGCAAGCAGAAAGGCAACCCCATGGATAAGGTGCAGCGCGTTGCTGAGAGGCAGGAGCTTGCCGCAATGCGCGCGCAGGCCGACGAGGTCTACGTTGACAAAAAGATTATGGAGTACGTCATCCGCCTCTCCACCACGTCAAGGGTCAACCCTAACGTGCTGCACGGCGCAAGCCCGCGCGCCTCAATAGCCGTCGCATCCATGGCAAAGGCAATGGCCTATATCCACGGGCGCGATTTCGTCATTCCCGATGACGTCAAATACATCTATCCCGCCACCGTGACCCACCGCCTGCTGCTGACCGCCGAGGCGAAGGCCTCCGGCAAGACCGCGCGGTCCGTCGTGGATGATATAATCGCCATGACAGCCGTGCCTGACGTACGCTGATGGCAGGGCGGCGTGTGCTGTACCTGCTGCTGCTTGCGGCGGCAGCGGGGTTTCACTATGCCTATGGGCAGTATGTTACGCATTACATACTGCTCTTTTTGCTCTGCGCGCCTCTCGCGTCTGTCGCGCTTAGCCTGCCTGCCGCCATCCGCGCCCGTACTCAGCTTATCGGCGGGCCCGACGTGTGCCGCGGCAGAAAGACCGTCATGCGCCTCTGCGTAGACTCATTCGGCCTTTTACCGCCCGAGGCGTGGAGCGTCACCGTGTCTGCCGAGAACCTGTTTACCGGCGTGGCTCAATCGCGCGAAAAGCTCCGCGTTTACGGCAAAAAAAGGGCCGAAACCGAGTTTTCTCCCGACACGAGCGAGATAGGCTCCATTCGTTACCGCATAAAGCGGGCGTTTGTCTACGACTATCTGGGCCTCATCCCCATACCCATAAAAAGGGGCGCTCCGGCTGTCGTTACGGTGCTTCCCGACAAGACGGCGCCAAACCCCGAACCGGAGCTTTTGAAGCGCTCGGCAATGGCGTTAAAGCCCAAGCCCATGGGCTTTTCGGAGGAGCATGAGATGCGCCCCTACCGCCGCGGCGACCCGATGAACCTTATCCATTGGAAGCTCACCGCCAAATACGACGGCATAATCGTGCGCGAGCCGCAGGAGGAGATCAGAAAGCCCATCGTGCTCGTTCCCGATATGCCCGTGCTGTACAGGGAGCATCGCAGCGTTTTGGAGCAGCTGTGCTATCTCAACGCTCAGCTTATGGAGGAACAGGTGCCGTACACGCTTCAGTACGGCAAGAAACGAATTGTGGTACGCTCCGAAAACGATTTTGACGACTTTATAAAGGCCGTGCTATCCGAGCCCATGCAAAGGGAAAAGCCCGTGCTCTCCTCCCACGTCACCGAAGACGCGCTGATCTACCGCATAAAGCCCGGAAGGGGGGTGGGCCTGTGAGAAGATTCCCCTGGGCCGCCGCAATAGCCGACGCGGCTCTTACCGCCTGCTGCGTTTCGGCGTGCATCAACGCAATGCCCACCGCTTATGAGGTGCCGTACGATCCGTCGGTCGCCATGCTTGTGTCCTTCGTTTTCGCGCTCGTGCTTGTGCCGCTCATCCATGCCGCAAAAAAAGCGTGGCTCCTGCCCTGCGCGGGGTTTGCGGCGCTTACCGCCATTTATGGGTTCTTTGCGCACGGGCCCATCGCAAACGGCGCAAAGCTTTTGTGGTACGCGGGGGCAAGCCTTTGGTCGCTCGACTTTTCGCTGCTGCCGACTCCCGAAGATCCCGGGCTGTTGGCGTTCCCCGAGTCCGACGTTACCGCATTCCTCGTGTTTTGCGCGGCGGTGCTCACACTCATTACCGCACTGCTCGTAGTCAAACCGAAACTGCCCGTATTCGCGCTGCTCGTTCCAATGCCCGCAATGGCGCTGTGCTTTATTTACACCGACTGCCGCCCGGCGGTTTTCACCGTTGTGCTGGCCGCTCTGTACTGTGCGGGCGTGCTGTTCGGATATGAGATAAAAAAGAGGGACGTCCGCTCAGCCGGCACGGGGCGTCTGCTGTTCCTTGTGCTGCTTGGGGCAGCCGCCGCAATACTTTTGATCGTATCGCCTCAAAGCAAATACGAGCCGATCCCGTTTGCCCAAAGGCGCAGCTTTATAGAGACCTTCGGTCCCCTGCGCGATTCCATATTCTCGCGCCAGTTCAGTAACCCGCGTGAGTATGACCTGCAGGCCGAGGGCGACAGACAGATAGAAGACGAAAAGGCCTTCTCCGTCAACTGCTCGTCCACGGGCGTTTTCCTGCTGCGCACGCACTCATACGGGCGCTACACGGGAACTATGTGGAGAAGCGCACCCGAATACGACGGCAGTTGGCACTCGCTTGAGGCGCTCGGTTCCACCCAAAACGGCGGCACTTCCTTTATTGGCGTGCGCGACGCCTACATGAACGAGCGCGTTACCCCGTACGCCTTCACCCCCAGGGAGGACGTCAGCGTGGGCGAATCATACGTCCGCGCGTACGGCAGGACGGCGTATATCTGGTCGTTCAAGGCGAGGGTGGTGTTCGCTGCGGCAGACCCGACCCCCGATGAGGAGGAGTATTATAAGTTCGCAAAGCTCGAATACACTCTGCCCGACGGCCCCTTAAAGACAAAGCTTATCTCCCTGTTGGAGCAGATGACGCCCGTAGCCTACAAGGAAAGCGACGGCGGGTACCGGCTGGGCTCCGGTTGGGAAGACGTTTTCGGTTACAATCCCGCGGCGGACGGCTCCTCCCTGCCTTTGTGGGCGATAATCGACGGAAATGAGCATTCGCTGACGTCCTCTTCGATGCTTCCTGTGAACGCCGGGCTTGTTATAGACCCCGACCGCCCGTATCAAACTGCCCGAAGCATAGCAAAGCTGGTCAGATCAAGCGGCGAATACACGCTCGAACCGGGGCTTGTGCCGCCGGGATATGACTTTGTCGAGTATTTCCTGAGCGAGAGCAAGCGCGGCTACTGCGTGCATTTTGCAAGCGCGACAGCCGCCCTGCTGCAGGCCGTTGGCATACCCGCCCGCTACGTCGTGGGCTACCGCGCCGAGGTGACCGAGGCCGATACCTGGGTCGACGTGCCGCGCGGCGCTTCCCACGCATGGACAGAGGTCTACATCAAGGGCGTCGGCTGGGTACCCGTCGAGAGCACCGCCGGCTTCAGCGAGAATACCGGCTATACCGGGCGCGGCGATATAGTGCCCGATACCCCAAGCGTTACCCCCGTGCCGGACGTAACGCTGCCGCCCATTGAGATCACGCGCCGCCCGCATGATCCGGCCGTGCCCACGGGCGAGCCCACCGCGCGCCCCACGCGCGCTCCGTTTACCCCGTCCGAGCCGACAGAGCCTGTCAAAAAAAGCCCACTCGGTTGGTTCATCGCATTGGGAGCCGCAGCCGCGGCAGCCGCCCTGTGGCAGGGGGCCGGCGCTCTCATCCGCGCAGGCCGCCGACGCAGGTTCGGTCAAAAGGATTCCCGCGCCGCAGTGCTTGAAATGCTGAGGTACTTGGGCTCGCTTCGCGGGTACGGCGCCGAGCTTCCAAAGGACTTCGATTCGCTCAGGCTTGAGGCCGCGTTCTCCAACCACCCGATGAAGGAGCGGCAGAAGGAGCTTCTGGCCCTCGTCGCGCAGAACCGCGCGAACGTGTTAAGGCACAGCCCGTTCATGCGGTTTATAATGAAGTGGGTCATATTCCGTCTGTAAATACATGAGGGGGCCGCAAAAAGGCCCCCTCCGATTTATGCGCGGCTTACGCCGCTCAATAAGATTCGGTAGATTTTTACACGTTTTTTACACGTTTTTTACACCGGGCTGTTTCAATCGCTCCGAAAATGAAGTATAATCATTGTGCGGCAAGGCGCTGTCTGCGACGCACCGCACAACGGGCGGCTCTCCGCTCTGACAGGAGAAACGTATGAAAGGCGAAAAATTCACGTTCAATTCCCTCATACTCGTCGTGATACTTATCACGGGTATCTTCTTTTTCTTTTCTGTAAAGGTGGTCGAGGTAGCGGAGCATACCGCCGAGTTCGAGTTCATCCCCATTGAGGGGACTGACCTTTCGGTGTGCTACTCCAACCTCAGGACCAACGGCATTTACAGCGGCGACAGGGTCACAGGCGAGCTTGTCGTTCCCGGTGATTTCGGGCATGACTGGGGCGCCGCCGCAGAGGACGGGGTCATTTACATAAACGAGTACACCCGCACATCCCTCAATTTAATGAAGTGCCGCATTGCAAAGGTCGAGATCGACGGCTTCCGCAAGTCCGTCTATATGGACGATGCAATGCTCCGCGGGCGATGCGCCTCGGGCGAGCTCGTTCTGCTCAGCGGCTTTCTTATGCCCTCCGGGTATCCCAAAACCAACCCGCTGTTAATGCTGTACGGTATGTCCTCGCCCACGGTGCGCACCGATGAAGACGGCGGCCTTGTATCTTTCGTCGACCCGAAAACGGGCAGCGTGCTGTACTCGGTCTGGGCGGATTCCAATCTTATCGACAGATTTGACGAGGTTTTTCTTTCGCGCACTCTTGAGGAGGTAAAGGGATGAAATTCGGTCTCGGTTTCAGAAAAAGACTCACCGGCGCAGAGCTTGCCGTGCGCATAATTCAGGGCGCCGCGATATTGGCCTCGCTGTTTACCGCCGTACTTCCCGGGTATCTCGGGCTTATGAAGGGCGGCAACATACTTTCCGCAGCGTTCGAGCTGGGCGTTTCTGCGCTGCCGCGCGTATGGGCGCTTGCGCTCTCGTGGGCGTACAGGCTCACGTCAAGCGAGATCGTGCTTCATTTTGCGCTGCTCGTGCTTGCGCTGGCGTTCGGCCTTGCAATGGGCGCCCTGCTTAAAGCCAAGCCCAAAACAGCGCTTGTCACGCGGGCGGTGTTTGCGGCCCTGCTTGCGGGGGATATCGTCGTCCGCATTATTCCGCTCAAAGTAAACAGCGTATTCCCTCGCGCCTTCAGCGTGATCGGTGCGGCGGTCTGCGTCTGCTGCCTTGTGCTTACGCTGCTCGATATCATAGCCTCCCGCCGCGGCGCACAAAGCGGGTCGGAGGACTCGGCGGCATAACGAACGCATATCAAAAGGGGACGGCTCCGTGAGTCGTCCCCTTTTTTACCGCATGCTTTCAAACGCCTCCGCAAGCGAGACGAACTCGCTGCATGAAAGCGTTTCCGCCCTTGCCTTTGGGTCGAGCCCGCAGAAAACGATAAGCTCCGACGCCTGCGCTTTGGTAAGCCCCAGCGCCGACAAATTGTTCTGCAGCGTTTTGCGGCGCATCGCAAACGCCGCCTTGACTATGCGCGGCAGCATCGCGGGCAAACTGTTCCCGTTCCGCTCAAACAAAAGCACCGTCGAGGCCACGTCGGGCTGCGGCCAGTAGCTGGCGGGGGAGAGGTCCATCATCGGGCGCACGGTATAAAGCCGCTGCGCCAGCACGGTCAAAGGAACGTAATTCTTATCGCAAGGCTTTGCCGTGAATCGCTCCGAGGCCTCCTTCTGCATCATCAGCGTCATACTGCGAATGGGCAGGCCCGAAAGCACGAGCCGCTGAACGATCGCCCCGGTTATGTAATAGGGCAGGTTGCCGACGATCGAGACCTCACCGCCGCCCAAAACGGCGTGTACAGCGTTAAGATCACACTTCAAAAAGTCCTCATTCACAATATACAGCCCGTCGCCCAGCTCCGCTTTCAGTACGGCGCACATAGCGCTGTCAAGCTCGACTGCCGCGATCGGAAGCCCGGTTTCAACAAGCGGCGCGGTCAGAGCGCCAAGCCCGGGGCCTATTTCAAGCACGGGCAAGCCGGGCTCAGCCGCGGCGCTCACTATCCTCCGCACGGCGTTTTCGTCGGCTAAAAAGTTCTGTCCCAAAGCCTTGTTGGGGGTAATGCCGTATTTTATTGTCAGCTCTCGCGGCGTCATGCGTTCCTCTCCGAATTGTTCATGTACAGCCCTTTTGGCAGCCTGTTCTTCAAAACTCCCTGCACCGCTTTGCCAAACCCGATCGGCAGCGTCTTTGCGCCGGCCCTGACGCTTACGGCGGCAAACCCGCGCCATTCTTCGGGGCAGGGGAGAGTATTCCCGGAGAGGAACTCCGTTATAAGCGGGTCGTCCGGGTCAAAAACCAGCTCACGCAGATACTTCCTGCCGTGCGCCGCCATAAAGAACGAGTGCGAAGGCTCAAGCCGCCCTTTTCTGATCTCTCCTAGCTCCGTTCCGAGCGATACCGGACGCAGCTTCAGGAGAACCTCCGGCACTCCTTGGGGCAGCATGCGCACCCTGCCGTTCTGCTCGAACAGAACGCCCTGCAGCCCGCCCTCGACTATCTCGGAAAACGTTCTTTCCGCAAGCTCTTTTACAGGCCCGCGGTTTATCCCGCATATCGTCGGGACAGCGCTGCTTCTCCCGCTGCCGGCCTTTCTCAGTCTGCAGACAAAATGCCCCTCGCCCACGATCCTGTGCGGATAAAGCCTTTCGGAAAACTCCTGCGAAAACTCAGCGTGAGCGTTCAAAAAGTCCTCGATCACGCGCTCATTCTCCTCCGGCGAAAACGTGCAGGTGGAGTACACTATCGCGCCGCCCTCGGCGGTGCATTCCGCCGCGCTCTCTAAGATAAGGCGCTGCCTCTGTGCGCAGGCGGAAACGTGTTCGGGCGACCATTCGGCTATCGCCCCGGGGTCCTTGCGGAACATACCCTCGCCGGAGCAGGGCGCGTCCACGGTCACAATGTCGAAAAACCCGGGCAGCGCCCCGGCTATTCTGTCGGGGCGTTCGCAGGTGACGCAGGCGTTCACCGCGCCCAGCCGCTCAAGATTGCGGGCAAGAAGCTGAGCCCGTTTAGGCACTATCTCGTTTGCCACAAGCAGACCCGATCCCTGCATGCGGGCGGCGGCGCCTCCCGCCTTGCCGCCCGGGGCCGCGCACATATCCAGCACGCGAAGCCCGCCGGGGCCCGCGCCGCATGCGGCTATCGCGCTCATCGCGGACGGCTCCTGCACATAGAACGCCCCCGCGATATGGTACGGGTGCCTGCCGACGCCTTCCGCGCCGCGCAGTATAAAGCCCTCTTCAAGCAGGGGGTTCTCCTCAAGCTCCCACGGGCAAACGCTCAAAAACTCCCCGGGCTCAAGCTTCAGCGTGTTCACCCTAAGCCCGCGCACGGGCGGAAGCCCATAGCTTTCAAGGAAGCTCGGGAATTCCTCCCCGAGCTGCTCCTTCATCCTGTTCAAAAATACCTTTGGAAGGTTCATCCCAAAAGACCCATTGCAAAGCGCAGTATCGCAAGCGCATCGGCGGAGTTCACGGTGCCGTCGGCGTTCATATCCGCCACCTCAAGGTGCAGTGCGCTCTCGTCCACAAGATGCATCGAGTACCTTAAAAGCAGCAGCGCGTCCGCAGAGTCCACGTGCCCGCTTGCGTCAACGTCGCCGAGCTGAAGCTGAGGCTCCTCGCCCGTAAAATGCGCCTGCAGCCCGCTGTTAACGCCGAAAGTGCAGGGTATGTGTTCGGAGGTTGAGATAAGCTCGTCTCCGACGTACCAGCCCAAAAAGCTCTCGCCCGCCTCGGCGTTCGACGAGGCGTGTATCACGGGGTTGCCCTGGCTGTCGGTAAACACCTTGGTGCCCACAAAGCCGCGCCCGACGGCCTCCAGCACAAAGGGCTCGCCCCCGTTCAGCACGGAGATGTCAAGCCTGCGGAAGCGGTTGTTAAAGCTTGTAAGTCGGGTAAGCCCGGTAAGGTGCGATACGTCAAGCTCCTCCAAAAGGTTCGTCTTTACGTTAAGGTCGGTTATAAGCGGGTTTGCGGAAATATCAAGCTCCGTCAGGCTGTTGTTGGACGCGCGCAGCACGGTCAAAAGCGGGCATACGGAAACGTCTATCTCCGAAATGCCGTTATATGAGCAGTCAAGGCTGTAAAGCAGCGGGTTTGCGGAAAGGTCTATCTGCGTCACGGAATTCTGCTTGAACCACAAAAGCTCCAAATCGTGATTATCCGCGGTGGAAAGCGAGGTCAGACGGTTGCCCGTCACATCGACCATGCGAAGCGCGGTGCAGCCGGCAAGGTCAAGCTCCGATATCTGGCAGTCGGTGGTGAACAGGGTCTCAAGCGCGTCGCAGCCGGCAAGGTCAAGCTCGCCTACGACCTCCCAGCCCAGGTTCTCAAACTCAAGCGAAACAAGCCTGCCCGCGTCGTTCCAGGTGCAGCAGGTCCAGGTGGCGGGGTCGCTTATGTCAAAGTTTTCGCCGTTTATAGCGCGCCCGTTCGTATAGGGAGAAAGCCCCTTGATGCTGAAAAAGGCGGTCAGCTTTTCAACGTCATGCGCGTTATAGTCCGCGGCCTCCGCGGCAAAGCCGGGAAGGACGGCAAACAACATTACAACAGCCGCAAAAAAAGCGGCAATACGATGCTTTTTATTCATCTTGCACCTCCAAAGGATTTACCTTTCAATTATAAACCAAGCCCGACGCAAGGTCAAGCCGCGCGGACGTCAAAAAGCCCGCGCCGGGAACAGCGCGGGCTCAGAGTCAACATCATATTTGAGGGGCTGCCGGATTACTCGGCAACGTAGGGCAGAAGGGCAACCTGGCGGGCGGTCTTGATGGCCTTAGCCAGAGTCCTCTGATGCTCGGCGCAAACGCCGCTCATACGGCGGGGCATGATCTTGCCGCGCTCGGTGATGAACTTGCGAAGACGAGCGGTGTCCTTATAGTCGATATGATCAACGTGGTCCACACAGAACTGGCACACCTTGCGCCTGCTCTTCTTGGGACGGGGCTTCATTTTACGCTCTTCCATGACGGTATCTCCTTTCAAAGAATCAGAATGGCAAATCGGAATCGCTTATCTCGGTAAACCCACCGGGCAGATCGCCAAAGGCGGTACCGTTCATATTATCGGCAGGCGCTGCACTCTCGGCGCCCCAGCCGCCCTTCTGGCCGCGCTCCTGATAGGAGGGAGCGGCAGAGCGGGGCTCTGCGGGGTAACCGGAGCCCTCGGCGCGCGGGGTCAGGAACTCAACCTCGTCGGCCGTGACCTCGAGCGACGCGCGCACGGTGCCGTCCTTGCCCTCATAGGCACGGGCGGAAACTTCGCCGATAACGCAAACCTTGCGGCCCTTGGACAGATAGCGGGAGCAGGTCTCGCCAAGCTGCCTCCACGCGGTAACGCGGAAGAAGTCGGTCTGGCGGTCCTCCTTGCCGAAGCGGCGGTTGACCGCAACGGTAAAGGTGCAAACGCTTGCGCCCGAAGGAATGGTCCTGAGCTCGGGGTCTGCGGTAAGGTTTCCGATTATAGTAAGCTTGTTCATTGCATTTCCTTTCTAACAGACGTTATAAAGAAATTACGCTTCCCTGCGCTCGACGACATAACGCATGATGCGCTCGTCATTCTTAAGGTTACGCTGGAGCTCGGCGGGGACGCTGCCCTCGCTCTCGAAGAGCACCAGTACGTAGTAACCCTCGGTCTGATAGTTGATGGGGTATGCAAGACGGCGCTTGCCCCATTCGTCTATCTTCTCGATCACACCGCCGTTGTCGGTGATGACCTTCGCGAACTTCTCGATTTCGGCCTTGATCTCCTCCTCGGTCAGCTCGGCGTTGATGACGTACAGATTCTCATACTTATTCACACTTTTCACCTCCTTGTGGTCTATTGACTCCGCTTTCAAACGGAGTAAGTATGGTGTTGACAAATAATTATATCATACACCGGCTTTGGACACAAGAGCAAAATTCCCCGCTCTGCAAGTATATTTTTATAAACGGAGGCAAAAACGCCCGGAAGCCGGGCGGCATTCCGCTTCGCGGAGCTTATCTTACGACGTTTTCCGTATTGGCATACGCCGCGCCGGGTGGTATAATGTAAAAAACGAAAGGAGCGAGTCAAATGCAGAGCATAACAGTCATCCCCGACGGGGAATTCATTTCGTCCGAGTGGTCGGGCGGCACGACCACAGAGCTTTTTATATGGCCCGAGGGCAGCTCCTACAGAGAGCGGCGCTTCCGTGCGCGCATCAGCACCGCGAACTGCCGTCTTGAAGAATCGCATTTTACGCCGCTTCCCGGCGTCAAACGCTTCTTAACGCCGCTCTGCGCGGGGTTCGAACTCACCGTGAACGGGCGCGAAACGCCGCTTCCGCACGGGTCGGTGCTTGAATTTTTGGGCGGCGACGACGTGACTTGCCGCGGCAGCGGGCGCGACCTTAACCTTATGCTGAAGGGGGCGGAGGGGAGTATGCGCATAGTCGACGGCGCGTTTTCCGTAAGGGAGGACGAGACCGCGTTTGTTTACGCCGAACACGGCGCGGTGATATCGGCCTGCTTCGGCAAAAGCTTCTGCACGAGCGCATTCATGCACGCGGGTGCGTTTGCGCGTCTTGTCCAAGGCAGTTACCAAACCAGGGCCCCCATCGTGCTGTTCACGGTGAAAACGGACGATCCCGCATAAAGGTGTTGACAGCGCCCCGGCAATAGTATATAATAGATATCGGAATAAGGAGCAAAGGAGGCAGCTTCGTGAAACGCATCATTACCGTCAGCCGCCAGTTCGGAAGCGGCGGCAGGAGCATTGCAAAGGCCGTTGCGGATGAGCTCGGCTATGCCTACTACGACAAGGAGCTTATCAACCGCGTTGCCGAAAAAACGGGCTTTTCCGCCGAGTATATCGAGGAAAACGGCGAATATGCTCCCTCAAAAAGCATCTTTGCGCTGGCGTCCAGCTATATCGGTGCTCCCCGCATAATGGGCGGGATGAGCGCGTATGACTATCTTTGGGTAGTGCAGAGGAACACCATACTCGAAATCGCGGATCAGGAGTGCTGCGTTATCCTTGGGCGCTGTGCTGATTTCATATTGAAAGATAGGGAAGACGCCCTGCACGTTTACGTCCATGCCCCCGCTCAGGCAAGGGCGCAGCGCATTGTCGAACGCTATGGCGAGAGCGATAAAAAGCCCATGGACCGCATAAAGGACAAGGACTCCAAGCGCGCCATCAACTACAAGCACTTTACGGGCCGCACATGGGGCGACTGCGACAACTATGACCTATGCGTCAACAGCGATAAGCTTACCATCAAAAAGTCCATAGAGATGATCGTGGACCTTGCAAGGAACTGACGTAATCAGCGCCCGGGGCATACCCGGGCGCCGTTTTGTTGTGCAGGTCTGCGCTTTCTCCGCGCTTATTTCCCGTGCCCTCTGCGCCAATGCGCAGGGGCTTTTTATACCCGTATAACGCGCCACGCCTCTATAAGCCCGTCAAGGCTCTTTGCGGCGTTTGCGGGGCTGGTAGAGGGCAGCGCCGCAGCGTGCACGCCTGTCTGCGGGTAAACGTATTTTTCATAGCAGGCGTGAGAGGCGCGTCCGTTGCAGTAAACGGCCTCTATGCGGGAGCCTTTCAGCAGCCCGGCTATATCGTTCGGCACGGCGTCGCGTATCGAGGCGTCGGACGAGCCCTCTATAGTACAGCTTGCAATAGAGTCCCACAGGGCGATGCGCCGCCTTAAAAGAAACTCGCGGCGGCCCTCGGTATCCTGCGGCACGGGCTCGGCAAAGACCCCTTCCAGCACACGCCAAAAGCGGTTTCGCGGATGCCCGTAGTAAAAGTTCACCGCGCGTGACGCCGCCGAAGGGAACGAGCCTAAGATCAGCACGCGTGCATCCTCGCCGCATACGGGCGGAAACGGATGCGTTAGATAAATCCTTTCCATATTGCCTTAAAAAGGGGCGGTGGCAAAACCACCGCCCCGCGTGATCTCATGTGTCAGTTGCCGAGGATCATTGCGCAGAGCAGCGAAACGTCCTCCATGGTAAGGGTGCCGCTGGCGTCCATATCGCCGTTGAGCTTGCCCTGATCGGAGAGATCGGCCACGTTCATAAGGAAGGCGTATAGCGCAGAAACATCCGAGAAGTCAACGTGCCCGTCGCAGTTTACGTCGCCAAGCAGTATGTCGGGCTCCTCGCCGTTGCGGAAGATCCATACGTCGATGGCTTCAAGCGTGGGCACGGAACCGGCGGTGGAGCCGTTGCCGAGCTGCCCGTAAGAGTTATAGCCCGCAACGTAAAGCTGACCGGTGGGGGCGCATACGGCGGTGGAGTTGCTGCCGCAGTTTACCGCAACGAAAGTGCCGGGGGTCTGGGTGAACGTGGAGTTGGCGGCGGAGTAGCCGGAGGTAGAGCCGTTGCCGAAGCAGCCGCGCCAGTTGTTGCCGGCGAACCACAGCGTGCCGTCGGTCTTTATTACGCCTGTGTGGTACATGCCCGCGCTCACCTGAGCGACGTCGGTCATGACCTGAACGGCCTTTTTCTGGTTGGTCGTGTTGCCGTTGCCGAGCTGACCGTAATCGTTGCGGCCCCAGGCCCACAGAGTGCGGTCGTTCTTTATCGCCATAACGTGGTCGCCGAATACGCTTACCGTGTAAACGCCCGTCAGTACCTGTACAAGGGTTTTCTGATCGGTGGTGGAGTTGTTGCCCACCTGCCCGTAGGAGTTGAATCCGCAGGCCCATACGCTGCCGTCGGTCTTTACGCACACGGTAAGGTTGTCGCCCGCCGCGGCATAGGCAACGCCCGTCAGCCTTTGGGTGGGAGTGTAAAGGTTATTGCTGTTTCCGCTGCCAAGCTGGCCGTGGTCGTTCTCGCCGTAAACCCACATGGTGTTGTCGTTCTTGACGTAAACCAGGTGGTTCATGCCCATGCTGACCTGACGCACGTTGGTGTCAAGGAGGTACCCTGCGGGATAAACGTAGGGGGTGGGCATGTCGGTCTGGCCGCCTGTGCCCCACCAGATCCTGCCGACAAGGTACAGCTCGCCCGCTTCGTTGACATAGGCGGTGGTCTTGTTGTTGGCGGAAACGGCGACGATATGCTCGCCCCAATTATAGGGAACGGTCGTATTCGACGAGGCAAGAACGCCGTTGCCGATGGGGCCGTCGTAGTTGTAGCCCCACGCATAGCCCAGGTGTTCGGGCTGTATGGCGGCGGAGTGCAGGTCGCCCATATCAAAGCTTGCCCACTCGTGCGAAAGCTCCACGGGCACTTCGCCCAGAGCCAGCCCCGCAGCGGGCATGACAAAGAACAATGCGCAAAGCAGCATGGAAATAAGTTTCTTCATCGTTATCCTCCAAGAGTGTTTTGAAAATTATATCACTCTTTTGAGCCTTTCTCAACACAAAACTTGATTCAAAGCAAAAAAATGTGCAAACTTTTTTACGGCTGCCCGTGCTTTACATACCTCGAAAAAAGGTGTATAATGCCGTAAACAGAGGGGGGTTATGGAGAGGATCGCCGTTGGGATGCTGGCTCCCGTTGACGCCGGCAAAACAACATTATCGGAGGCCGTGCTGTTCGCCTCCGGGGCAGTCAGGCGTCTTGGCCGTGTGGATCACGGGGACGCCTTTTTGGATACCCATGCCATCGAAAAGGAGCGCGGCATAACCGTCTTTTCAAAGCAGGCGAGGTTCACCCTTCCAAACCGCGAAGTCACCCTTATCGACACCCCCGGGCATATCGACTTTTCTCCCGAGGCGGAGCGCACCCTCGGCGTGCTTGACTGCGCGATACTGCTTGTCAGCGCGCCCGACGGGGTCAGGACGCACACCGTTACGCTGCGCCGCCTGCTGCGCCGCCGCCGTGTACCCACGATCGTTTTCGTAAACAAAACCGACCTGCCCTCTCCCGCAAAGGGCGAGCTTATGCGCGCCGTCCGCGAAAAGCTCGATCCCGCCGCCGTCGATTTTACGGCGGATCCCGGCCTGCGCGACGAGGATATCGCAACCAACGACCCATCGCTGACGGAGGCGTTTTTGGAGCGCGGCAGGCTTGCCGACAGCGAGATAGCCGCATCGGTCTCCGCCTGCCGCACTGTGCCGGTGTTTTTCGGCGCGGCGCTGAAAAACCAAGGCGTTGCGGAGCTTTTGGACGCACTCTCGCGCTTTGTCGAAGTGCCTGAATACCCTGCCGCGTTCGGCGCAAGGGTCTACAAGATCGAATACTCCGCCGGCCAGCGGCTGACCCATCTTAAGGTAACGGGCGGCACGCTTTCGGCAAAGCAGCTTATAACCAACCGCAGCGCGTCCCTGCCCGAGGCGGACGTATGGGAGGAAAAGGCCGACGAGCTGCGCCTGTATTCCGGCACGCGGTTCACGCCCGTCAAAACCGCGGAGGCGGGCAGCATAGTGACGGTCACCGGCCTTACGCGCACCCGCGCGGGCGACGGTCTGGGCATAGACCCGGGCGACAGGGCGGCGGAGCTTACGCCCGTGCTGTCGTATTCGCTGATTTTCCCCGACGGAGTTAACCTTTTCGACGCATACCGGCGCCTTGCGGAACTTGCGGAGGAGGAGCCGAGCCTCGGCCTGTATTTCGACGAGGAGCGAAGCGAGGTCAACGCCCGGCTCATGGGCGAGGTGCAGTGCGAGGTGCTGGCCCGCCTTATCCGCGAAAGGTTCGGGTGGGAGATAAGCTTCGGCCCCGGCGCGGTCATGTACCGCGAAACGGTGGTGCGCGGAGCGGAGGGCATAGGGCATTTCGAGCCTCTGCGCCATTACGCGCACGTCGAACTGCGCATAGAGCCCGCCGAGCGCGGCAGCGGCCTTTCGTTTGAAACGGAGGTCCCGCAGAACGACCTTGCCCGAAGCTGGCAGCGGCTCATCATGACCCATCTTGCCGAAAAGACCCACCGCGGCGTGCTGACGGGCGCTCCGCTCACCGATGTGAAGATAACGCTTACGGGCGGTCGGGCGCACTTAAAGCACACCGAGGGCGGCGATTTCCGCCAGGCCACCTACCGCGCCGTTCGCAGCGCGCTCATGTTCAGCCAAAGTCTGCTGCTGGAGCCCTACTATCGCTTCCGCATTGAGTTGCCCGCCGACTGCGTGGGCCGCGCCATGACCGACGTTCGCCGCATGGAGGGCGAGACCGACCCCCCGGAGACCTTCGGTCAAACGGCGTATCTTACAGGCTCCGCGCCGGTATCCGAGATGCGCGACTATGCCAAAAAGCTGACCGCCTATACAAAGGGGCGGGGGAGGCTGGAGCTTGCGGCGGACGGCTGGCGGCCCTGCCACAACGCTCAGCAGGTGATCGCGGAAAAGGGCTATGACCCGGAGGCCGACCTTCGCAACTCGCCGGACTCCGTTTTCTGCGCGGCAGGTGCGGGCTTCACGGTAAAATGGTACGATGTCGCCGCCTACATGAAACGAGGCGCAAATGCGCCCGGCGCCAAAATGCCCGCGAAAAAGCCCGTGTTCCGCGACGAGGACGCGGAGCTTGCCGCGATATTCGAGCGCACCTACGGCGCGATACCCAAAACGCAGATGCTCCCCGTCAAAAAGCAGGAGGCGCCCGCGCCCGAAATGCATTCGGAGCCCGGCGAGGACTATCTTCTTATAGACGGCTACAACGTGATATTCGCGTGGGAGAGCTTAAGCGCGCTTGCGCGTGAGTCGATCGATTCCGCGCGTGAGGCGCTCATCCGTATGATGATAAACTTCGCTTCCGTCCGCAGGACGACGCTCATACTTGTGTTCGACGCGTACAAGGTCACCGGAGGCACGGAAAAGGTTGAGCGTGAGGGCGGCATTTATATAGTTTACACGCGTGAAAGCGAAATTGCGGACGTGTTCATAGAGCGGGCGGTGCAAAAGCTCACCGACAAAAAACGCACTGTGCGCGTCGTCACCTCCGACGGGCTCGAACAGCTCATAGTAATGGGACGGGGCGCCCTGCGCGTACCCGCTTCCGCATTCGAAAAGGAGGTGGAGCTTGCCTCCGACAGGCTCCGCGAGATCATGAAAAAGCTTGAAACCGAAGGGAAAACGGTGCTTCACCTATGGCAGAGGATGATATCGGACAGTTAAAAAAACGCTTTGACGAGCTGGCAAACCGCGCCTTCACCCGGGGCGCCGCCGCGTACACGCGCTTTTTGAACACCGCCGAGCAGTCGGTGCTGTCTTCCATGCGCCTTGCGGTCGAGCCGCGGCTTTGCGGCGGTTTCCCGTGGGCCGAAAGGCGCATCGCCGTATTCGAGCCCCCTGAGGGGACGGAGGACGAGCCGCCGATCGTATGCGTCAGGATAGCCCCGGTCAACGCCCGCTTTTCGGATGAGCTGACCCACCGCGACTTTCTTGGCTCGCTGATGGCATGCGGCGTCTCGCGCGATACGCTGGGCGACATACTGGTCAAGGACGGCGCGGGGTATCTCATCTGTCTTGAGTCAGTCGCGGACTTCATCGCGCAGAACCTTACGCAGGTAAAGCATACCACTGTTACGGCCGTGCGCACGGCCCTGCCCGAAACCGCCGCGCTAGACGGAGAGACCCGCAGTATCGTCGTAGCCTCCGAAAGGCTCGACGCGGTCATCGCGGCCTTCTGGCGTATCCCCAGGGAGGAGGCCAAGCTGTTGTGCGAGCGCGGCTTCGTCTTCGTCGATTCGCGCGTTACAATAAAGGCCGCTTCGCAGATACCGCAGGGCGCCTCCGTCACCGTCAGAGGCCGCGGCAGGTTCCGCTACGACGGCGTTGACCGCGAGACGAAAAAAGGCCGCCTGCGCGTGCTTGTCACCACGCCCGGAAGCTGACCCGGGGTATTGACAAATCCACCCAAAAACCTTATAATTCCGAAGGAATTTTTATTATATGTTCGGACTCCGAACGGAAAGGAACCCATATGGCCAGAAAACCGGGCGACCGCAAGGACGGCAAGCTTCTGCGCGATATCGACGCCATGCATATTATCGTGCCGATGCTTTATCCCAACCGCTGCGACAACGAGGCCTTCATTTCAGAGCGCATCGACCTGACAAATGTCAATGCCTACCTTGAAAGCAAGAACGCCTCCGAACCCGAGTACAAGTACAACCTCTTTCAGGTGATAGTCACCGCAATGCTCAAGGTCCTGACGCTCAGGCCCAAGATGAACCGCTTTATCACCAACTGCAACGTGTACCAGCGCAACGAAGTATCCGCATCGTTCGTCGTGAAAAAGCTTTTTTCCGACGAGGGCGCGGAGGCGCTGGCGTTCATTCACTCCAAGGGGACCGACAATATCGATACCATTCATAACGAAATCTTCCGTCAGGTCTCCACCTGCAGGAGCGATAAGCTCGACCGTTCCTCCGAAAGCATGGAGATATTCAAAAAGCTCCCGCGCTTTATTACAAGGACGGCCATTCGCGGCGTCATCTGCCGGCTTGACAAGCACGGCTGGGTACCAAACTCCCTCATTGCGACGGACCCGTACTATTCCTCGGTCGTGCTTACAAACCTCGGCTCGATCAAGCTTCATTCCGGCTATCATCATCTGACGAACTGGGGCACCAACTCCGTGTTCGTCGCCATAGGCGAAAAGAAGCCGCGTCCCTTCTTCAATGACGACGGCAGCGTAGAAATGCGTGACAGCATCGACATCGGCCTTACCATTGACGAGCGCATAGCCGACGGCTACTATTACTCCAAATGCGTGCGCCTGCTCAAAAAGCTGCTTGAATGCCCCGAGCTTTTGGAACTCGAATTACAAGAAAAGGTGGAATACTGATATGCCTATTACCGCAAAGACCCCGTGGAAGGACAGCATGGGCGAGCTTCCCATGCATCTGGAGTACCATCAGGGCTCCATGTTCGACGCCGTGCGCGACATCGCCGAAAAGTATCCCGACTATATCGCGTTTGATTTTATGGGACGCTCTACGACCTACCGCCGCATGGTGGAAAACATCGAACGCTGCGCAAAGTCATTAAAGACCATCGGCGTGCGCGAGAACGACCGCGTGACCATAGCCCTGCCTAACTGCCCGCAGGCTATCTATATGTTCTACGCCGTCAACCTTATCGGCGCCGTCGCCAACATGATACATCCCCTCTCCGCCGAGAAGGAGATAGAATTCTATCTTAACGATTCCAAGTCCGTCACCGCCATAACCCTCGACCAGTTTTATAACAAGTTCGAGAATATCCGCAGGAACACGGGCGTCGTAAACATCATAATCGCGTCCGTTAAGGATGAGCTTGCCCAGCCCATCAAGGCCGGCTATATGCTTACCGAGGGCCGCAAGATAGCGAAGATACCCAAGGACGCTCCCGTCATCCGCTGGCGCGAGTTCATGAATATGAGCCATATGTGCTTCTACAACTACAAGGTAGAGCGCCGCGCCGAGGACCCCGCCGTCATACTCTATTCCGGCGGCACCACCGGCACCACCAAGGGCATAGTGCTTACAAACCTCAACTTCAACGCGCTTGCACGTCAGGTCATCGGGGCCAACCCCATTTTCGTGCCCGGCGACGTTATGCTTGCGGCAATGCCGCTCTTTCACGGGTTCGGCCTGGGCGTGTGCGTGCATACCATGCTGGCCTCCGGCGGACGCTGTCTGCTGCTGCCGCGCGTCACCCCCAAGGAGTACGCAAAGCGCATAGTCAAGTGCAACCTCGTGGCGGGTGTTCCCACCCTTTACGAGGCGCTCCTGCGCCTGCCCAGCATGGAAAAGGCCGACCTTTCCAAGCTCAAGGGCGTTTTCTCCGGCGGCGATTCGCTGTCCATTGAGCTTAAGAAAAAGCTCGACCGCTTCCTTGCAGAGCATAAGGCAAACGTGCAGGTGCGCGAAGGCTACGGCACCACCGAGACCGTCACCGCCTGCTGCCTCACCCCGCCCCATATGCATAAAGAGGGCTCGATAGGCCTGCCCTTTGCGGATACCTACATCAAAATAGTCCGGCCCGACACCGACGAGGAGCTTCCTTACGGCGAGGAGGGCGAGATACTCCTTGCGGGCCCCACGGTGATGAAGGAGTACATGAACCATCCCGACGAGACCGCAAAGACTCTGCGCACCCACGCGGACGGCCTTACCTGGGTCTATACCGGCGACCTCGGCGTTATGGACGAACAGGGCTTCATCTACTTCCGCGGCCGCGCAAAGCGCATGATAATCTCCTCGGGATATAACGTATATCC
This sequence comes from Clostridia bacterium, assembly GCA_017539215.1. GTDB lineage: Bacteria > Bacillota > Clostridia > Christensenellales > CAG-138 > UBA3857. The sequence goes on along the minus strand of JAFYHI010000071.1, from coordinate 24,326 downwards.
CGGCCAGATCGAGAACATACTCGACGCGCACGACATGGTGCAGATGAGCTGCGTCATAGGCGTGCCCGACCCGTACCGCGTGCAAAAGGTCAAGGCGTTCGTTAAGCTTGCAGCGGGCATCCCCGCAAACGACGAGACGAAGCAGACCCTGCTTGACTACTGCCGCAGGAACATAGCAAAGTACGCTATGCCCTACGACATCGAGTTCAAGGAGGAAATGCCCAAGACCCTTGTAGGCAAGGTCGCCTACCGCAAGCTTGAGGAGGAAGAGCTTAAAAAAATGCAGGCCGCCGATTGATATATTTTCGCAGCCTGCAAAAAACGCGCCCGTTTTCAAACGCAGTGCGCTATAATAGTATTATCCCGGACGGTGCCGCAAGGCGCCGTCCGTATTCACGGAAGGTTTTTATGAAAAGAGTACTGACTGTATTGCTCGCGCTGAACTTCGCGCTTATTTCCGCATTCGCCGGGTGCAGGCCCGCCCCCGTGCCCGAAGCACAGGTCCCCGCCGATACCGGGGCCGCTTTTACCGATGAGCCCGCGACCGAACAGGCCGCGTCATACGCTCCTGCTGCTGAACCGACGGACGCCCCCGCGCCCACGGCTGAACCGACGGACGCCCCCGCGCCCACGGCGGCGCCTGCGAATACCGCAAAGCCCACGGATACGCCCAAGCCCACGGCAAAGCCGACGGATACGCCCAAGCCCACGGCAAAGCCGACGAATACGCCAAAGCCCACGGCAAAGCCGACGAATACGCCCAAGCCCACGGCAAAGCCGACGAATACGCCCAAGCCCGGCTCCGGCGACCAGAGCGTGTTTGACGATACGGCCTTTATGGGCTCCTCGGTGCTGCACGGCATGTACGCGTACGGCATAATGACGCACGGCACGTTCCTTACAAAAATAGGAGTAAACGTCAATACCGTATATACGTCCAAACTGCCGGGCAGCAGCGTTCCGATAATAGACGAGCTCAACGGCAAAAAGTACGGTAAAATAGTATTCAACTTCGGTACCAACGAGGCGGGCTGGCCTTCGCAGTCCACCTTCATAAGCAGGTACGGCGCGCTCATAGACGACGTGCATTCCCGCGTGCCGGGCGCGGCGCTCTATGTGCTTGCGATAACCCCCGTCACAAAGGAGCGCTCCGACGGCGCGACCGACGGAATAAACATGACGAACATAAACGCGCTCAACGGCAAGATAAAGACCATGTGCTCCGAAAAGGGAGTGACTTTCATCAAGAATCCGCCGAAGTTCACGAATTCCTCGGGCTATCTTCCCGACGAGGCGTCCTCCGACGGCATACACCTCAGCCCCAAATACTACCGCACCTGGGCGGCATATCTTGTGGAAAAGTTCAGTTGATGGGGTGTTTTTTTCGCACATCCTGTGCTATAATAAGGAAAACCGCGAAAGGATGTTTGTTTGATGGACCGCACTCCCAAAAAAGAATCGGATGAACGCATACGCACGCTGGCGTTTCATGGCCTGCTCACGGCTGTCGTCACAATGCTCACTCTTTTTGCATCGGTGCCGCTTCCCGTCGGAAACGGCGGCGCGTACCTGAACGCGGGCGACGCAGCCGTGTTTGCGTCTGCGTACATACTCGGGCCCTGGGGCGGAGCTGCCGTTGCCGCCGTAGGCTCCGCTTTGGCGGACGTGCTTCACGGGTCTGCGGTATATGCCCCGGCAACGTTCATAATCAAGGGGCTTATGGCGCTCATCTGCGCGGCGGCCGTCCGCCGTCTGCGCGGCGCCGCTCCGTTTATAGCCGGGCTCGTTATGCCGCTCGGGTATTTTGCATTTGAATGCATACTTTACGACGTCCCGGCCGCGCTTTCCGGGCTGTGGATGAACGGCGTTCAGTACGTCTTCGGAGCTGCAGCGGCGGTTTTGCTCTTTGCGGCGTTCAAACGCGCGGGCATAGTGCTTTTCGGCAAGGGACGGATAGAACGCCGCGGCAAACCCGGATCCTGAGCTTTTCAGAGGTGACTCATGCAGACATGGCAATTCATACTTATCATCATCTGCATTCTGCTCTCCGGCGGAGGCGCGGTTGCCGCCGTGCTTCTGACGCACCGCCGCGACGCCGGAACGGGCGATCTTATCATATCGGTAAAGAACGAATTCGAGCGCAGCATCGAAGCGTCGGGACGCAGGATCTCCGAGGATACCGAGCAGCAGATACGCTTCCTCGGCGAGAACATGCGCCTTTTGCAAAACGGTCAGGCCGAGAGCCAGACGCACAGGCAGGAGGCGTTCTTCGGCCTTATGACCGAAAAGCAGGCGGCGGTTTCCCAAAGCCTTGAGGCGGGCAATAAGGCCGCAGAGGAACGCTTTCGCACGTTCGAGGGCAAGAACGCGGCGGACCTTGCCGAGATACGCGAAACGATGGAGCGCCGCCTTGCCGCTATGCAGGCGGAGAATGACCGCCGCATGCAGCAGATGCGCGAAACGGTGGACAAGTCCCTTGCGGACGTGCGCGCAACCGTAGACGAAAAACTGCAGGAGACCCTGAACGCCCGCATAACCGAGAGCTTCCGCCTGGTCAACGAAAGGCTGGCGGAGGTCTACCGCGGCCTTGGCGAGATGAAGACCCTTGCCTCCGGCGTGGGCGACCTGAAGCGCGTGCTGTCAAACGTCAAAACAAGAGGCACTCTGGGCGAGGTACAGCTCGGCGCCATATTGGAGGAGATACTTGCTCCCTCGCAGTATGAAAAGAACTTCGACGCCAAGCGCCGCAGCCGTGAGCGCGTGGAATACGCGGTAAAGCTGCCCGGTGCGGGGGATGAGCCCGTGTGGCTGCCCATCGACTCAAAATTCCCCGCGGATGCATACACGGCCCTTGCGGACGCCTACGACTCGGGCGATCCCGACGCGGTAGCTCAGGCGCAGCGCCGCCTTGCGGACGTCATAATGCGCTTTGCGCGTGACATCCGAGACAAGTACGTCGACCCGCCCCGCACCACGGAGTTTGCGGTAATGTTCCTGCCCACCGAGGGCATATACGCAGAGGTCGTGCGCATGGGCATGGTCGAGAGGCTTCAGCGCGAGGCGCGCGTCAACGTAGCCGGCCCCAGCACCATGGCGGCGCTTTTGAACTCGCTTCGCATGGGATTCTCCATAGTCGCCATGCAGCAGCGTTCCGCCGAGGCATGGCAGGTGCTCGGCGCGGTAAAGAACGAGTTTATGAATTTCGAAAAGGTTCTGACGCAGGCCCAAAGCCGCATCTCCAGCGCCAACGACGAGCTTGAAAAGCTCATCGGCACCCGCACCCGCGCGATCCTTCGCAAGCTGCGCGACGTCGAAACGCTCCCCTCCGAAAACCCCGCTCAGATAAACGACGCGGCGGAATAAAAAACGGCCCGATCGTGGCCGTAATACCCGGATCGAAAAACCCGACCCGCTCTTTTGCGGGCCGGGCCTGTTTTATTTTTCGTACGGGTCCTCGTAATTCGCGTAATTGGTGAACTTGGTCAGCTCCGGCTGCCACAAAAGCTCTATGCGCTTGGTCTCGCCGTTCCTGTGCTTGACCACGTTGAGGTACGCGATGTTGTTCTGCTCGCGGAACTCTTCGGTATCCTGATACGCGGCGGGGCGGTACAGCATCATAATAATGTCCGCGTCCTGTTCTATCGAGCCGCTCTCCCTCAGGTCGCTCATAACGGGGGAGTGGTCGGAGCGCTTGTCCGGCTCGCGTGAAAGCTGCGAAAGCACGATCATCGGCACGTCAAGCTCACGGGCGAGTATCTTAAGGTTGCGGGTCATCTCCGACACCGCCTGCACCCTCGACTCAGCGCGGCCGGTCGCCTGCATAAGCTGCAGGTAGTCCACTATCACAAGGTCAAGCCCCTGCCTCGCCTTTATCCTGCGGCAGCGCGAGCGCAGCTCCGCCACCGAAATGCCGGGCGTGTCGTCCAAAAGGAACTTTGCGTCTCCCACGTCGGTAAAGCCTTTGGCAATAGCAAACAGCTCATTCGTTTCAACATTGCCCGTGCGTATCTTTTGCAGAGGCACGCCGGTCTCCGTTGCCATAACACGGGAAACGAGCTGTTCCTTGCTCATCTCAAGGTTGAAAAACGCCACCGTCGCGCCCTCGCGCAGCGCGGCGTGAGACGCGATGTTCAGCGCCAGAGTCGATTTGCCGCTTGCGGGACGCCCCGCGATTATAATAAGGTCGCTCCTGTGCAGGCCGCTCGTCAGGCTGTCAAGGTCTATAAACCCCGTGGGTATGCCCGTCGACTTGCCCTCCAGCTTCATCAGCTGGCCTATCTGCCTGTACACGCGCATATAGATGGGCGCAATAGGCTCTATCTTGTCGTCGGAGGCGCGTACGGCGATCTCGTAAATGCGGCGCTCGGCCTCGTCCAAAAGCTTCTGCGTCTCTCGCGCGCCTGTCCTTGCCTCCTGCGCCACCTCGGTGCATACCGAAATAAGCCTGCGGCGGGTGCTTTCCTCGCGCACTATCGAGGCGTAATGCTCTATATTCAGCGCGGTGGGGGTGAATACCGAAAGCTCGTTCAGGTATTCAAGCCCGCCGGACGAGTCGAGCTTGCCGAGCTTTGTCAGCGCATCCACCACGGTAACTATGTCTATCGAGCCTCCGCGATCCCAGATATGCTTTATCGCGGCGAACACCTCGCGGTTGCGCAGCAGGAAAAAGTCCTCGGCCTTAAGCTCGTCCAGGGCGCGTTCCGCCGTGCGCGGCGCCAAAAGAATGCTGCCCAAAACAGCCTTCTCAGCCTCCTCGTTAAACGGCATCTGCGGTGCTTCGGGGGCTTTTGCCCTTATCTCTTCACCTGTCAAAGCGGGGTCGGGCATGCGTCACTCCTCTGTCGCTATGACCTCGACCTTAAAGCTGGCGTCGGTCTGCTCGAACATATGCGCGCTCACGGTGGTCACACCCACCTGCTTTATGGGCTCGGGTATGCGTATCTTCTTTTTGTCAAGAGAGATGTCGTACTGCGCCTTTAACGCCTCGGCTATCTCCTTCCCGGTTATGGAGCCGAACAGCCTGCCGCCCTCGCCGGCTTTGGCGTAAACGCGCACGGTCAGGTCGGTCATGCCGGAGGCAAGCTCACGCGCGTTCTTCCTCTGCACCTCAACGCGATGCTTGGCGGCGTTTTTCTTTATATTGGCGGCGTTGATGTTGCCTGAATCCGCGGGGACCGCAAGCTTTTTGGGTATCAGAAAATTCCTCGCGTACCCGTCGCTCACGTTTACGATGTCGCCGGCCTTGCCGGTGCCCTTAACGTCCTGCTGCAGTAATACCTTCATAATATCAATCCTCCTTGTCGGTTTCGTCTTTGTTGTCCGGAGAGTCCTCCTCGCGGCGTTCGGGCCTTATGTAGCCGAACTTTGCCAGCTCCTCGGCCCGGTCCATAGCTTTGTTCTTGGCCTGCATATGCTTCATATAGCGCTTAAATGCCGCACGCCGTTTGGTTATCTGCTCCCGTATGCCCATCATGGTAAGCACGCCCACCGAAAACGGTACGGTCACGGCGCATATCACGCAGGAGAGTATCGGCAGCACCTTCGGCGCCTTTGAGTAGCGAAAAACGAACAGCAGCGTCGCAAGCCCCTGCACGGCAAACGCGGTGCCCCAGATAAGCCCCACGCTGAAGGCAAACGCCTTTGCGGCGTCGTGCTTTATTATGAACGGCACCGCGCATGCGGCGGCGCTTATCAAAAGCCCGATAAGCGCGGACGAGGGCAGCGTCCATTCGATAAACGGCGCCATGGGGCGCGTTTCGGCCTTGAAAGCCCGCCTCAGGCCCCTGTTCAGCATGACCGTGCCAAACGCCGCGGCTTCGCCCGTCAGCACGCACGACCACGGCAAAAGGTCGGGTATCATCAGGCTGAACTCACGCATAGCCTCGATCGCCTCCCCGGAGTCGGGGTAGGCGGCCGCCGCCTTTGAAAACGGCTCGACAAAGAGCGTTTCCCACAGGTCGACCACGCCCGCAGAGGGCGATTCGCCGGAGAGCAGGGAGGCAGCCGTCATCGAATAATAAAGCCCTATTGAGACCGTGAGCATCAGCACCAATGCGAATACCCTGTGGGGCACGGTTTTGCGGCCCAAAAGGAATACTTCAAGGCATACCAGCGCAAGCATTACGATCCCCGCCGCGGCGTTTACGGAAAAGCCCGTAAGGTATGCGCCGGCGGCTCCGCCCGCCAAAGCGGGGAGCATATACAATACGCCCCATTCGGCGCCCATAAAGCCCGCAAAGGCGTAAAGCGGCAGCGCAAGCAGCGGAGCAAACGCCGAAAGCGGCGCACACAGCACGCCGACGCCAAGGCATATCGGTATTTTCAGACTGTTCTTCATGTGCAAATATATATCTCCACAAATGGATTGTAACCCAAAATCTCCTCCGTGTCAACACGAGAATACAAAGCCTCGCTCCGTGAGATAATAAACCCATCAAACCGAAAGGAGAATAAAAGTGAAAACGTCAGATAAGGCAGGCGAAATGACTTCCGTAGGCTGCAGCGTTGTAAGCTGCGCCCATAACTCAAACGGCCGCTACTGCGCACTTTCCCATATCGAGGTGCGTCCCTGCGTCGGCTGCACCGGCTGCGGCGCTCCCGATGAGGAGAGCTTCTGCGGCAGCTACTCCATGCGCTGACACGGCGCATAAGCCCTTGCCCCGCGGGTAATGCCCGCAGGGGCTTTTTTTCACCTTGCTGTTCCTCCGCGCATAGCTTATACGGTAGGAGGTGGAATATGGATGCATTGCGGCTATCGGGTATTGAACACGGCGGACTGTGCCGCATAGAGGCGGTGGAGGAGTCCCCGGCAAAGCCGAGGCTCCAAAGCCTCGGGCTTGTGCCGGGCGCGCTTGTGACTCCGCTTTTCACCGCATCCTCCGGCAGCCCCACGGCGTATTCGGTGCGCGGGGCGGTCATAGCGCTGCGCCGCGCCGACGCAGAGAGGATAAAGGTGACGCGCTTATGGGACTGACCGGATCCCTGAAGAACGGCCGCAAAAGCCGCGCCGGGCACGCAAAATACAGGGTGCTGCTCGTCGGCTGCCCTAACGTGGGCAAAAGCACGCTGTTCAACGCGCTCACGGGGCTTTCGCGCCACACGGGCAACTGGACGGGCAAAACGGTGGACAGCTCGGCGGGCCCGGTGCGCGGCACGGGCGGGCGCATCGCCCTTATAGACACGCCGGGTGCGTATTCGCTCGACGCCACCTCGCCCGAGGAGCGCATTGTCGCGGACGCAGTCAGGAGCGGAGAAGCAGACCTTATACTCATCGTGTGTGACGCGGGCTGCCTTTCGCGCGATCTTGCGCTCGTTTTGCAGGTGCTTGAATTGAGCCGACGGGCGATCGTATGCGTCAATCTGGTGGACGAGGCGCAAAAGAACGGCCTGACGGTAGACTGCAAAACGCTTTCCGAAAAGCTCGGAGTGCCGGTGCTGCCCGCCATCGCTTCAAAAGGGCAGGGGATACGCGCACTCATCCGCTCCGTCGAGCAGGCGCTTTCGGAGCCTCGGGCAAGGCCCGCGCAGGTCGATCCGGCGCTTTTTGAGGGGCTGTCGTCGCCCGAGGTCAGGTATTCCCGGGCGTCGTCCATAGCGGACGCGGCTGTGCGAAAGACCGGCGCCGGCACAGAAGAAAGGCGCCTTGCCGCGGACCGCTTTCTCACGGGCAGGTTTACGGGCAAGCTCGCTCTGCTCGCGCTTCTTGCGTCGGTGTTCTATCTGACGATGCGCGGGGCGAATTATCCGTCTGAGCTTCTGTCGCGCCTCTTTTCCGGCATGCTCGGGGTAATACGCGCGTGGTTTGAAGCCCTCGGCATACCGCAGACAGTAACGGGCGCTGTCTGCGACGGCGCGCTTGCAACTCTCTTTACGGTGGTCGCGGTAATGCTCCCGCCCATGGCGATATTCTTTCCGCTTTTCACCTTTTTGGAGGACGTCGGCCTGCTGCCGCGAATAGCGTTCAATATGGACTCCGCCTTTGCAAAATGCGGCTCCTGCGGCAAACAGGCCCTGCCCATGTGCATGGGGTTCGGATGTAATGCCGCGGGCGTGGTCGGCTGCCGCATAATCGAGAGCCCGCGTGAGCGGCTCATCGCTCAGCTAACCAACTCCCTTGTGCCCTGCAACGGCAGGTTCCCCATACTCACCGCCCTCATACCCATGCTCTTTGCCTCGGCAGCGGGCGCGTGGACCGGGCTCGTGCGGGCGGCGGCGCTCACCGGGCTCATACTGATATCGGTATCCGTCAGCCTGCTTGCCTCGCGCATGCTCTCTCGCACGCTCCTTAGGGGAAGATCGTCCTCGTTTGCGCTTGAGCTGCCCCCGTTCCGCAGACCGAGGATAATAAAGCTTGTCGTGCGCAGCATATTCGACCGCACCCTGCGGGTGCTTGCAAGGGCCGCCGCAGTTGCGGCTCCGGCGGGGCTTGCGATACACCTTATAGCAAACGCTTCGGACGGCAGCCTGCTTCGCGGGGCTGTCGGCCTGCTCTCCGGCCCGGGGCGCTTCCTCGGCGTGGACGGCGAAGTGCTTACGGCGTTCGTGCTGTCGCTGCCCGCAAACGAGCTTTTCCTCCCAATGCTCATAATGCTCTATTCGGGCGGAAGCACCGTGCCCGAGTCCGCCGCCGGCCTTGCAGGAGCGCTCGCGTCCCACGGGTGGACTTATTCCACGGCGGCCTGCACGCTTATGCTCACGCTTTTCCATTCGCCCTGCGCCACCACGCTCCTCACCGTAAAAAAAGAAACGGGCAGCGCGTTTTATACGCTTGCCGCGTTTCTCGTACCGACTTTGACGGGCGCCGTCCTATGTCTTGCCGTAAGGCTCGTTTTCGCCCTGTTCTGAACTTACGTTGCTGCTGCGGCAGCTCGTGCGGCCCTCTTCTCCAAATGCCCGGCGGAGGCGTAAACGTAAAGCTCTTTCGAGGGGCGCACGAGCATATACGCCAGCGTCAGCCGTTCGGCGGCGTCCAGATGCAGGGCGTTCAGTTTTTTTTCGGAGCGGAGCAGGTCATAAACCGCAAGCGCGTCGTTTGCGCAAACGGTAAAGCCCGCCTCGTCCGCGGCAAGAGCGCACAGCTCATACCAGTCACGGAAACCGCGGTTCTCGGTGCGAAGCCTCCTGTACAGCGCGGCTATGCCCGGGGCCTTTGCCGCGGCTTCGCGCGGGTCGAGCGCGGACGCCTGCGCCGTACACCAGCGCACCCTCAGCCCTTGTTCGCCGCGCAAAAGCTTAAAGCAGGCGCCGGCGTCCTCGGCGGCCTTTTCGGGATCCGCCCCGCGAAGCGCAAGCATCACGCACGCGGGCACATCGCGCGTGCTCGTTCGCATGCCGTGGCGTGCCTTCATCGCATTATAGACCATGCGGGTGTTTGCTGCGAACTTTTCAAACTCCGCCGCGTCCGCTCCCTCCGCCAAACAGAGCGCGCCGAACGCCGCATACTCGGTCGGTCCGAAATAACGCCGCAGGGCGCGGTATGCCTCCGTGACCTTCTGCGCCGCCACCTCGGGCGCGTCGCTCTGCGCCATATAAAGGCACACGGCGGGCAGTATGGCCCTCGTCATGCTCGCAAAGGGCAGTACCCTCTTTGCGGCGTCGCGGCAGGCTTGAAGCTCTGAGCTTTGTACCGTACCGCCATTTGCGGCTAGATATGCCGCGCAAAGCCCGTTCTGAAAACGGGTCTCAAAACGAAAAACACCGGCAAAGCAGTCCAACCCGTCAAAAAAACGCATCAGGCGTTCAAGTACAGCGTCGTTCATAATATCCTTTCCGCTCGCCCGTCATCCTCCGGGGCGGCTTCCTTATGTTTCCATTATACCATCTGTGGGTGAAGCGCGGTGTAAAGATCTTGTAAAAAAACCGTAAAGCCCGCAAACGCGGCTTTTCACCAAAAACGCACCCCGCCGCATAGTCTGCAGTATGGAATGCGTTATCAAAAAAAGAAAGCCCCGTATCGGGCGCAAAAGGCGCAGGGGAGCCGTACTTGCGGCGCTTGCCGCAGGCCTTGTTATCGCACTCTCCGCCGCGGTCAACGGAGCGCTTTCGCGTCACATTGCCGCTGCAGCGGAGGCAAAAACGTTTGAGGCCGTATCAAAGGGCCTCACCGAGGCCGCAGCGCAGGCCGCAGCGGGGGAGGACTCGTCAAAGCTTCTGACCCTCACCCAAACGGGCGAATCGACCTATGCTATAATGGCGGATTCGGCCGCATTGAACGCTATCGCCTGCCGCATCACCGCGCTTGCGCAGGATGCCGTGGCGGGCATGGGCTCCGACGGGGTCGGCGTGGAGCTCGGCACGGTCAGCGGCGTCGCGTGGCTCGCGGGCCGCGGTCCGCAGATGCGGGCCCGTTTTACTCCCATGGGCGGGGTGACCGGGCGCATAACGTCAAGCCTTAAATCGGCGGGCGTCAACCAAAGCCTTTTCACGGTGAGCCTTGAACTGACCTGCGCGGTAAGGCTGTTAACGCCGGGCCACGACAAGACAGTCACGGTCAAAACGGATGTGCCGCTCGCCCAAACGGTGGTGGTGGGCGCCGTGCCGCAGGTCTACACCAACGTCGCAAACGAGGACGATATGCTCAACCTCATCCCGACCGACCTGCCGTGACCTGCACCCCATGAAGGAATTCTTCTATAAGCTTCATGGCTTCCTCATTCGCTTCGCCGTCATTCAGCAGTATATCGCCGTGCGCGCAGGGCAAAAGCACGGCGCGGGCAGAGTCCGAAAGCTTTTCTCTCTTTGAATAGACCGAGAAGCTTCCGCACGGCACCACGGAGTCGTTCTCGCCCTGCAGTATGAGCGCCGGCTTTTTACACCGGGCCAGCGCGTCCGAAGCGGATGCAAGCGTCTCCTGCGGAGAAAACAGCATGCTCTGTACTGTGAACAGCGCCGCCGCGTTTGCTCTGCCGACCGTGCCTACGGCGGCTTGCGAGCCGGCAAGCGTGGCTTCAAGCGGAGTATCCGGGGCCGAAAGCGCAGCGGCCGCGCAAACGCAGTCGTGCTCCGCGGCCTCTATGCAAGCGGCGTAACCGCCCCGGCTGTGCCCCAAAAGCACCGCGCGCTCCGCGCCGAACAGGGCGTTTTCTTCCGCAAAGCGTATGCAGGCGTCCGTGTCGTAAACTATGCGGTAAAACCCGCGCGCGTCGCCCCCGCTTTTGCCTGTCCCAGCCGGATCGAAGATCAGCACCGAATACCCCATGCCGCATATCGCCTCCGCCGCGGGCGCAAGCTCCGCCGACTCCGCGTGTATGCCGGGTATCATAATAACGAGCAGGCCGGAGCCGCACTCGTACAGCCTGCCGAAAAGCGCATCCCCGCGGCAGTCGAACGCGACCTCGGTATAGGGCATGGAGCTTTCCGGCGGTTCCACAGCCTCGTATCTTGAAAATACCGCCCCGTAAATAAGCGCGGTCAACCCAAGCTCCGCCGCGGCATATACCGCGGCGGTCAGCAGAAATATCAGTATTGTTCGGCCTTTTTTCACTCCGGCTTCCATAAGCCCCGTTCAAGCTTCAGCCGCAGGATCCTTGCGGCGCTCTCGTTCAGTCGTTCCTCGGTCAGTATCCTGACTTCATACGCCTGCGTCAGCGTTTCAAGCACGGTCCTCTGCACCTCGGGATCCGCCCCGCAAAGCACCACGTCGCCGCCCGCAAGTATGAATTTGAGCGGAGCCGAGTCCATGGGGCAGGATTCACGAAGCCCCGCCATAAGCATATCGTCGGAAATAATGACCCCTTCAAAGCCAAGGTCGCCGCGCAGTATCCCCGTCAGTACCGAAAACGACAGGCTTGCCACGTTCCCCTCGTCAAACGCGGGGTACAGAACGTGCGCCGCCATAACGCAGTCGGGCGAGTACGAAAGCGCTAGCCTGAACGCCTCAACGTCGTATTCATAAAGCTCTTGCGCGCTTTTCTGCGTTTCGGGCACGCTCGTGTGCGAATCGCCCGTCACGGCTCCGTGTCCCGGAAAATGCTTAAGGCAGGAGGCGCATCCGCCCGCGTGCAGCCCGTCGGAAACGGCGCCGCACAGCCTTGCCGCAAGCTCGGGGTCGCTTGAAAATATCCTTGAGCCCAAAAGGGTCTTGTCCGGCTCCTCAGCCACGTCGCATACCGGCGCAAGATCAAGGTTCACCCCGCATTCGCAAAGCTTTTGCCCGATGTACTCAAAAAGTTCCCGCACCTCGTCCGGGGGCCATTCGGCAAGCTCCGAAGCGGAGGGCAGCTTCGGGTCAAAGCCGAACCTTACCACCGTGCCTCCCTCAACGTCCGTCGAAAACAGCCTCGGCGTCGAAAGCGGGTCCGACCTCTCTATCGAGGAGGTCAGCTCCTTCACGCCCTCAAACCCGCCGTCCGGCGCGCCTTTGTCCACGTTCACGGAGCCGATTATGTAATTGCCCACGCAGTATTCGCGGCCCAGCGCGGCGTATTCACCGTCCATCTGCCCGCGGCCCGTAAAGCCGAACATCACGAGCATACCTATCTTCTCTTTTGCGCTCATGCGCTCCAAGGCTTCGCGCACCACCCTTGCCTCATACGGCTCGTCGGTGGGCGCGGGCGTCGGCTCCTCGGTGGGCGCCGCGGTGGGTACGCTTGTCGGCGCTTCAGTCGGCGCATAAACGGAAGGCGAGGGCAGGGGATCCCCGCTTTTGCCTGCGCAGCCCGCAAGGCACAGCGCCGCCGCAAGCAGCAGCGCCAAGGCGTTCGTTCTGAAAATGCGCGTTTTCATCCCTTACTCGGCGTTCCTCCTTAAATTCAAAGAAACGTGCCTTGCTATCGCGTGGGCGCCGCTTGCGTAAACGTAAGCGCGCACGGGTATAAAGCTCACGCCCGTTTCGGTGTGCGTGCCGTAAATGTTTGCCACCACGCTGCTCAAAAAGCCCTCTTGCCCGTCCTCCGTCGTTATGTACATCCATTTGCCTATCTGCGCCCAGGCTTTGAACACCGTGTCCTTGTCAAGCCGCGCTATCACGTTGCCGTCGCGTATGTACGGTTCAGCACGCAGATTGCACGAGCTCTTCGTTGCCCCGTCGGTCACGGTAAACAGACCGTCAGTCGGCGCAGGGAACATGACGATGTGCGAATAGTTCATCGAGATATACCCCGTAAAGCCGTTCCACACGGCGTGGAACAGGCCGGTCTCGGTCACACCCAAAACGTCTATGTGCTCGCCCGCATGCACCGTTCCGTAAGAGGGGTAACTTGTCGACGCTCCCATCAAAAAGGGCGTATCTCCGGAGCATTCACCGTAGGCAAGCACCGGCACGGGGTCGATGACCGGCCCTGCCGCATTCGTGGGGTCGCCCTCCGTTACGGAGATAAGCTGCATACCGGGGTAGTAAAAGGCCAGTATCTGCCTGTAATCCCAGCCGTACGTCGCGGGGTTTGCGCGTATGTCGGCGCCTATCTGGCTCATGCCCACGCCGTGTCCGTAGCGGGCGAAGATCAGCGTGTAGCCGCCGGACCTTGCCTTGCCCCAATACAGCTTATAGTTCTTTGTAAACACGTATTTTGAGGATGAGTAGCTGTCGCCGCTCCCGTCCATATCGGTAAGAGCAAGGGTCCTGAGCTGTGTGATCGGGCAGTCTACAATAAGCTCTGCGGAGCCTTCCGCGGTTTCAAGCGTCGCCCTGACGTGCAAAAGCTGCATATCGCGCGTGGTGCCGGGGTAGGGGTCGTATGCGTAAAGGTCGTCTATCGAGATCACGCTTTGGGCGGATATTCCGTCCTCCGCCGCCTTCACAAGTATAAAGTCCAAAAACCTCGTGCTGTCGCCCGTCCCGCCGAAGTCCACCGATATGAGCTGACGGTACTGGTCATAGTTGTCGTATTCGATGTTGTCGATCGAGACCGCGTATGCGCCGTCGTATCGGGCAAGGCTCTGCCCGAACACCCTTGAGGGCAGCGAGGTCTCGCCGCCGTTCGTATGCCCGTAGAATATGGGTATGATCGTCCCCTGGTACGAAAGCGCCTGGCCTATGACCGCAAGGCAGTAGGGCATGGTGGCAAGCCTGTTCTCGCGGAAGCCGCGGTATGCCTGGTAAAGCGCGCTCGTCCAGCCGTCCTTAACGTCCCATTCACCCTCGCGGCCCATATAGTACATGCCGAGTGTCTTTGCGGCTATCGCCTGCGCCTTTAATGCCTCCGGCTGGCTCGAGGGCGAGAGTTCGTACCCCACTATGCCGTAAATATAGTAGGCCAGATGCACGGTGTTTATCATTCGCACAGAACCCGATTCGTTGTCGAACCTGAACGAGCCCAGATAATACCTGTCAAGCGTATCCTCGTTGCCGCAGTAGGTAAGCTGAGCCCAGCCTGCCTCCCAGTTGAGGTTCACACGCATCAGTTCAACGAAAGAGCCCGAGGCATAGACCTCGCCAGTCGAGCGGTCAGTCACCTTGACGCCCGTGCCTGACACGGCTGCCTTGATGCGCACCGGCACGTCAAGCGTGCCCGAGATGGACGTCTGCCCGATGCGGTATTCGCCGTAAAGATCGAGGTTTATGTAAGTCGTCCCCCCGGTCGATATAAGCACCCGTATGTAGGTAAAATCCGAGTCGAGGGGCGGCACGCGCCCGCCGTCCGTCGACTTTTTCAAAGGGGCGGCGGCAAACGCCGTACACGCCGCAAGCGCGGTCAGAAGCGCAAGAAAAAGCGCCGTTATCCTTTTGATGTTTCCGTTCATATCTTTATCCACCTGTCCTCTTGTTGTTTTCGAGCAGCAGCCTTACGGCCTCGGCAGCCAGCGCAAGCCCGAATGCGGCGGGTACGAAAGGCACGGAGCCCGGCGTCTGCCGCCTTGCCTCGGGATCGGGAGCCTCAAACAATATCGGCTTCGGCTCCTCGGTCGACCAGCATACCGTCAGCTTCTTTACCCCGCGGGCGCGCAGCTCGCGCCGCATCACCCTTGCAAGCGGGTCTGTTTCGGTCCTGTAAATATCGCCTATACGCACGGCGGTGGGGTCCAGCCGGTTGCCGGCGCCCATTGACGAAAGCACCGTTATCCCCATTGCCTGCGCCGCCGTTATCAGCGCAAGCTTCGCCGTCACGTTGTCCACGGCGTCTATCACGATATCCGCGCCGCGGGGTATAAGCGCCGCCGCGTTTTCGGCCGTCACAAACTCACGCACGGCGGTCACCCGGCAGTCCGACACGGCTTCGATATGCCGTTTCATGGCCTCGGCCTTGGGCATACCCACGGTCGCCTTTTCGGCGACCATCTGGCGGTTTAGGTTGCTTCCCTTTACAAGAGCGGCGTCCACGGCGGTTATCCTGCCAACGCCGCACCTTGCAAGCGCGTCGCAGGCATGCCCGCCTACTCCGCCCACACCGAATACCGCCGCGTGCGCGTTTTGAAGCGTTTCCTCCGCGCCCTCGCCCAGCAGCATACCCGTCCTGTAAAAGCTTTCCTTCATACCGCCCTCCGGCAAATCATATACTCTGTTTTTCGATTATAACAGAATGCGCCCCCAAAAACAAGTTTCGGAGGCGCTGTTAATAAAACTGACATAAGCGGAGAGGCTTATTCGAACAAAGGCGTGCTGAGATACCGGCCGCCGTCGTCGGGCAGTATCACCACCGCCGTTTTGCCTGTGTTTTCGGGCAGCTTTGATATCTCGGCCGCGGCATGCACCGCCGCTCCGGAGGTTATCCCGGCAAAAACGCCTTCCTCACGGGCAAGCCTGCGGCCCATCGCATAGGCGTCCTCGTCGCGCACGCGCACCACGGCGTCTATAAGCTGCGCGTCCAAAGCCTTCGGCACGAACCCCGCGCCGATCCCCTGCAGGCCGTGCGGCCCCGCTTCGCCTCCCGAAAGCACGGGGGAGGAGGCGGGCTCCACCGCGATTATCTTTATGCGCGGGTCCTTTTCCTTCAGATACCTGCCTGTGCCCGTCAGCGTGCCTCCCGTGCCGACGCCCGCCACAAGCAGGTCCACGCGCCCGTCCGTGTCCTCCCATATCTCGGGCCCTGTGGTCAGATAATGCGATCCGGGGTTCGCGGGGTTTTCGAACTGACCCGGCATAAAGCTGCCCGGGGTTTTTGCCGCAAGCTCAGCGGCCCTTTCGATAGCGCCCGCCATGCCGCGCGCGCCGTCGGTCAATACTATCTGCGCCCCGAACGCCGCAAGCAGCCGCCTGCGCTCGGCGCTCATGGTCTCCGGCATTACTATGACCGTCCTGTATCCGCGCAGCGAAGCCGCAAGAGCAAGCCCTATCCCCGTGTTGCCGGAGGTCGGCTCGATTATGGTCGAGCCGGGCGACAAAAGCCCCCTGCGTTCCGCGTCGTTTATCATGCCCAGCGCGGCACGGTCCTTTACCGAGCCGCCCGGATTGAACGATTCGAGCTTTGCAAGCAGCCGCGCCTTCAGCCCGTCGCGGCGCTCTATGCGAACGAGTTCCAGAAGCGGAGTCCCTCCTATAAGCTGCTCCGCGGAAGTGAATATCCTGCCCATGCCGTTTTCCTCACACCATATAGTACCAAACTGGGCGCGGCTCGGCGTTTGCGCCGCCCCGTGTTTCGCCCGAAAACTGCAGTTCGCGGTTCCTCACGCTCACCCTCATGCCCGGCTCCACGGACTTGGTTATGAACGCGTTCGAGCCTATCACGGCGTCGTGCCCTATTACGGTCTCACCGCCGAGTATAGACGCCCCGGCATAGATCGTCACGTTGTCTTCAATAGTCGGGTGCCGCTTCCTGCCGTGCAGCTTCTGTCCGCCCCTCGTTGAGAGCGCGCCCAGCGTAACCCCCTGATAGATCTTCACGTTGTCGCCGATGACGGTCGTTTCGCCTATCACAATGCCGGTGCCGTGGTCTATAAAGAAATTCCTGCCGATGGCAGCTCCCGGGTGTATGTCTATGCCCGTGCGGTTGTGGGCAAGCTCCGTCATCATGCGCGGTATCAGCGGCACGCCCGCCTCGTAAAGAACATGCGCCAGCCTCTGCACCGTTGAGGCGTAAAGCCCCGGATAGGAGATTATGATCTCCTCACGGCTGCCTGCGGCGGGGTCGCCGTCAAAGGCCGCGGTAAGGTCCGCGTCCGCAAGCCCGCGTATCTCGGGTATCTTCCGCAAAAAAGCCTCGGTTATCCGTTCGGCCTCCGCGCGGCATGAGGGCCCCTGCGCAGCTTCGCCGCCCTTCAGCGCGGTCTGCGTCTGCTCGGTCAGGTGATAGGCAATATCCTCAATGAGGTTCGAAACGCTGTTTTTAAGGTTGTAGACGCGGTATGCGCGGTCTATAAAAAAACCGGGAAATATAACGCGAAGGAGTTTCCCCGTCAGCTCTTTTATCACGTCGGGATCGGGCTGGGTAAACGGCGCAAGCCTGTCTATAACGCGTCCCTTGCCGTAATCCCGAAGAATGAGCCGTTCAAGCTCCTGCAGGCGTTCTGCAAAATCATCGTTCATTTTCAATAACTCCCATTGGACTTCGAATAATATAACAAAGGCCGCAGCCGCGTTCAACTCCCTGTAAAGCCGTATCTGTGAATTTACTGTAAATTCGGCCCGGCAAGCGCGGCCCGTAACGCTTTTGCCCCATGACAATGTATGAAAACGGCGCGCCCTTGTTGCACCCCAACGCAAAAAAAGGCCCGCAGATAACCGGTATCCGCGGGCCGTACTGCATTGGTTTACTGTTCGAGCTTTTCCTTCTCGGCCATCCTCTTGTTGAAGTCCTTTACACGCTGATCCTTTGTCAGGTAACGCTTGCGCATCCTTATGGACTTGGGCGTGACCTCCACAAGCTCGTCGTCGCGTATGAACTCAAGGCACTGTTCAAGCGAGAACACAACGGGCGGGGTGAGCCTCAGCGCCTCGTCGCTGCCGGACGCGCGCGTGTTAGTCATGTGCTTCTTCTTGCATACGTTGATGGTTATGTCCTCGTTTCTCGCGCACTCGCCTACGATCTCGCCCTCGTACACGGGTATGCCGGCGGTCACGAACATGCGACCGCGGTCCTGCGTGTTAAACAGGCCGTATGCGTTGGTTTCGCCCGTCTCAGACGCTATGAGCGAACCTGTCAGCCTCTCCTCAATGTCGCCGGCATACGGCGCGTATCCCTTGAAGATATGGCTCATAACGCCGTTGCCGCGGGTGTCGGTCAAAAGCTCCGAACGGTACCCCATAAGTCCCCTTGCGGGTATGTCGAATATCAGCCTGACGCCGCCGCCGTTATCGTTTATCATATTGGAAAGCACCGCCTTCCTGCGGCCGAGCCCCTCCATAACGGCGCCCATGTACTCGGCGGGCACGTCTATCGTCAGCTCCTCCATGGGCTCCATAAGGCGCCCGTACTGGTCGTGCTTCATAATGACCTTGGGACGCGACACGGCAAACTCATACCCCTGACGGCGCATGGTCTCAATGAGTATCGACAGGTGCAGCTCGCCCCTGCCCGAAACCTTGAACGCCTCGGTGGAGTCGGTGTCCTCAACGCGCAGAGCCACGTTAGTCTGCACCTCTTTGTAAAGACGATCGCGTATGTTGCGGCTCGTCACATATTTGCCCTCCTTGCCGGCAAAGGGCGAGGTGTTTACCATAAAGTACATTGACAGCGTCGGTTCGTCGATATGCACGAAGGGCAGGGGGTCGAAAACGTTCGCGTCGCAAATGGTCTCGCCTATCGAAAGCTCCGGTACGCCTGCAACGGCGATTATATCGCCCGCCTGCACTTCTTCCGCCTCGGCGCGCTTCAGCCCCTCAAAGCGGTAAAGCCTTGTAAGCTTGGCGGGCCTCGAGCCCGACCCCGGCACGCCCACGCAAACGGGCAGGTTCTTCTTTGCAATGCCGCGCTCCACGCGGCCGATGCCTATCCTGCCGACGTAATCGTCGTAGTCGATGGCAGAGATAAGCACCTGCAGGGGCAGCGTCTCGTCGCAGGAGGGCGCGGGCACGGCGGAAATTATCGTTTCAAACAGCGGCTTCATATCGGGCGAAAGCTCGTCCGGGTCCAGGCCCGATACGCCGTCGCGGGCAGAGGCGTAAACAATGGGAAAGTCGCACTGCTCGTCGTCGGCGCCAAGCTCTATAAACAGCGACAGCGTCTCGTCCGCCACCTCATAGGGCCTTGCGCCGGGGCGGTCGATCTTGTTTATGACCACGACGGGCACCTTGCGAAGCTCCAGCGCCTTGCGCAGTACGAACCTCGTCTGAGGCATGCAGCCCTCGAATGCGTCAACCATCAGCAGCACGCCGTCTACCATCTTGAGGATACGCTCCACCTCGCCGCCGAAATCGGCGTGGCCGGGAGTGTCCACTATGTTGATGCGGTACTCGCCGTAATTGACCGCCGTATTCTTGGAAAGTATGGTTATTCCGCGTTCACGCTCGATATCGTTGGAGTCCATAACGCGGTCCTGCACGGCCTCGTTCGCGCGGAACACGCCGCTTTGCCTCAAAAGCTGGTCGACCAGAGTCGTCTTGCCATGGTCGACGTGGGCGATTATCGCTATGTTTCTTATCTTATCGTTCATTTCTGTAACCCTTTCTCGGTAAACTCACAAACAGATATTTTACTCCGAAAACCAAGTCCACACAAGGGTTTTTGCAAATTATATTTTCGAATGCGCAATAAAAAACCGCAGGACGGAGCCTGCGGTCTGCTTCAAGCTGTCAGCCTATGAACTGGAACGCCACGAACGCCGCGTAAACGCCCAGCAGCAGCACGCCCTGCCAGCGCCTGAGCTTGCCTGAAAATACGGCGGGCAGAGTCAGCACCGCCATTACAAGCAGCATAACGGGCATGTCGATTATGAGCGATGCGTTCATGCCGCCGATAAGCTTTTCGGCGGGCAGCGCAAAGGGCTTTATGGTAACTGCCATGCCAGACACCAGCACCAGGTTGAATATGTTTGCGCCTATCACGTTGCCGAGCGACAGCGCGCCATGCCCCTTTACAAGCGAGGTGATGGCCGTCACAAGCTCGGGAAGCGAAGTGCCCAGAGCAACGAAGGTCAGCGCGATCACCGTTTCGGGTACGCCGAGCGCGCGTGCGATCACGGTGCCGTTGTCTACAAGGAAGTTCGCGCCCACGGCTATCAGCACCGCGCCCAGCAGCAGGAACAGTATGCTCTTTCCCACGCCCGCGCTGCCTGCGGCGTCCTCGGCCTCCGATTCTTCGGGATGACGCTTTGCATGCAGTACGGTCAGCACCATGTACACGACGAACATGCACAAAAGAATTATGCCCACAGGGCGGGTGAACTCGCGCTTTATCACCGCCACGCCCGCGTAGAACAGCGCCGCGACAAAAAAGCACACGACCGGCAGCGTCAGCGCCTTGCGGTTTACCTTGGCGGGGCGCACCGCTACGGTTATCGCGGCTATAAGCGCCGTGTTGCAGATGACGGAGCCTATCGCATTGCCGTATGCGATGGAGCTAATGCCCTTTGCGGCGGAGGTCGCGGACACCATGACCTCGGGCAGCGTCGTGCCTATCGAAACGACGGTTGCGCCAATGAGCAGCTCCGGAACGTGGAATTTCTTTGCAATGCCCACGGAACCGTCGACAAACCAGTCGCCGCCCTTTATGAGCGCGACAAGTCCGATTGCAAACAGTATGACGGAGCCGACGATACCAAAGCGCTCGTTGGCCCAAACGGAGACGAATTCAAGCATAAACAACACCCTTTCGGTAGAATATGCAGGGATTATAGCACCCCGAAATAAGGGTGTCAACGGGGGCGAAATCATAATAAACAGCTCATTTTGCCTACGAAAAATCCAGTAAATACGGGGGATTTTTTCACACGCACTTTTCAAATGCCGTTTCGGGTGTTATAATGGGCTTATGAGAAATATATTCGAAAACGGCTTCGGCCTTGTTGACGGACGAAAGGCCCGGCTTTTCACTATGGAGGAAGGGGGCCTTGCAGTAAGCGTTACCGACTTCGGCGCTTCGCTTGCGGGCTTCGCCGTGACCGGCCTTGACGGCGTCCGCCAAAACGTCGTGCTTGGGTACGGCTCAGCCAAAGGGTATGCGTTGGGCTCGTCGTTTGTCGGCGCCTCCGTGGGCAGGTATGCCGGGCGCATAGGCGGCGCGCAGTTCCGCATCGGCGGCGAGCTTTACACCCTGCCGAAAAACGACGGGCAAAACCACCTGCACGGAGGCTTTTCAAAGCGTTTCTGGAACGCGGAGCTTATCCCGAACGGCGTACGGTTCACGCTTGACAGCCCGGCAGGAGACGAGGGCTTTCCGGGCTGTGTACGCGCTGCCGCCGAATATGAACTGTTCCCGGGCGTGCTGCGGCTGACCTATCGCGCCGTCACCGACGCCCCCACGCATGTCAGCCTCACCAACCACGCCTATTTCAACCTTGCGGGCGGGGGAGGGATCGGCGCCCACACGCTCACGGTCTTCTCGGACGCATATGCCGAGGCCGGCCCGGGCCTTATACCGTCTGGCCGCTTCAAGCCCGTCCGCGGGAGCGTCATCGACCTGTCGCGCCCCACGCCGCTTTCCCGATTCACAGAGGACGGGCGGCTTGCAGCAACGCGCGGGCTCGACCACAGCTTCATGCTGCGTGGGAGACTCGGCACGCTGCGCCCCGCGGCGCGGCTTTATTCGCCCGAAACCGGGCTGACGCTTGATGTTTCCACCACTCAGCCGAGCGTACACGTTTATACGGCGGGCTTCCTGGGCTCCGATACTGCCCCGAAAACCCAAGCGTTCAAGGGCTTTTCAGACCACGCGGGCGTCTGCCTCGAAACGCAGCATCTGCCCGATTCGCCAAATAAGCCGCTTTTTCCGGGCACCCTGCTCCTGCCCGGCGCGGAGCTTTGCGAGGTCACGGAATACAGGCTGACGTAAAAACCCGGCGCGGTCGTGCCGTGCCGGGCTTGGCTTTACATCCATTTCTTCTTCTTAAACCAGATGAGGCACCCGACGACTATGCCAATGCAAACAGCAAGTACTATCGGGTAAGCATAGGGCTTATCCAGCTCGGGCATGAATCTGAAGTTCATACCGTACCACCCTGTTATAAGCGTCAGCGGCATGAATATTGAGGTTATTACCGTCAGCAGGGTCATTATCCTGTTCTGCCTGACCTCAAGCCGGCTGTGCACAAGGTCGCGCAATTGCACGACGTATTCGCGCAGGCTGGTCACCGTGTCCTGAAGCCTCGTCACACGCTCGGTAAACAGGCGGAAGTAGCGCAGGTTCTCGGCCTTGAAAAAGCCGTTCTCGTTCTCCTCAAGCTCCTGCCCCAGGTCTATGAGCTGTTCGTAATGCACGCGCAGGTCCAAAAGGTCGCCGCGCACGTCGTTAAGCTCCTCCGGAAACTCGTCCGGGCTGCCCGCCAGTATCTCGCGCTCGGAGTCGTTCAGCCGCTTTTCTATACCTTCAAGCAGCTTAAGGTCGCCGTCTATCACGCATTCCAGCAGGTCGTATATAAACCGCTCCAGGCTCGGATACCGCCACTTTTTGCGCCTTGCAATGCCGCGCGTCAGCTCCGCCGCATAGCCCTCGTCGTCTATGATGACTATGCCCTTTTCGTCAAGAGCGAACGAGAAGCAATGCCTCGTTCCCGAAATATTCGCCCTGTCCGGCACCAAAAAGCTCCCCGTCAGCGAATCCAGATTCACCACGGCCTTCGTTTCGTGCCTGTCGGAAAGGTCCGACTCCACGTCTATGACCATGTCAAAGCTCTCGCGGTACTGCCGCCACTCGGCGGAATCCAGCACCGCGGCAAACTGCGCCCCGCCCTTATTAAGCTCCTCAAAGGCGCAGGGCGTCAGCTTTTCTTCTATGCGGAAGCAGTCCATTTACGCCTTCCTTCCAAGGCGGGCAAGGTACTTGAACAGGCGCGGATACACGGCAATGGCAACAAAGCTCATAACAAAGTACCTTGCGCTGTCCATAAGGGGCGATCCGGATATCAGCCCAAGCAGCGGCTTTAACGCCATCCTCAGCGCAAGCAGTATTATAAGCCCAAGCACGACCTTTATTATCTGCACCCACCATACCGCGCGGGTGTCGAACTTGACGAAGGCGCGCTCCACCACGCTGCCCGCAAACAGGCCGAACGCCGTGCCGAACAGCACCGCCGCGTCCTTAAGCTGAGAGGCCTCCGGCGCTCCGTCCGCGCTGACCAAAATGTAAATGATAAGCCCCAAAAACAGCGCAGCGACTATGCCGCTTGCCGCCGCGTACGCGCCCGCGCCGTCGCCTATCCTGTTGAACAGCGCTTCGCACAGCCAAAGCACCAGTACGCCCGTGATGAGCGATACCCCCACGTCCAGCAGCGTATGCACGCCAAGGTACATCCGCGAGAACCCGCATAAGAGTATCAGCGCCGCCGCCAAGATATACGCCCAGCCCTTCCGTATCCTGCGGGCAAGGCCGCCGTACATAAGCACCGCCGCCTGCGTGTGCCCCGAGGGGAACGACCACCCGCTCGCGCCCTCGCGCGCGGACTCCACTATCTTAAAGTCCGGGTCCACGTTCCACGGCCTCGGTATCATGAAAATCGCCTTCAAAAGCTGGTTCAGAAACGACCCCGCCGCGTACGCAAACAGGAACCTGTAACCGAACTTCTTGTCCACGCACCACAGCAGTATCATGCCTATCAGCATAAACGCCATCTCCTCGCCAAGCGCGGTGGCCCCGCTCATGACCCCGTTCAAAAACGGCGTCCTCACGCCCGCTATCGCCCTCAGCATATCCATCAGCCGGTCGAAAAACCCGCTGTTCACAATAGCATCGCTCATATAAAAACCTCCGAAATTCTATGCGCCTATGATACCACCCCGCGCCCCTCCGGTCAAGACGGCGGGGGAGTCCGTTTCCACGGCCTCAGCCGTCACTTCCCGGCGTCGGAGCCTTCCCGAACACCTGTGAGATCAGTCTTTCCCGAAGCTCCGGCGGGAGCGCGGAGAGCATTTGGGCTGCCTCCGCGGCTTCCCTCGTGCCGACCGTGTACGGGTGCTCCGGCCCGAGCTTCGCTTCAAATACCTTCAGCGCCTTGTTCAGGTATTCGAGCGCCTCGTCGGCCCTGCCCTGCTCTAGGTACAGCATGCCGATATTGTTGTACGCTGTGGCGGTGTGGGGGTGTTCTTCGCCCAAAACCTTTTTGACGACGCCGAGCGCCTTATTGAAGTATTCGAGCGCCTTATCATAGTCGCCCATGGCTTGGTACAGCAAGGCGATATTGTTGTACGCTGCGGCGGTATCCGGATGCTCGGCGCCCAGCGCATTTTCCTTGACCTTGAGCGCTTTCAGATTGAATTCGAGCGCCTTATCGTAGTCGCCCATGACTTGGTACACCTGCGCGATATTGTTGTACGCTGCGGCGGTCGACGGATGCTCGGCGCCCAACACCTTTTCCAAGATGGC
>JAFYHI010000070.1 GCA_017539215.1 Clostridia bacterium | reverse complement strand
GCCCTGCTGTAAAGCTCCTTTACCCGCGGATCATTCGGCGCAAACTCGCTCAGTATCTTGATGCGGCCCAGCGCGTCCTCCTTTGAACGGAACATGCCCGTGGCGCCCTGAGCGCGCTTGACCTCCGCCTCGAACTCCTTTAAGTACATCTCCGCCTGCTGTATGCGCATGGTGAGATTGCTGTCGTTGACCGAGAAAGTAGTACTGTCGACCATATTTGCCATCACTCCTTTTCGCTGATAAGATATTGTATCATCCGATATGCGGTTAGTCAATCCTCCGCGCTGCGCAGTATTTATAAATATGTATGGATTTTTACGCAGGAATACGGTATAATTCAGAATGAACAAATATATGCGGAGGGAATATGCTGGTCGTTTCAAAATGCTTTACGGGCGAATGCTGCCGCTACGACGGCAAGTCAAAGCCCGTCCCGCGCATTGCCGCGCTTGTTAAGGCGGGACGCGCAGTCGCCGTATGCCCCGAACAGCTGGGCGGGCTGCCCACGCCGCGCGTCCCCGCGGAGCTTACCGGTTCCGGCGAGGCGGTGCTTGACGGCCTTGCCTCCGCCGTAACGCGCGACGGGCGCGACGTCACCCGCGAATACGTTTCCGGCGCGTATGCGGCGCTTGATGCGGCGAGGGCCGCGGGCGCTTCACGCGCCTACCTGAAGGCCAAAAGCCCCTCCTGCGGGTGCGGGCTGATTTACGACGGCAGTTTTACGGACACGCTTACCCCGGGCGACGGGGTGTTTGCCGCGCTCCTCAGGCGCAGCGGCATCGACGTGCGCACAAGATAGGAGGTTTTTATGGAAATGAAAGAGGAAAAGACCCGCGTGCTTGTCGTGGACGACGATGTGCGCATACTCCAGATATTAAAGCTGTACCTGTGCAAGGATGGGTACGACGTTGTGACCTGCGAGCGCGGCGACGATGCGATAGACCTTGCGCTCTCGCCGGACGTAAAGCTCATTATTCTCGATATTATGCTGCCCGGCATGGACGGCTGGGAGGTGCTTGAAAACGTGCGCCGAACCAGCTCCGTTCCCGTCATAATGCTTACCGCCAAGGGCGACATAACCGACCGCGTGCAGGGGCTTGACTGCGGGGCCGACGACTACATCGTAAAGCCGTTTGAGCCGAAGGAGCTTTTGGCAAGGGTAAAGGCCGTGCTGCGCCGCGCCGCCGCCGCCCCGGACGAGCTTAAAACCGTTACGATAGGCGACCTTTCCGTTTCGATAGACAATTACACGGTGATTCTCGCGGGGGTCAAGCAGGAGATGCCCCCCAAGGAGATAGAGCTTTTGTACTTTTTCGCCGCGCATCCCAACCGCGTTTACACCCGCGAACAGATACTTTCAAACGTGTGGGGCTTCGGCTTTTACGGCGACAGCCGCACCGTAGACGTGCATATAAAGCGCCTTAGAGACCGCCTTGGCGACAGCCGCTATTGGGATATCGAGACCATATGGGGCGTGGGCTATCGGCTCAACATAAAGAAAGATGTTTAAAACCGTCTATTCCCGAATGCTGACGCTTGTCCTGGCACTGGTGCTGGGACTTTTGGTCGTGTTCGGGGTGGCGGTATCCGTGGCGTTTCGCTCGTTCTATCTGGACGAGATAGAGAACCGCCTGCTGCGCGAGCTGGACGACGTAAACGAAGTTGCCGTGAACCACTATATGGACGTGGACAAGCGAACGGCCGCGCGCGAGGAATTTTACGTTTTGGTGCGCCAGTTCGACGCATATCTGCAGATAGTATTCGATTCGCCCGACCTGGGGCGGTACAGCGTGTATGACAGCGCCTCCGGCGACCGCTGGGCAAACGCCGAGGAGGCGGAGCTTGACGAGCTTGTGCGTGAGGTAAAGGCCGACGGACACGAAAGGTTCAGCTACGGCCTGCTTACGAAATACACCGGGTTTTATACGCTTACCGTCATGCGCCCGGTTACGGACGCCGACGGCAGGACTCACGGCGTGATATTCTTTCACTACGATATGACGGGCGTAAACGGCTCCATCCGCTCCACGCTTAAGACCGTTGCAATGCTGTCGGGAATAGCCATACTCATTGCGATACCGCTCGTTACGCTGTTGGTGCGCGGCGTGACGCACCCCATATCGCACATGACGGACGTTGTGCGCGACTTTACCCGCGGGGATTTCTCGCGCCGCGTGAAGGTGCGCGGGCGGGACGAGCTTTCAAACCTCGGCATGTCCTTTAACGCGATGGCGGACGAGCTTAACACCCTTGAGGAGGCGCGCAGAAGCTTCGTCGCAAACGTCAGCCACGAGCTGCGCTCGCCGCTGACCTCCATGCGCGGGTTCCTTGAGGCAATGACAGACGGCACCATACCCCCCGACGAATACGAAAGCTACATCGAAATAGTGCTTGATGAGAACCGCCGCATGACGGTGATGGTGAACGACCTTTTGGACCTTGCGAGGATAGAGAGCGGGCAGTACAAGATAAGCCCCGCGCCGTTTGACATAACGGAGCTTGTGCGGCGCACGGTGATAACGTTTGAACAAAGGATACATCAAAAGGGCTTTACCGTGGAGGTCAGGCTTCCGGACGAGCCTTTGTATGCCGACGCGGACGAGGCGCGCATAGCCCAGGTGCTTCACAACCTTGTGGACAACGCCGTAAAATACACCCCCGAAAAGGGGCGCCTGCGTGTGAGCTGCATACAGGAAAAGCACCTGCTGCGCGTGCGCGTTGAAAACAGCGGCCCCGGCATACCTCAGGCCGACCTGCCGCACGTTTTCGACCGCTTCTATAAGGCCGAAAAGGCGCATACGCCCTCCGGCACTTCAGGCACGGGGCTTGGGCTGTCGATAGCCAAGCTCATAATAGACCAGCACGGTCAGCAGCTTACCGCCGATTCCCGCGACGGCCTGACATGGTTTGAGTTTACGCTGAAACGCGCGAAGAAACGCGGGATAGATGAATAAATCCGAGGGCTTTTCGCCCCGAAGAATAAAGTGGAGGGTAAAATGGTCAATAACAAGGTCATATTCTGGCGCGTACTGTCAAGCGACGAAAAGGCAAAGTCCATTCTCAAAAAAATCGAGACCTCGAAAACGAGCAGTCAAACCTATTATCTTTCCAAAAGGGATTACCCTTGGGTGACTGAATACGAAGCAGGCGACCGGTTTATGCTGGTCATCATCTGCTACAAGCCCGTTGATGACAAAGGCAGGGATTCATTCGTGATAAACGAGGCTTATGTGAGCAGCGCCGAACTCGTAGAAGAAAAAGGCGGCAAAAAGAAGCTCCTTTTCTCGGATACCAAGCCCCTGCCGTCACGCCTTTCGATAAAGAACATCTGCGATCTGATGCTGCTGGATCCGAGAAAGGACTATGCAGACGAGAGCTATCTTCTGTTTGAGAATTCCTCCGTCATCGCCGATCAGATACGTTCCTACGTCAAGGACCCGCCCAAGTCCTCGCCCGTAAAAAAACCCAAACCTTCATTCAGGGCGGAAGCGTGCAGCGACGCCGCATGCGTGCGGGCACACGGTGATATCAAGTGTTTTGACGGTTCAGCCTCCCCTTTCCGCAAGGACGTTATAGCGATAACCAATTCCCGCGCCTTCCGCAGGACGGTCGACAAAGCGCAGATCTACGGGGCGGCAAAGGGGGACCTTTTCCGTACACGCATGACACATACTCAGGTGGTGGCTCAGATAGCTCTTTCCATAAGCCGTCAGCTTGATCTGAATCTCGATCTTACGGAAGCGATAGCCCTTGGGCATGATATCGGCCACACGCCGTTCGGGCATCAGGGCGAGCGCACCCTTGACGCGATTTTGAAGGGCGACAGATACGACATAATAAAAAACCGGGAAATGCTCGGGAAAAAGCTCGGCTTTAAGCACAATTATCAGTCCGTGCGCGTTGCCGTGACCGAGGAGACCTGTGCCGATTACCCCGGACTGAACCTGAGTCTGCAAACGCTTGAAGGCATGCTGAAGCATACCTCCGTGAAGACCTCGAATTACGATCTCGGGTTTTTTACCGATATCCCCGCAGAAGCACTGTTCATGGCCCCCCCACTCGCCGTTGAAGAGGATAAGGCGATCCCTTCTTTCACGCTTGAGGGGCAGGTGGTTGCGGTAGCCGACGAGATAGCTCAGAGGGCGCACGATCTTGACGACGCGCTGCTTTCGGGGGATCTGAGTCTTGACGTATTCACGCAGTACCTTTTCATAACAAAATATAAAGCTCTGAACAGTATCATCACCGAAGCAAAGAAAGCGGCCGATAAGGTCGTCGAGAACGGGGAACGCCCGAAAAACGAAACAAGGCTCGTTGCAAACGGCATAGTTGAAGGATTCACCCGGCATCTTGTTAAGGACGTGGTCGATAACTCGAAGAAGCTCATTGAGGAGGCCAACGGCAAAACGTTCGACACTATACAAAAGCTCATTCGGTTCTCGGAAAAGGGCGCCGAGCAGAACACCTTCCTCGAAAACCTCATTAAAACGCGTATCGTTATTAACAACAACGAGGTGGTTAACTTCGACAGCAATGCCGAGGCGGTCGTCGCAGGGCTTTTTAAGGCGTATTATGATAATCCCCGTCTGCTGCGTTCGGGAACAAAACGAGGTATTTTTAACGCCATCCGAAAATTTACTCCGAATACCATCGACTTTGAAGCCGGCTCTTCCGATGTTGTGCTCGCAGAACTCGGCCTTATCAACTCGCTTGATCTCAGCCCGCTTACAACGGGAAATTACACCGTCGATGTTGTTAAAAAGCTGATCAAGGCAGAAACCATTTCCGGTATCGAAAAGATGTCCGCAGATGATTTGAAGAAATTGAAGCCTGAAGATTCCGCCGATCTTACCGACACCGAAAAAGAAATGTTCGACGGCATACTTCGCGAATACCTTGACAAGCGCCGCATACTCGTCCGCGGGATCTGCGATTACATTTCGGGGATGACGGACTCCTATGCGCTTAGCGAATATAAAAGGATCGTGCAAAACAACGCCAAGAAGTGATATGCTCATCATTCCCGACATAGATTCTGCTTTTGCAAGGCCCTGCGCGATAGCGCTCGGCACGTTCGACGGGGTGCATCTGGGGCACCGCGCCGTGATAAGCGCGGCTGTGGCGTTTGCGCGCGCGGAGGGGCTGACGGCGGCGGTATTCACTTTTTCCGACCTGCCCAAAAACGCCTTCCTGCCCGAGGAGCGGCGCATAAAGCCGCTCTGTTCGCAGGAGGAAAAGGCGCTC
Source organism: Clostridia bacterium (assembly GCA_017539215.1). Classification (GTDB taxonomy): domain Bacteria; phylum Bacillota; class Clostridia; order Christensenellales; family CAG-138; genus UBA3857. The sequence continues at coordinate 12,055 of JAFYHI010000070.1, read as the reverse complement.
CTTTTCGAGGAGCTTGGGGTGGAGCTGGTGTATTCCCCCGCCTTTGCACCCGAGCTTTACACGCTGCCCGCCGAGCGGTTTGTGCGGGAGGTGCTGATAGAAAGGCTTATGGCAAGGCACATCGTCTGCGGGCACGACCACCGCTTCGGCGCGGGCGGGCGCGGGGACACGCGCCTTTTGATGGACGTCTGCCGGGAGGCGGGCTGCGCCGTGACCGTACTGCCGCCCGTTACGCACGGGGGCGTGCGGGTGTCATCCACCGCGATACGCTCTCTTTTGGAGCAGGGCCGCGTTGAAGAAGCGCAGGTGCTGCTTGGAAGAAGCTTGCGCGGGCAAAACGGGGCCGGCATATAAAAAGTGCGGGAGGCCGTCCGCAGGCAGGCCCAAAGCGGGCTGAGCCGCAAAGGGGCTTTCCCCCTCATCGGTCGGGCTGCGCCGGGCAGCTTCCCCACCCGGGGGAAGCCTTAGGCTGCCGCCTGTTCTTCCAAATAAAAAAGTATCGCGCCGCAAGCGGCACACCAAACAACGAAGCGCCCCCGCAGCCGGGGGCGCTTTCAGCATATTAACGGTTTCGATCAATCGCCCGTGCCGTCGTCGGGGACTTCGGTGGGGAGTGTGGTAAGGTCGTCGACAATGTCGTTGACGGAGGAGGGAAGCTCGATCTTTGCGGGCTCCTCGCCTGCCTCCTTTGCCTCGGTATAGCGCTTGATGCAGAAGCTGCAGAGCCTTGCGCGGTTGGACTCAACGGCCTCCTCAATGGTGCCGTCGGTGCAGTTGTCGGGGTTGGAGTTCCTGATCGACTGGCAGTCGGAGAAGATATGGTAGCAGTTGCCGTACTTCGTCCATCTGACGCCGTCGCCGTCGGTAAAGCCGTAGCCCTCGGCCTCTTCGGTGAGCTGCTGAACTGTCTCGTCTACCTTATCCTGAGTGACGGGGTGATAGTCCGCGCTGCCTGCGGACGCGCCCACGAAAACGAGCGCCAGCACCGCGGCGACTATCGCCTTGGTCTTCTGCGGCAGATCCTTGCGGTTGATGATGAGGATTATCGCAAGAGGCGCGAATATTATGCCCGCCATGATGACGCCAAGCTGGTTCCAGATGAACTGGACGACCTTATTATGGCTCTTGGTGGGGTGGATATGGTTGGCGTAGATCCAAAGCCTTGCGCCGACGACGCAGAGTATGCCCGCAACGATTATGTCGATAATGACGGGCACCCAGTTGTTGGCGTCAAGGAACAGTATGCGCACCGCGCCGAAGGGCAGATTGAGCCCTATGTACGGCAGGTACATGGCGACTGCCGCAAGCGCCCAGCACACGAACGCGAGTATCCTGAATATAACGGTATTCTTCCGCTTGCCGGACTCCTGTTCCTCAAGCTGAGCGAGCGCCGTCTTCAATTCGGCGGCTGTGGGCTTGCGCTTTTCAGCGGGAGCGGCGGCCTTGGGGGTCTTTTTCTCTTCCATGATGAATCCTCCTGCCGTATCGGCAATGAATATATTCTATTATAGCATCCCCGTATGCAAAAAGCAACTTATTCCGCAGAATTTTTCGGCCCGTTCAAGCGGTCGGCCTTCCATTTTTTGATGGCCCGCAGACGCTCTGCAAAGCGCGGCTCCAGCCCCTGTTCGGTGGGATGATAGTATTCACGCCCCAAAAGCGAATCCGGCAGGCACTGCATATCGGTGAGCTTGTCCTCGTAATCGTGCGCGTACTTATAGCCCTTGCCGTAGCCAAGCTCCTTCATGAGCTTTGTGGGCGCGTTCCTTATGTTAAGCGGCACGGGTTCTGCAAGCTGTGAAAGCGCGTCGCGCTTGGCGGCCATATACGCGGCGTCCATGGCATTGGACTTGGGCGCAAGCGACATATACACCACGGCCTGCGTCAGATGCACGGAACACTCGGGATAGCCTATGAGCCTGCACGCCTCGAACGCGGCGACGGCCTGTTCAAGCGCGCGCGGGTCGGCAAGGCCAATATCCTCGCTTGCAAAGCGCGTGACGCGCCGCGCTATATAGATCGGGTCCTCGCCCGCCTCAAGCATACGCGCAAGCCAGTAGACCGCGGCGTCGGGGTCGGAATTGCGCATTGACTTGTGCAGCGCCGATATGAGGTTATAGTGCTCCTCGCCGTTTTTGTCGTAAAGCAGGGACTTTTTGGAGGTGCATTGCTCCACGGTCTCAATGCTCAAATGCGTAGTGCCGTCCGCGACAGCGCCGTTTAATACCGCCATTTCAAGCGTGGAAAGCGCCATGCGCGCGTCGCCGTTGGCAAACGCGGCAATCATTTGAAGCGCCCCGTCCTCCACCTCTATCCGCTGCCCGCCAAAGCCCTTGGGGCTTTCAAGCGCACGGTTCAGAAGCGCAAGTATGTCCTCCGCCGACAGCGGCTTTAACACGAACACCTTGCAGCGCGAAAGCAGCGCCCCGTTCACCTCGAAAGAGGGGTTCTCGGTGGTGGCGCCGATGAGGATAATGCTCCCCTTTTCGACAAAGGGCAGGAAGGCGTCCTGCTGCGCCTTGTTGAACCTGTGTATCTCGTCGACGAAGAGTATGGTGCTTTCGCCGAAGCGTCTGCCGCGCTCGGCCTCCTGCATGACGGATTTGATCTCCTTTATGCCGCTTGTGACGGCGGAAAAGTCGATGAAATTGGCGCGGGTCCGCGCAGCGATCACCGACGCCAGCGTAGTCTTGCCAACGCCGGGCGGGCCCCAGAATATCATGGACGATACCGAGTCGCTTTCGATAAGGCGGCGGAGTATCTTGCCCTCGCCTATCAGGTGCTGCTGACCGACTATCTCGTCCAGGTCCTGCGGGCGCAGCCTTGCCGCAAGCGGCTCGCGCATATCGGAGCCGAAGAGTGTCAACTGTTCCTTCATGGGGTTGCCTTTCGTTCTTTCGTCCTGTATAATCGAAGCATGGAAAGATTCATAGCATTCGACGTTGAAACGCCCAATTACTTCAACGACCGCATGAGCCAGATAGGCATTGCGGTGGTCGAGGGGGGCGTTGTTACCGAAACATGGTCCTCGCTGATAAACCCCGAGGAGCATTTCGATTATTTCAATATAAGGCTTACCGGCATAACTCCCGAGGCCGCGGCCAATGCCCCGACCTTTGACGAGGTATGGCGCAGTATGGGCCCGCTTATGCAGAGCGGCGTTTTGGTGGCGCACAACGCCCCGTTCGATATGGGCGTGCTGTCAAAATGCCTGCGCGCATACGGGTTTTCGGAGCCGGACCTTTTGCCCTGCGCCTGCACCGTGCGCATGGGGCGGCGGGTGTATCCTGCGCTTGCCGACCACAAGCTTGACACCATGTGCCGGCATTTGGGGATAACGCTTGACCACCACAGGGCCGACAGCGACGCGCTGGCCTGCGCGAACCTATTGATAGACTACGGGCAGAAGGGGCTTATCATAGACGACTACGTTCGTCTTTACGACCTGCAGCGGGGCAGGTCCCTGCCGGGCCGTTACCGCCCATGCCGATAATGAGCCGGGCCATGCCGCGGGCAAGCCGCTCCTCAGGCTCGTTGAAATGCCCGCCGGGGTTCAGCTCAAAGGCCGTTTCCGCGCCAAGCTCCCGCAGCCTGCGCTCCACCGCCTCCGCAGAGGCGCGCGCGCGTGAAAGATAGGGGTTTTTCGTTTCGCTCTCCCTGTCGCCCACCGAAAAACAGGCGAAGCGGGGCACGCGCACGGGCGCGTTTTTCAAAGCAAAATCAACAAAACCCGGGAACCACAGCGAGCCCGACACCGACGCCGCGCACGAAAACGCGCGGCTTTTGTACGCCGCGTACACCGCGAAAAGCCCCGCAAGCGAGTACCCGGCTATGCCGACGTACTCCGGCGAAAGCGAGTTTTGGGCGATAAGCCGGGGCAGAAGCGCCTCGACCCACGCAAGAAGCTTATCCGCGCCGCCGCCGAACGGCTTTCCCTTTTTGAAGACGGGCGGAGCCGCCCACGGCGAAAGGCTCGCGTCCCAGTCTACGCCCGTTATCACGGCAAGCGAAAAGTCACGCCCCGTCAAAGCGATCGCGCGTTCGCGCACGGCCGCCGCGTCCTCTCCCCCGCCCACCGTAACGATGAGCGGCGCGCCGCTTTCGCCCTTTATAAGCTTTACTCCGTACTCCACAAGCCCGCCCCCTTTACCGCAATGATAGCATATCGCGGGGGAAAAGGCAAGGCGGACTAATTCATGTTGCAATCGGGCAAAGCCTTCGCTATAATACAAAAGAAGGATCGATTATTGACGAAGGCGGAGGAATTATGGAAAGACCCAAACCCGAGGAGCACAGGAAATTCGAGCTTATAACAAGGGAGTTTATCTCTCTTGTTTATTCCGACACATACGGCTATTTTACGATCTACGGCAAAAACGGTGATTCACAGCACGGCTGCGACGTTAAAGATCAGCGCGGGCGTGTCATAGTGCAGTGCAAGTGCTATTCAAATGCAAATAAAAGGTTCTTTGACGAGCTTCACGGCGATTATAGCGACGCTTGCAAACACTTCCACGCAATGGAGCGCTTTGTCATTTGCACGACAATAAGCCGCAGCACGGACGTTAACGATAAGCTTCAAAGCATGCAGGGGAGCAATGAAAGGCAAATCCCAATCGAGGTGTATTTCTGGGAGGATATCAATGATAGAATGCTCTCCCACGGGTCCGATAACACAAGCTACGCGGAGCAGTTTGAAGAGCCGCTGTTCCTGCATAAGGACGACCCCAAGGTGTGCCTGAAAAACCTTTTTGTGCCGCAGAAATACAGCGAAGGCAGGGACGCCGAAGGAAACCCCGAGGTATTCGACGACCTGTACGACAGGCTCGCACGGTTCGTTTCCGATCAGGACAAGCTTTTGATAATTGAGGGCGACGCGGGCTGCGGCAAAACGAGCCTCGTTCAGTCGCTTTGCTATCACGATCGGGAGGGGGATGAGCTCACCGAAAAAACGCTCGGCGGCAGGCCGCTCGTAACGGTCAGGCTGCGCGACATCAATAAGGATCTGATATCCGCGGAACGCGGGCTAATGCCCTCGATCGCCGCTTACCTCGGTGTTGAATCACACCGCGATACGGAAAGGACAGAAGAGCTGAACAGGCGCTTTCCCCATGCCGTGCTGGTGCTGGACGGGTTCGACGAGCTGTGCATCATAGAAGGCATAAGCTACTATGACAGGCTGTTGGCCAAGCTTTCCCGTGAGAGGCTTGACGGATGGAAGTTCATAATCGTTTCACGGCCCAACTACATCAACGTTTCCCGGAGCAGCCCTGACATCGGCGGTATAAATGATATCCCTCATGCGTCGATCACACTTATGCATTTCGATGAAGAAAAACGCACGGAATGGATGGAGCGCTTTACCCAAAAATGCGGAGGGACGATAGAGGAGGGCATGAAGCAGTTCATACTCGAAAGCAGCGAGGAAGGCGTATGCGACACCCCCCTCACGCTGTATCTGCTGACTTCAAATGACGGGATCGACGAAAAGACCCGCGGGAACCTTTGGAGGCTGTATAACCGGATCTTCGGCCGGGAGATCATCTATCGACAGTATGATCCGGATCATTCGGGCGCGCACTATGCCGAAGCAGCATACAGGCTTGCCGAGCTCGTGGCTCATGAGATCTACCTTACCGGGAACGAGAAGTTATACGTTGATGAAGAACAGCTTGTGAAGATAGCCGAAAAGCTTCCCGTGGAGTATAAAGACAAGCGCGTCGAATTGGCAAAGCACTGCCTCGGCTTGAGCTGCTATTTGAAGGCGGGCAAGCGCGGGATGGCGGAGTTCTGCCACAACAATATACGCGATTACTTCCTTTGCGAGATGATCTGGCGCGGGGTGAACGATATCTATTGCAGCAGGCTTGATGACGGGGAAAAACGCGAGGCGCTCATCGCCTTTTTCAGGGATAAATTCAGAAGGGGCGCACTGGAAAAAAAGGTCTGCGAATTCATACGGCTAAGAGCCGAGGCCTGTAAAGAGGACGGAACGGAGGGATTTCCCAAATGCGAAAGGGAGCATCCCCTGCTGCCGGACTTTTTCGAGGATATGCTTACGGACGGCATGGTTTACGACAGGCTCGGCGAAAAACACCTGCTGCGCGTGATAAAGAACATCCTGTGCTGCGTGCTGGATTTTTACGTGCCCGCCTGTGAGCCGTTTTATGAAAAAGGCAAGCTATGCCTGTGGCATTACGTGAAGTATGTAAATGAGTCCGGCATGTTCGTAATGTTTCCTCCCTCGAATCTGCATAAAACAAATCTTGTTGATGCGGATCTGACGCGTGCGGATCTGACGCGTGCGGATCTGACGCGTGCAGTTCTAGCGGGTGCGGATCTGACGCGTGCAGATCTGACCGGTGCGGATCTGACGCTTGCGAATCTGGCGGGTGCGAATCTGACGCGTGTGGTTCTGACGCGTGCGATTCTGTGGAATGCGAATCTGACGGGTGCGGATCTGACGCATGCGAATCTGACGCATGCGGCTCTGATATCTGCAGATATGAGATATGCGATTCTGACGGAGGCAGATCTGACGGATGCTTATTTGAGAGGTGCAACACTTCCCGACGGTTACCGGAGCGAAAGACAGGACGAGCAGGTCGAGCACCTCAAGTTGCTGAACATCGAAGGCCTGATTATTTGACCGTCAAAACAGGTTCACCAAGCGCTCCCCCGCGGGGGCGCTTTTCAATTAATCTGCGGATACGCGGAAATTTTATATATTCGGGTCTTGACAGCCGTTTTCTCCGGTGCTATAATCGGTCACATGTTTTTAATATATAAATCGCCCGGGTGGGCGACAAAAGCAGAATACTGCCGCAAGGTGCGCAAAAGATGAACGCAGGTCGCTCGTCCGTAGGGGCTTCTCCCCTCGGCGGGCGGCTTTTCATTTGCGCCGCGGCAAAAATCGGCATGAGCCGGGAAAGGAAAACTCATGACTAAATTCATTTTCGTAACGGGCGGAGTGGTATCCGGCCTTGGCAAGGGCATTACTGCGGCGTCGCTCGGTCGGCTGTTAAAAGCGCGGGGGCTTAATGTGACGGCGCAAAAGCTGGACCCGTACATAAACGTAGACCCCGGCACGATGAGCCCGTATCAGCACGGCGAGGTCTACGTTACCGAGGACGGCGCGGAAACCGACCTGGACCTTGGGCATTACGAGCGTTTTATGGACGTGGATCTGAACCGCTGCTCCAATCTGACCACGGGCAAGGTGTATGAAAACGTGCTCTCGCGCGAGCGCGCGGGCGGGTATCTGGGCCGCACGGTGCAGATGATACCGCACATCACCGATGAGATAGAGCGGTTTATATTCGCCGCGGCGGAGCGGTCGAACGCCGACGTGATAATAACCGAGGTCGGCGGCACGATAGGCGACATAGAGGGCCTGCCGTTTTTGGAGGCGATACGCCGCGTAGGGCGCAGGGTCGGACGTGAAAACGCGCTCTACATACACGTTACGCTGGTGCCGTACCTGAAAGCAAGCGGCGAGCACAAATCCAAGCCCACGCAGCACTCGGTCAAGGAGCTGCAGAGCCTCGGCATAAGCCCCGATATTATCGTACTGCGCTGCGACGAGCCGATCGAGGACCGCTCGATCTTTGAGAAGATATCGGTATTTTGCGGCGTTGAGCCGGACTGCGTAATAGAAAACCGCACTCTGCCCGTGCTTTACGACGCGCCGCTGCACCTGGAGGAGTCGGGGCTTTCGGGCATAGTCTGCCGCAAGCTGGGGCTGTCCGCTCCCCCGCCCGACCTTGCCGAATGGCGGGCCATGACAGAGAGCATACGCCGCGTGAGCGGGAGCGTCAGGATCGCGCTCGTCGGCAAATACGTGCGCCTGCACGACGCATACCTTTCGGTGGCGGAGGCGCTTTACCACGCGGGCTGTGCGCTGGGCGTGAAGGTGGAGATCGACTGGGTCGACAGCGAAACGGTTACGGAGGAAAACCTGTCCTCTGCGGACGGCATACTGGTACCCGGGGGCTTCGGCGGACGCGGAATAGAGGGTATGGTGTTCGCCGCCTCTTACGCGCGTAAAAATGCCGCGCCGTATCTGGGCATCTGCCTCGGTATGCAGATAATGTGCATCGAATACGCACGGAACGTGCTTGGCTGGGCGGACGCGAACTCACGGGAGTTCGACCCCGAAAGCGGGCATTTGATAATTGACTTTATGCCCGGACAAAGCGACGAGATAAATAAGGGCGGCACGTTAAGGCTGGGAAGCTGCCCCTGCGCGGTGAAAAAGGGGACTGTACTTTACGGATGTTACGGTTCGGAGCTGATAAGCGAGCGGCACCGCCACCGTTACGAGCTGAACAACGAATTCCGCCGGGAGCTCGAAAATGCCGGGCTGACCTTCTCCGGCACGTCGCCGGACGGCAGGCTTGCGGAGGCCGCAGAGGTGACGGAGCTTCCTTATTATATAGGCGTGCAGTTCCACCCGGAATTCAAGAGCCGCCCCACTCGCCCGCATCCGTTGTTTTTGGGGCTTGTAAAGGCGGCTAAAGAGTTTAAGGGTCTGGAGTGATTTCCCGCTCGCCGGGCTTTCAGCTTATGCCCATGGCAAACCTGAGTATCATCAGCGCGTCCACTGCTTCAAGAATGCCGTTGGCGTTGATATCACAGTTTATGAGCAGCTCCTCCCCCGGCTCTGCAAAGCAGGAAACATACCTGAACAGCAGCAACGCGTCGGCCGCGGTCACACCGCCGGATCCGTCGCAGTCGCCCAGGATGAAATCGGCGTCCTCCGGCACGAAGCGCGCGATGAAGCGGTTCTCGCCCGTTTCTGTCAGGGGGTCCGGGATAATAACGAACTGGAGCTCTCCGTCGACCTCAAAATAGCCAGAAACGAAATACCCGCCGAAATCCGCCTCCTCCGAGATGAGCCGGCCGTTTTCGTTGAACCAGCCCGCAAAGCGATACCCCTCCAAGGGCTCGGCGTGAACGAAATGAGTCTCCGGCGTCTCGCTGACTTCCTCATAGAAATATGCCTCGTAGCCCACAACGCCCGGCCCCAACGCCTTGACGGACTGCGTCCGCATGGAGGTCCCGCTGAAATCGAGCTCGCTAAACCGGTTATCGCAGGCCGCGACGAGTTCAAGCCGGGGGTTGGAGGAAACGTCAAGCTCCGCGAGACTGTTCCCGTTGACGTTCAGCTCCCTCAGCTCTCCGAATCCGGAGACGTCAAGCTCGGTCAAAAGATTATTCGCAAGGCGCAGATCTCTCAAAAGCGGGCAATCCTCCGCTTCAAATCCGGAGAGGCGGTTGTCGTTCAGGTTGAGATAATTCAGTTTCGGATAGTTTGAGATGCTTATGCTTTCAATACGGTTCCCTCGCAGGTCGATGGATGTGACGGCCTCGCAGCCCACTGCGGAAAAGTCTTCAAGCATGCCATAGCTGACCCGGATGGTTTTGAGCTTTTCGCATCCGCTGAACTCGGCCGAAGATACGAGGGTATCGTTGAATATCACCGTCCTGAGCTCCGGGCAATCCACGGCCGAAAAGGCGCCCACGCAGGGAATACCTTCAAGGTGCAATTGAGTCAGCCTTTTCGGCTCCACCTCCGTCCAGCCCGCGAAATTATGGGTCAAAAACGGGGACTCATACACCCACGTTTCCGGATCGTTGGGATCGTAAGCATCATTCAGCTTTTTGCCGTTGCTCACGCCGTCCCCGTCACGCTGCTCCAAGAAGGACGCCGCGACCATATAATCGTGTTCGTCATATCCATCCGGCGCGGTGACCGCCTCATCCGCGCGGCCAAAGTGCAGGCCGGTGAATACGAGAAGCAGCGCAAGCAGCACGCCTGCCGCTCTAAACGTTTTGTTCCTTCCGTTCATGTTGTGTCTCTTCCTTTCGCTTTATTGTTGATTCAGGTTCTCGCTCTCGCTGCTCTTCAGACCGTCATCCTTTTGGCGAAGCAGAAATCCTCAATTGCTCCGTAATCCGCCGAACCGGAAACGCGAACGCTGAAAAGCTTACCGTACTGCGCCCACCAGACGTATGTGGACGGATCGCCGCCCGTTTCGATATGAACGTAACGGTCACCGTGCCATTCGCCGGAATACTGTGAAACGATCTCCGAAATATAGGAGCCATCATGCACCCTCGACCATCCGAAATCCCGCCATACGGTCTCTGCGGCGCGGTATGTGATCGTTACGTCGTCCGGAGTAACACAGATGTAAACGAACACCACCCCCGGCTCGATATCCTTCGGGACATAATAAGTTTCAAGACCGTTGAGCAGCGCATACGCATGGTTCCTTATATCCGCCTCGAACGCCTCGAACGAGTAATAATACAGCGTTTTCGGCTCGACGATCCCGGTAGGCTGCGGTTCGAGAGTAGGCTGCGGCCCCGGGGGCTGCGTGGGCGCTTCTGTGGGTGCCTGCGTTGCCGGCGGAGTCGGCGTGGGCCTCGGCGTTTCGGTTACGGTCGGAGGGTGAGTCGGCGTCGGTCTCGGCGTTTCGGTTAAGGCGGGAGGAGGGGTCGGCGCGGGAGTCACCGGTGACGCGGTGATCTGCGAAGTGGGCCCGGGCGTTTGCCATTCCGAGGGACGCGCGGTTTCAAGCGGAGTTAGTGAAGGGAGCGCCGTACCTCCGCCGGTTGGAGCCGGAGTCGGTATATCGGTCTGCGCCGTGTTCGTTTCGAACCCGTCGGTAGGCAAAACAGGATGCGTTTCGTTAACAGTTTCCGAAGGCGACGGCGACGCAGCCTGAGTATGTATATCCGTGTCGGCCGGGGCCGCGCTTACAACTGCGCCGTCGGTCGGTAATGGGGAAGGATCCGCGCTAACGGAGTGCTCGGGAAGCTTCTTCGGGATGCTCAATACCAGCATCAGCACAAAGATCGCGATCAAAGCCGCGGCCGCGAGCAAAGGCAGGAGCCTTCCCGGGCGGGCTCTGCGCCCTTTGGCCTCGCAGGCTTCGGTGATGAACTCATCGTCTATTTCCGTCATCGAAAGGAAGACCGAAAACTTATCCTCGTTTTTCATTTCAGCATTCCTCTCTTTCAAGGTACGTTTTCAGCTTTTTGCGGAGTTTATACAGCAGGTTCACGACCGCGCTTTCGGTCATCCCAAAGCGCTTTGAAATATCGGGGATGCTGTCTGCGAACCAATATCGTCTGACAAAAACACTTCTCTTGATCGAAGACTGCTCCTTCAAAAAGCGGTTTATGAGTTCCGCCGTGAGCCTTGCTTCGACCTCGTTTTCAACAGACGGGATGGATCCCTCAAGCTCCTCAAACGGAACCAGCTCGTCAAGCCGTCTCGACTTATTGGAGCGATAAAGCATCAGCGCTTCGTTCCTCGCGATTTTTGCGATATATGCGGTAAGGTTGTTCGGCTGCGCGGGAGGGATGTTCGACCAAATACGCATAAAAACGGAGTTGAAGCATTCCTCTGCGTCGCGGCGATCGGCGAGGATGCCGTCGATCATGGTACGGCAAAGCCCGCCGAACCTTTCGGTAAGGGACTTGACAGCGCTTTCATCCCTCTTATGAAGAAGGCTGATTATCTCTTCGTCGGTCATGAAGCTTCTCCGGAATTCTTCTTTCACTTTTTATGATGCATAAAAACGGCGAATATCGCCGGTTCAGTCAAATATATTTTATTCCGAGACTGCATGAGATGCAAGAGGGAGACGCCGGGATTTATTTACAGTATACTCTAAAAGGATCTGAATCGCGGCGGCTAATGGGGGATGGGCAGGTGACGGGACCAAAGAAAGAAAAACGACCAACCGTTTGGTTGGTCGTTTTCTTTGGGATCCGGCAGCTGCCTATCCTCACCATGCGTCACAAAGAAGCTTGCGCTTCTTTGTTCACCGAGAAGCTCCTCACGAGGTTCGGAGCTTCTCGCGTCGCTTGGTTTTAGGCTCCGCCTAAAACGCGGCGGCTAATGGGGGATAGGCAAGTACAGTTTCTGAAACGAAAAAGAGCATCCAACCGGATGCTCTTTTTCGTTTCAGAAACTGTATTTGCCCATCCCCCCATGCCCGAGCCGGCTTGCGGATCTTCGATCTGCGTGCCAAGAATCCGT
>JAFYHI010000069.1 GCA_017539215.1 Clostridia bacterium | reverse complement strand
TCGCAGATCCTGTATGCATAGAGAGAATAAAACAGGTTTCGCTCCCGATTTGAGAGAAACCTGTTTTAATGCCCGGTTTAGGATCCGTTCAGGCGGATCGGGCCATTTTGGTATTCGGTGACGTCCTCGATACGGACAAGCCGGGATTTATTGAGTTGGATCTGCTCAATGGCGCAGCGCCCGCTCCGTCCCTTACAACTCGGTCAGCCTGCTTTTAAGCAGCGGGATCCCTTCTTCCATCCACCATTGGTTGTCCACGCCGCCCGAGCTCATTCCGCCGTGCGCAAACTCCTTGACGACGGCAAAATCCATATACTCGTTTGTCAGCTCCTTTCCGGAAACCGAAAGGTATTCCTCCTTGATCCAGGCTTCAAGCTCTTCGGGAGAAACGATCTCCATTTCCTCCGCGCGTTCCTTCAGGTGATCCCAAAAATACGGATCGCCTCTGAACCCCCATTGACGGGGTTTTTCTTGAAAGATGATCGACAGTTTCATATCCTCTCCTTTGCTCAGCCGCCGTCCCGCCTCAGGCGGGCCGATCCATTGGTTTGCCGTGCGGTATTCAGCCGCAAAGCAGCCGCAGCGCGACGGGTCAGCTGTTTGCGTTCACTATCTGCGCATACTGCTCCTCGGGTATCATGGGCGACGTTATAACGCTCATCAGTTCAGCCCCGATCTCTCCGGTCTTCGCATACTGATAACCGGCCTTTTTTATAAGCCCGAGCCTCGGACGGGTCACTGTTTCCGCCTCTGGCGCGCCGAACATGGGGCATTCCGGCACGGTTATTATCGTGTGTCCCGAGGGGAACATCAGCCTGAACTGAGCTTCAGCAGGCTCAAAATTATGTCTGCTGTTCGGAAACCCGCACCCGCAGATCATAAGGTACCTGAGATGTGAATAATCCGCCTGTCCGACGTGCTCGTAGCGGTCTCCCACCTTCTGCATTGCCATGCCCGAAAGCGGCAGCGTGCGGTCGATCACGGCCTTCAGCGGCGCGGGCATACCGTAGCAGTACAGCGGAAAGCTGAATATAAGCAGGTCGCTTTCAAGCATAAGGTCAAGGATCTCCCGCATATCGTCTTCAAATATGCACCGTCCGCCGTTGTGCATGCATTCAAAACATCCCGTGCAGTATTCAACGTGTTTGTCTGCGGCATGCACCTGCGTTATTTCCTGCGGCGCGTATTCGCACATACCGTCCAAAAACGCCCTCGTTATGCGCAGGGTATCGCTCCCGTCGCGCTTGGGGCTCCCGTTAAAGACGGCTATCTTCATTATCGGCTCCTTTTCCCGCCGCGGACGCTTGTCCGCCGGCGCTTTTTATTATCCATTCGTCCAAAAAACGCATCTGCTCCGGGGTGTGGAACCAATGCTCTCCTTCGGGGTAAATCGTCAGCTCAGCTCCGTGCGCCGCGGCAAACGCCTCGATCGCCTTTCGCGGCGTCATTTCGTCGCGTCCGCCGTACAGTATATGTGTCGGCACGTTCCAGCTTATCGGATGCTCCCGAACAAAGCGCAGATACCGGTGAGAAAGCGTCTCCCCGCCGGGCAGGGTTATGCTGCCCCTGCGTTCAAGCTCCTCCTCCGAGACCCCGTGCCTTTCCATAAGCCCCGTTATCAGCCCCTCCATATCCACTATGGGAGATATGAAGAACGCCTTTTTGATAAGCCCGTCCACGCCTGCGTGCAGGCAGTAATACGCGCCTATGCTGTTTGCCGCAATGCTTACGCTCCGGTACGGCAAGCCCCGCTTTTCAACCGCGCGGCGTATCCAGGGCCCGACCTCCCACGGATACGAGCCGCTGTAATCAAGGCCGACGACTTCGCATCCGGGAAACAGTCCCTCATAATGACGGCTTTCACCGGCGCTGCCGAACCTTCCGTGGACGTACAGTATCAGGTCCTTCATGTCCGCCTCCGGTCTTCAGCGTCAATATCCCATGGACACGCGCATGGCGTACACGGCGTCCTGCGCGGTAACGACGCCGTCGCCGTCGCAGTCGGCGCGGAATATCTGCAGCGGGGTGAACGTGACAAGCCCCATTGCGCAGCGCAGCGCAAGCAGCGCGTCCGCGGAGCTTACCGTGCCGTCGCCGTTCGCGTCGCCCGAAAGGGGCAGGGGAGCGGCAGTATCATGAAGCCTCGCATAGGGGTAACCGTCCCCGCCGATCGTCCAAACGTTCTCAAAATCAAACCCGCCGTATGAGGAGGCGTCAAGCAGCTCGTACGCGCTCAAAGCCGCTCCGTATTCGTCGCCCCCGCAGCACGAGTCGATATAATAACAGTCCGAGAACTCCGCGCCGGTGTACGATACCCGGCCGACCACTCCACCCGCGGGGTATTCGGAGGCAACGTTTCCGACATTATAGCAGCGTGCAAAGGAGCTTTCGCCCGTATATCCCACAACGCCGCCCGCGTACTCGTCCGCACTCACGGGCGCGGTATTGAAGCAGTCGTAAACGAAAGCGTCGTGCGCGTCGCCTATCAGCCCGCCAACGCCCCATGTCCCGCTTACGGAGCCCGTGTTCATGCACTGCGAAACGGTGCAGTCAAGCCCGCTGTCTCCCGCTTCATCCCCGTCGTCGGTAAAGCCCAAAAGGCCGCCCGTGTACTCCGTGCCGCAGACGGACGCCCTGTTCACGCACCGGGTCAGGCTTCCTCCCGCACATGAGCCGCAAATGCCTCCCGCAAAGCGCCCGCCCTCAATGCTGCCCAGATTCAGACAATCCTCAAACGGCGTGTTCTGGGCAAAGCCCGCTATGCCGCCGGGCCGCTCCCGTCCGCTTACGGATGTACGGTTCACGCAGTTCAAAACAAAGCTGTCAAAACAGTAGCCCGCAATACCGCCCGGGTCTTTTTCCGCGTCGACCGCTCCTTCGGACGTACAGTTGCCGATATGCACGCCCTGGCCGATCCCGATCATTCCCCCGACGAATTCGTCGCCGACCGCATCCGTTCGGGCGGAGCAGTTGACGACCTGCGTATCCCGTGCGCTGCCCAGTATGCCGCCCACGCTCCTGACGCCCTCCATAACGACGTCAGCCGTACACCCTGAAAAGCGTCCGCCCGCTGCGCTGCCTGCAATGCCGCCAAGCGCTGTCTGCCCGTAAACGTATGCGTTCACGGAGACGTTTTCAATTACCGTGCCGACCGATTCGCCAACGAGCGCGCCCGCGTTCGATGCGCCGCCGACCTCGGCTCCGTCTATCAGAAGATCCCGCACGGAGCCGCCGCGCGTCATGCCGAACAGCCCGCTGTGACCGAATGGCCCGCCGGATACCGTAAGCCCGCTTACGGTGTGACCGCCCCCGTCAAACGTCCCGCAAAATGCTAAAACGTCTCCGTTCCCGTCGTCAAGCCCGCTGCCCACGGGCGTCCAGCCGCTGAAAATGCTGAGGTCGGCATCCTCCGTCATCAAAAAGCACAGCCCCTCGCAGTCCGTTCCGGAGTTCACCGCGTCGGACAGCACGCGAAGGTCCTCTGCGCCGGATATAAGAAAGGGCTCCTCCGGCGTCCCCGCGCCCTCAAAGGGCAGACCGTCGTCCTGCCCTGCGGAAAAAACGGGCAGGCAGGTCAGCATCATCAGCGCCGCTGCATATGCGGCGATCTTCCTTAAAGCAGCCTTCATGGTCTCCTCCTCAGCATCGGTTTTCGAAAATCTCTATGTATATTATACACGGATCGGAGAAAAGAGCAACCGCGGCATTCGCATTGCCCTGGAATTCGCCTTTATCCCCGCGCCTGCTGCGGCTCCCGGGCCGAGCCCTTGCCGGGCGCCCGAACGCATATCCCGTTTTGGGTTGAAAAACACCCTGCGGGATGCTATAATATATCAAATCAAGCTGTCGGAGGCGCATATGAAATACGGCGAATCTGCTTTTGAAATACTGTATCTGCTGTTTGCGATAACCTGCGGCATAGTCCTTATCGCAAAGGCAAGGAGCAAAACGGTGCGCATTATGGGAGCGGCGGCGCTCATACTCGGCTGCGGCGACGCGTTCCACCTGGTCCCGCGCGTGCTCGACGCATTTTCCGACGCCGACTTTACAGCTGCGCTCGGCGTGGGCAAGCTTGTAACCTCCATTACGATGACGGTCTTTTACGTTCTGCTCTTCTATATTTGGCAGAGGGTCTTTTCAAGGGGCGCAAAGCCCGCGGCCGCGGCCGCGGTCTGGGCGCTTGCCGCAGCAAGGTGCGCGCTTTGTCTGCTGCCTCAGAACGGCTGGCTTCAAAACAGTACGGATATGACATGGGGCATAATACGCAATATCCCCTTCGTCATACTCGGCGGGGCCGTGTGCGCGGCCTACTTCAAAACGCGCCGCGAAAACGCCCTTTTCGCCCGCTTCTGGCTGTACATACTGCTGTCGTTCCTGTTCTATATCCCCGTCGCGGCGGGGGCGGGCGCAGTGCCGATGCTCGGTATGCTCATGCTGCCAAAGACGGTCTGCTATGTCCTTATGCTGATAGTATTCCTGCGCTTTGCCGCAGGGGAGAATAAAGGTTTTATAAAATAAAAGGAGATCGAAAATGATAATCAAAGCGGTCAAATTCAGAAAAGACGGTTTTTACTCCCAACCCTTTGCTTTCGGCGGCGAGGACGGCCCCGACAAATACGACGCGGGCGTGCGTTACCGCGGGAGCCTGCAAAACTATCTTATAGACACGGGCGATGAGGTGATACTCGTCGACACCGGCCTTCCCGCAGGTACGCCCGAGGAGGTGCCGGACGAATCGAGCCCCGCCTACACCGGGCGCGATATCTGTACCTATATGGAGGCGCTCGAGGCTCTTGGCTATAAGCCCGAACAGGTCACGAAAATACTCCTCACCCATAAGCACGCCGACCATTCGGGCGAGCTTCGCTCGTTTCCGGGCGCACAGGTTTTCGTAAACGCCGATGAGCTCGGCGCGGAGGAGCTGAAGGGCGTCGACGGCATTGTTCCCGTTCACTTCACCGACGGCGCGTACTTCGAATTCCCCGAGTGCCAAAGGATAACCGACGGCGTGTACTTCATACGCGCCAAGGGCCACACCCTGGGCAACAGCATTGTTGTTGTCGAAAACGGCGGCCTTTATTATATGCTCCACGGCGATATAACCTATGTCGACGAGGCGCTTTATGAGAATAAGCTTTCAGTCGTGTACGAGGATAAAGCCGCCGCGCGCGAAACGCTTGACAGGGTGCGCGCGTTTATATCAGCCCGCCCCACGGTTTACTGCGGCACGCACACCCCGCAGGGCTATGAAAACCTTGAGGCAGCCCGCGTTATGGACCTTGAAAACCCCGTTCCCACCATCCCTGCCGAGGTCGACTTTACGGCTGCAAAAGCAAGCGGCAAATACGTCTGCTCCGTATGCGGGTATGTCTACGACCCCGCAGAGCATGACGGCGTCCCGTTTGAAGACCTGCCCGAGGATTGGCGCTGCCCGCGCTGCAAACAGCCCAAATCAAAATTTAATCGCGCATAGGGGTTGACAAAACAAAAAACGGCGATATAATAGTTAGCAACAGCTAACCAAACGCCGTTTTTTATCGGGCAATGGGTTAGCGGCAACTAACCGAGCGCCCGCAGGCTCAGGACGCGTGCCGAACGCTGGGACGCTTTAAGGCCGAATAGGAGGAAGTATGCAAAAGGTGACAGTAAAAATAGACGGAATGATGTGCGGGATGTGCGAGGCACACGTTGCGGACGCGGTCCGCGCCGCCCTGCCGCAGGCCAAAAAGGTAAAGGCTTCACGCGCACACGGAGAAGCGACGTTTCTCATCGACGGCGGTTTTGACGCCGAAACGCTTAAAAAGGCCGTTGACGAAACGGGCTATACCTTCGGCGGCGTAACCTCCGAAGAGTATAAAAAGCACGGCCTTTTCGGCAGGTAAAGCGCGGGTTTCCCCGCAGGATACGCGAAGTTTTTCGGGAGGGCCCGATGAGGTCCTCCCAAAAAAGAACAAATCGGGTTAGCAAATGCTAACCAAAATGATTCTAAAAAGGGATGGGTTATCGTTAATGAGCGTGGTGATAGTAGGCGGCAACGAGTGCATGACAAGGCAGTATAAGGACCTTTGCCGTGAATACGGGTGCAAGGCAAAGGTATAGCCCAAAATGACGACGGGTCTGCGCGACCTCGGCAGCCCCGATCTTATCGTGCTTTTCACAAGCACGGTCTCGCACAAGATGGTTCAGTGTGCCTTAAAGGGCAGCGACGCGCGCATTGCCCGTTCGCACTCAAGCTCCATCGCCGCGCTGCGGTCTATTTTGAACGAGCATGCCGTATAAGGGGGGCAAGGGTATGTCAGAAGAATTGATCGTCCGCCACTGCTCGCCCACGCTCGCGGGGCTCAAAACCGCCAATATGTTCAACTGTCCCTACTCTTCCGCACGGGAGCTTATGGACAGCATCCGTTCGGTCAATTCCGCGCTCGGCCCCAAGGGCGTGCGCATGCTGCCCCTCAGAATAAGGGAGGGGGCTGCGCTCATCTACGTTTACCGCCCCGCAAGGCTTCAGCGCGATCTTAGTGACCCCGTTTCGGCGGCGATCCTTTCGGAGCGCGGCTACCCGGGCGCCGCTGCCCCGGGCCTCATCGCCGAGCTCAGGTCAAGGCTCTGTAAAAACGACGGCTTCCCGCACGAGATAGGGCTGTTCCTTGGCTACCCTCCCGACGACGTAAACTGCTTTATCAGCGACAGGGGCAGGGCCTGCAAATGCGTCGGCTGCTGGCGCGCCTACAACGACCCCGTCGGGGCCGAAAAGACCTTTGCGCTGTATAAAAAATGCACAAGGCTCTACTGCCGCGCCCATAAGGCGGGCCGTACGCTTTCAAAGCTCACCGTTTCGGAAAGGGTCCAAGCGGGTTGAATACGGCCCGAAAAAAAGGTATAATAAGGTCAGCAACCGCTTTTTATGCGGGTATTTGAGGTGGATATGCTTACTCTTAACTGGCTTTTGAACGAAGACAACGTGGTCTACGGCAAGGACGAGCAGCTTGTTCCCGTGCTTGCCAAGGACCTGCAGATACCCGATCTGCAATCCAAGTTCGACCGCTTCCGCGCCGATCCCGTCAAAGAAGGCGTGCAGCTTCGCGGGGGCAGGCGCTCAAGCGTACTGCTCTTCATACCCGACCTGTATTTCGATACAGATATAGTCATGGGCGGCAATGTGTGGCTGTATCTGGGTCAGATGCGCCCCGCCTACTGCGTCTACAAGCCATGGGGCCCCGAGGGCGACCCGGCGGACGCAAAATAAGCTTTACGCCTTGCGGCCTCCGCGCAGCGGGGGCCTTTTTGCGCGTCTTGACAAATCGCGCTGACGGGGGTAAAATCAGCTCAAAATAAGGCGTAAACGGCGGAAAGGCGGGCTGTCGCCCGGTTTTATGAAATTCCTGTTCAAATACTTAAAGTGCTTTCTTAAGCGCATAACGGGCGTTATGGGCATCAAGCTTTTAGGCACCGCGCTGGAGCTTATGATACCCTTCGTTATGGAGCATCTTATTGACCACGTCGTGCCTCAAAACAGCTTTTCGCACGTTCTGCTGTGGGGCGGCATAATGATCGCTCTCGCCGTTGCGGTGCGTTTTTTGAACGTTACCGCAAACCGTATGTCCGTGCTTACCGCAAAGGAGGCCGCCTACGCCATCCGGCGCGACCTTTTCAGCGCCGCGCTCAGGCTCTCCGGCAGCCAGATGGACCGCGTAGGGCTGCCCTCTCTCATATCCCGAATGACCTCCGACTCGTATAACGTTCAATCCTTCATCCAATCCATGCAGACCATGGGCATACGCGCCCCGATAATGCTCGTCGGCGGCATTGCCGTTACCCTTGCAATGGATGCGGGCCTTGCACTGATACTGTGCATAATGGCTCCCGTTATGATAGCGCTCGTCGTTTTTATCTCAATGAAGGGCATACCGCTTTATGACAGGGTGCAGGCCGGAATGGACGACCTCGTCCGCATAATGCGTGAGAATATTACGGGCGTCCGCGTCGTAAAGGCGCTCTCGCGCGAGGGGCACGAAAAAAGCCGCTTCGCCGCCGCAAACGGCGAGCAGATGCGCCGCGACATACGGGCGGGCGTTACCATGGCAATGCCCGGGCCGATCGTCACGCTGTTTCTAAACGTTGGGCTTGCGCTCGTCGTGTTCGTCGGTGCGCGCCGTGTAAACAGCGGTCAGACGGAGCCCGGCGTTATACTCGCGTTCCTCACCTACTTCAACATGATACTGATGGGCGTTATGGGCCTCAACCGCATTTTTATGATGCTTTCCAAGGCCAACGCCTCCGCAAAGCGCATAGCCGGCGTGGTAGACCTTAAGGAGGAGCTTACGCCCGTTCCCGAGGAGCTTTGTCCCGCCCCGCCCGACGACGGGTTCATAGTGTTCGACGACGTTTCGTTCAGCTATGACGCCGACGCCGAAAGCCGCGGCGGGGGAGAGGGCTTTCTCGGCTCCGCCCGCCAAAAATGCCTGGAGCATATAAGCTTTTCCGTTCCGCGCGGCGGCACGCTTGGCATAATCGGCGCGACCGGCTCCGGCAAGACCAGCATAATCAATCTGCTCATGCGCTTTTACGACCCGCAGGAGGGCCGCGTATTCGTGGGCGGGCGCGATGTGCGCACCTATCAGCTCGACGCGCTTCGCTCTCAATTCGGCGCCGTGTTCCAAAACGACGTCATATTCGCCGACAGCATACTCGAAAACGTATCCTTCGGGCGCGACGTTGACGAAAACGGCGTTTCAGACGCGCTCGACCACGCCATGGCAGGTGAATTCGTCTCGGGCTATGACGACGGGCTTATGCACCGGGCGGCAATACACGGCGCCAATTTCTCCGGCGGACAGAAGCAGCGCCTGCTCATCGCCAGAGCGCTTGCGGCAAATCCATCCATACTGGTGCTTGACGACTCGTCCTCTGCGCTGGATTACCGCACGGACGCCGCCCTGCGCCGCGCCATACGCGAGCATCACTCCGGCGCCACCTCGGTGGTCATCGCGCAAAGGGTCTCGTCCATAATGTCGCTTGACCGCATAATGGTGCTTGACGAGGGGCGAATGATAGGCTTCGGCTCGCATGAGGAGCTGCTTGCATCGTGTCCCGCTTACCGCGAGATACACGAAACGCAGATGGGCGACCTGTAATGAAGAAAGCGGGGCAAAGGGTTTAAGGTTATGGCTGCTCGTGATTCGATAATGCATAAGCCGAAGGATTCCAAGGGTGCGCTCAGGCGCATGCTGCGCTTCCTCGGGCCCTATCTGTGGCTGCTCGTGCTCGTTGCGCTTCTTTGCATCGGGTCCAACCTGCTGTCGCTGTTGGGGCCCAACCTTGCGGGCTCCGCAATAAACGAGGCCGCCGCCGGCCCTGGCAAGGTCAATTTCGAGCGCGTCGGCTATTATGCCCTGCGTATGCTCATATGCTATGCCGCGTCGTCGCTGTTAACGGTCTGCATACACGTCGTTATGATGAACGTTTCAAAGCGAGCCGCCAAACAGATGCGCCGCGCCGTGTTCGAAAAGCTCATGCGCCTGCCGGTAAGCTATTTCGACAGGAGCCAGGCCGGCGACATTATAAGCCGCGTCAGCTATGACATAGACGTTATCTCCACCTGTATGGCAACGGACGTGACCGCAATACTCACAAGCGTCGTCACCGTCGTGGGCTCGGTCGTTATGATGGTCACGATATCCCTGCCGCTTTCGGCCGTGGTGCTGTTCTCGGTGCCCGCGTCCATACTCTACACCTCGTGGATGCGGAAACGCACCCAGCCGCGCTTCGTCAAGCGTTCCAAAAACTACGGCGTTATGAACGGTTTTGTCGAGGAGATGCTCTCCGGGCAAAAGACCATCCAGGCCTATGCCTACGAAAAGCGCGTCGCCCAAAGGTTCGACGCCATCAACCACAACGCCGCCGAGGCCTATTATGACGCCGACCGCTACGGCGTGACGATCGGCCCCACCATGGGCACCATCAACAACATTACGCTGTCGCTCATCGCGCTGTTTGGCTCGCTCCTCTTCATGGGCGGGCGGATACAGCTCGGCAGCATATCGTCCTTCGTGCTTTACTCGCGCAAATTCTCCGGCCCCATCAACGAGATAGCCAATATCATAAACGAGCTCTTTTCGGCGCTTGCCGCCTCCGAGCGCGTGTTCGAGCTTTTGGACGCCGACGAAGAGCCGGCGGACGCCGAGGGCGCTTTGGAGCTTTCGGACGTTCGGGGCGACGTGAAGATGGAGCACGTCTCGTTCGGCTATGAAAAGAGCCGCACCATAATCCACGACCTTTCCATGCACGCGGAGCAGGGCAAGCTCATCGCCATAGTCGGTCCCACGGGCGCGGGCAAGACGACTATCATAAACCTGCTCATGCGCTTTTATGACGCGCAGGGCGGCGTAATCCGCGTAGACGGGCACGATATCTGCGCCTGCACGCGCGAATCCCTGCGCAAGGCTTACGCCATGGTTTTGCAGGATACATGGGTGTTCCGCGGCACCATATTCGAAAACATAGCCTACGGCAGGGACGGCGCCACCCGCGAGGAGGTCGCCGCCGCCGCAAAGGCCGCGCATATTCATCCGTTTATAATGCGCCTGCCGCGCGGGTACGATACCGTAGTCAGCGAGGACGGCGGCAATATCTCAAAGGGGCAGAAGCAGCTTCTGACCATAGCCCGCGCAATGCTTTACGACGCGCGCATGCTCATACTCGACGAGGCAACGAGCAACGTCGACACCTCCACCGAGCGCGAGATACAGCACGCCATGCGTTCGCTCATGCAGGGCAAGACCTGCTTCGTTATCGCCCACCGCCTGTCCACCGTCAAAAATGCCGACCACATACTCGTCCTCGACCACGGCGACGTCGTGGAGCAGGGCACCCATTCCTCACTCATGCAGGCCAAGGGTGCGTATTATAAGCTCTACCGTTCGCAGTTTGAATAAACCCTTCCCGTGCTTTCGTTGACAGCCGCGCCCGGGCATGATATTATATTGTCGATAGATGGCGGAGGGGGCCGATGATTTATTCAATCAATAAAAGCGAAGTTATTTCCGGTCTGATTGAGATCAAACAGGTCATTGAAAGCAGGCTCAAGCAGTTGAGCGAAGATGCTGCGGCCAACGGCTCTGTCAACAGGACTACCATACACACCGACGCCGAAAAATTCTTTGAGGATTTTTTGAACGAGCTCTACGGATGGCAGCTTAAAAACGCCAATGCCGAAAAGCAGAATGCTCCGGGCGTCGATCTTATCTACGAGGGCGAAAAAGTCGTCGTTCAGGTATCAAACAAATCGACCAAAGACAAGGTCGTTGAGTCTCTTAATAAAACGTCGGATGAGTATAAGAAAGGCGGTTTACGCTTTAAGCTCGTTACGATGCAGCTCAAACATACCAAATATAAGGATTCATACGCTGCGGAATTCGATAAAGCAAAAGGCGGGCTTAATTTCGACTGCCATAAAGACGTGATCGACGTTACCTCTATTATAAGAGATGTAAATGACGCCACGGCCGAAAAGGTCCGAGCCCTTAAAAAAGTTGTCGATGATTATTTTGAGCGCGCTCAGGCCCGAAAAGACCTCGGCCTTAAAAAGTTGGGCTCCGGCAAAGCCCGGAATCTTTTCGAGTTCAATTCCGGCTCCGTCGGCTTTTTCGGGCGCGAAAACGAAATGGAAAGGCTGCGTGCATTCGTATCCGGCGACGATCCCTTCCGCTGGTACGCGATTGCCGCGCCCGGCGGCGCGGGCAAAACGCGCCTGGCGTACGAACTGCAGAACGAGCTTGAAAAAACCGGCTGGACCTGTCTTAAAATAAAGGGCGAAAACGTTTGGAAGCAGCTCGGCGAGCTCGACGGGCTGTATCCCGGCAAGACCCTGTTCATCGCGGACTACGTCGCCCCGCATACCAAGGAACTCGGCGAATGGATGAAAAAGCTGTCACAGCCCGGCTCCGCGCGTGAGCCCCTGCGCCTGCTCCTTTTAGAGCGCGACACAAAGGATGAATACGGGCGCGTCGCCTGGTTTGAAAGTCTGCTTTCGGCAGACCGCGCCGATATCCCGCTTTGCGGGCCTGATTCGCCGGAGATGCTCCGGCCTTTGGGCGATGAGTATCTGCTCGGGCTCATTCGCGGCTTTTCCGAAACCGCGGTAAAAGCAGCACGGGAAGAGGGGCAGGAGTGCCGTCCGCTTGAGGACGGCGAGGAGCGCAGAATAAGGGAAAAGCTTGACAGCATAGACAAGAACCTCGTTCGCCCATTCTATGCAATGCTGCTGACGGACGCTTGGGTGCGGGATCCGGAAGCGCCTAAGTGGGAGCAAAAAGACCTGCTCGGTTACGTCACAAATCGTGAGCGTGACATCATCAAAAAACGCATCGAGGGCGCGGGAGTACACGCGACCGATCAGCTTGTCCAAGCCGTCTGCCATATCTGGATGGCGGCGACGGTTCTCGGCGCGGGGTCCCCGGTTGCTGCGGACAAGCTTTATGAAGCGTTCAGTCCGGAATCTGACCTTGTAAAAAGGAGCGCCGAACGCAAGGCGGAACTGCTCGATTCCATTGAGCTTGCCCCGCACGAATCGCTCCTTCAGGCGGCGGGCATATTCTCCGACGGCAATATCATACCCGTTCTCCCGGATATCCTCGGCGAGTTCTTCGTTTTGACGGGGGTCGATGCGCCGGTATTCCGCCAAAGGCTGTGGGCTGCGGCACTCGACGAGTTTGATTCCTCGTTGGAGTTCTTCAAGCGGCTATTGAAGGACTTCGGGTTGCTAATGATGAAAGATGACAACCTAAGGAAAATAGTTTTTCCTGAAGATCTTGGATTTAGCCGATACAAGCAGTTACTAGAACAGCTTTTAATCGAACCCAAGGTAAAACCTTTTCGTGAAGTAGTGGTAAAAAGCATTCGTGCACTTGAGAACCAGCAATTAGAAGAGTTTACGGATACTCGCATGATACATAGCATAGATTCTTCGTTGCCCAATAGCGTAAAATGAGAGGTCGTTTATGGAAAAGTCAAAACAGAAAACTGAACTGCAAGTATCCGCTACCGTGCTTTCGGATACTGAGGACAACAAAAGCAATCCCGGAACCGCCGCAGAATACAACAATACCGCGGGCGTGTACCAAGACATGGGCGACTATGAAAAGGCGCTCGAATACTATTTGAAAGCGCTTTCCGTTAAGGAAAAGGCGTTGGATACGGAGTACCCGGATACCGCTGTAACGTACAACAATATAGCTTCTGTGTACAAAGACATGGGAGACTATGAAAATGCACTTAAGTATAACTTGAAAGCGCTTGCCGTCAAGGAAAAGGCATTTGGTACTGAGCACCCGGATACCGCTGTAACGTACAACAATATAGCTTCCGCGTACCAAGCCATGGGCGACTATGACAAAGCGCTCGAATACAACTTGAAAGCACTTGCCATCAAGGAAAAGGCGCTGGGTACGGAGCACCCGGATACAGCTGTAACGTACAACAATATAGCTTCCGTGTACCAAGCCATGGGCGACTATGAAAAAGCGCTCGAATACAATTTGAAAGCGGTTGACGTCATGGAAAAGGCGTATGGTGAGGAGCACCCGTCTACCGCAGCAGCGTACAACAATATCGCGGGCGTGTACCAAGCCATGGGCGACTATGATAAGGCGCTCGAATACAACTTGAAGGGGCTTGTCATCATGGAAAAGGCGTTGGGCACGGAGCACCCGTCTACCTCCGCAGCGTACAACAATATCGCGGGTGTGTACCAAGCCATGGGCGACTATGCTAAGGCGCTCGAGTACATGTATAAAGACCTCGCGATAAGCGAGAAAGTGCTGGGCGCCGAGCATCCGGATACCGCCGCAGCGTACAACAATATCGCTTCGCTGTACCATGCCATGGGCGATTACGGATTCGCGCTCAAATACACCTTGAAGGCGCTTGCTATCAGCGAAAAGACTTTGGGTACCGAGCACCCGTCTACCGCCGCAACGTACAACAATACAGCTTCACTGTACCGAGATGTGGGCGACTATGACAAGGCGCTCGAATACTTCAACAAGGCGCTCGGCGTCGTCAAAAAGGTTTTAGGTGAAGAACACCCCAACGTCGCAACCACGTACAGTAATATAGCTTTGCTGTACAAAACCATGGGCGACTACGATAAGGCGCTCGAATACTACGAAAAAGCGATTGCTGTCCAAGAAAAAGTCATTGGCGCCGACCACCCGTCGACCGCCGTCACGTACGTCAATATCGGCGCTCTCAGAGTCAGGCAAAACAAGCGTGCTGAAGCCGTAAAGTATCTTACCAAAGCCTGCGATGTTTTCGATAAAAAGCTCGGTCCCGCTCATCCCAATACGAAGCTTGCGCATCAGTGGCTTGAAGCCGCGCTCAAGCTCCCCACCGACTGACCGAAAGGACGCTTATGAAAGAACAAATGCAAAATCACTCCGTCCGCGTTCCCGCGGCTGACCGATTAAACGCCGCGCTGCCGCCGATCACAAGTGAGGAGCGGCCCGCCGTGCTGCTCATCGGCAACGGCATAAACCGGGCGGAACTCCATGAAGACGTCATCGGTCTTTCGTGGGACGAGGTAATTGAAAAGCTTGAGGAGCTCAACGGCGTTACGGACAGGCACGGCCTTATTAGCAAGCTCCCCTCGTCGATGAAGGTCATCGCTGCAGCGGGCGGCAGGGTGCGCGAATGCCTCAGCTACATTGCCGACCTTACCGACAGCGGCGACGACCCCGACCCGGACTCCGCACGCGGCGCGCTGTGGCAAAGGGCGGCGCGGCTCCCCGTGACCCACGTCATCACCACCAATTACGGCTTCGAGCTTGAAAACATGCTCGTCCCCGGCTTTACGATGCGGCGCAGCCAAAACTACCTGTATCACACAGGGACGGATAAGGACAGCCTCCGCGCCGTGCTGCTGAACCGCTTTTATAAGATCCCCACCGAGCAGGGTGACAGGCATTTCTGGCATATACACGGGTCTGCATACAAGCCGAACTCCATCGTCATAGACCAGTACGAGTACGGCAAGCTCGTCTCCTACGTTGTCGGCTCCATGCAGCAGACCGTGGGCCGCATACTGTCGGCCTTCAAGAGGGGCGACGCATATATCCCCAAAAGCTGGACGGACTGCTTCCTCACCGGCGACGTTTACGTTCTGGGCTTCGGCATGGATCCCTCGGAGCTCGACCTGTGGTGGCTTGCGCGGTGCAAGGCGAGGAAATTCCCCGAAACAAAGATCTATCTCTTCGACAAATACGTTCATGAGGAGCGCAAGCTCATGTTCCCCGCCTGCGGCATAGAGTACGTTGACGTACCGGCCGAAACCGACGAGGAGTTTTACACAAAGGCCCTCGATAAGATAGAAAGCATGCTGAACCGATAAGCTCCCCGGCCGCGCACGTCAATGGGCCCGCGAAACCCGCGGGCCCCCTTTGTATGTTTTTATCGTGTCAGCCTTACCTTTCCCTCAGCAGCACGCGCATCACCCTTTGCTCGCAGGCGTCAAGCTGCGCGCGCAGCGATGCAAAATCGCGGTTTTCGGTGGGCATCACAACGAACGCCTTTCCTTCAAGCGTCCGTATGACCCGCGCGGGGTGGTACGCCTCGCCCGAAATGCTCACGCGTCCGTCCGCGCTCCTCTTCACGCCGACCTCGGCTATCACCGTGTCGTTTGCGGCCTCCTGCGACATGCTCGACACAAAATTCCCAAGCGAATAAAAGCACAATACGCGCCTGCCGTCGTCGGCTGTCAGCCAAACCGAGGGCTGAACGGTGTGTGAATGCGACCCGCAGATAAGGTCCGCACCGGCGTTTGCAAGCTCCCTCGCGTGTTTGCGCTGAGTGTCCGTGGGGGACTGAGTGTGCTCGCGGCCCCAATGCTCATACACCACTATAAACTCCGCGCCCGCAGCCCGCGCCGCGGCTATGTCCCGCGCTGCCGCAGCCTTTGAATAGGTGTTCAGCATATAAGTATCCGAGCCCACGCAGCCCTGCTGACCGTTGTAGAACTCCGCGTATGAGATGAACCCCACCTTGATTCCATTCATGTTTATGACACGGTAACGCTTGGCGCTCTGCGTCCTGAAAAGCCCCGTGTGATACAGGCCGCTCTCCTCCACCGCGTCAAGGGTCTCCAGAATGCCCTGTTTCCCAGCGTCGCAGCAATGGTTGTTTGCAAGCGCAAGCGCGTCGAACCCTGCGTTCCCGAGCGCGTCAAGATATTGTTTCGGTCCGTTGCAGTTGGGCATGCCGTTAACGTATTTCTCCTGATACGAATACGGTGCGGAGTGCGACAGCGCCGTTTCAAGGTTGCCGAACGCGCAGTCCGCTTTTTTGAGAAGCCCCTTCACGTATTTGAACGAGGGCGCAAAATCGAACCCGCCGCCGCCTGCCTGACTCATCGCGGCGTACTGCTGACCCGACAGGCACATAAGGTCCCCGACGAACATCAGCGTTATGTCGCCCGGCTCGCCCGTCACAAGCGGCGCGGGCGTTTGCTGTGCGGGCCCGGGGGTATTCGTCGGTTTGGGCGTACCCGCGGGCTTTGGCGTGCGGGTAGGCTTGGGAGTATTCGTCGGCTTCGGCGTACCTGTCGGCCTCGGCGGATCCGTCGGCTTCGGAGTATCCGTGTGCGCCGCCAAAGCGGTCGGCTCCGCAGTCGGTTCGTCCGTCAAAACGGAGATCGGTTCGGCGCTGACGGCAGCCGTCGGCGATGGCAGCGCGGAGGCAGGCGCTTGGGTAAGCGCGGTGTGTGCTGCCTCAGGCAGGGGAGAGGGCGCGGGTATTTGGCCCGTCAACGCGCCGCAGCCCGCAAACGCAAGGCACAGCGCACAAAACGCGGCGGCCCTTATAAAGCTTTTCATTCTCATTAGAGTATTCTCCGATCGGTTTCTGCCGTTATTCTACCACGGCGCTTTGTTTTTTACAACCCGCGTTTTACCAATGCGTCTTTTTTGTGTCAGCCGTTTTGGCGATTGAAACCGCTTTTTTTCGATGTTATAATCAACCTTAATGAAACAAAGGGGGTTCAGAGAATGATCAAAAAGCTTTTGGCGCTGGTCACGGCGGTGATTCTGCTTGCCGCCGTGCTTCCCGCTGCGGCGGGCGAACGCATCACGGACCGCGGCTATACAGGCTCCTATTACTCCGACAACGGATACAGCGTCGATGCGCTGCTTGCAAAAAACGGCTCCGCATTAAAGGCGGACCTTGCCGAGCTGATGACGCGCACCCATACGCATATCACGACATATAACGAGATACGCGATCTTTTCTACGGTTCCGACGCAGATCCGGATACCCCGGGCAACATACTGCTCTGCTACTCCGGGGCTTCGGTCAACGGCGCGTGGGACAGCGGCGTCACCTATAACAGGGAGCATGTCTGGCCCAAATCCCTCGGTACCTTCAACACGAGCAACGCCGGAGCGGACCTGCACCATATCCGCCCCGAGGATCAGACCGTCAACTCCGCGCGCGGCAACCGCCTTATGGGCTGGACCGATACCGCAACGAGCAGGCTCTCCTATAACGGTCAGCCGATAGACGCCTGGGTCAGCTCCACCGCAAACACGTTCGAGCCGCGCGACGGCTTCAAGGGCGATACTGCGCGCATCTATTTTTACGTTGCCGTGCGCTGGGGCGAGGATCTGACAAGCCCCGTCTCCGACGATACATTCGAGACCCTTTTGGAGTGGAACATCATCGACCCCGTCGACAGCCTTGAAATGGCGCGCAACGACTACGTCTATTCCGTAGAGGGCAACCGAAACGTGTTTATCGACTATCCCGAGTTCGGCAGACTCATCTACGGCTCCGCCGAAAACGGCTTTGATTATACGCCCGCCACCGACGGCGACTATACCTATTTCGTCAGGAACGGTTCCGCGGTCATCACGGGCTATAACGGTTCGTCTGCGGAGCTTGTCCTCCCCGCTTCAATAGGCGGGTACCCCGTTGCGGGGATAGGCTGTGCGGCGTTTGCGGGAAGCGATACCCTCGTTTCGGTCACTATCCCCGCAGGCGTGACTCAGATCGGCCCGTACGCGTTCTTCAACTGCACGGCGCTTCAGCGCGTCTATATGGGCTCCGGCGCAAAGACGGTCGAGCGACGCGCATTCCGCGCCTGTCCCAATTTAACGGGTATGTATTTCAACGGTCCTGCTCCCGCGTTTACGGGCGAGGGCGCTGACCATATCAATGTTTCGGGCGGCGACTTCGCCTGCGCACCTTCGGGCTTTACCATGTATTACGTCGACGGTCAGTCCGGCTGGACGAGCGGCAGGTGGTATTCCGGCACGGCCTATTACAACACCGCCCTATGGGACGGCTCGAACGAGCCCGAACCCACGGCCGCGCCCACGGCGGAGCCGACTTCGGTTCCCGACGTCACGCCCGAACCCACGGCCGCTCCCGACCCCACCGCGGCTCCCGGGGCGGGGGAGTATAAGCTTGTCACAAGCCTTGACGACGTTACCGACGGAGATTATGTGCTTTACGGCGTTAACGGCAGCTATTCCGGCGCAATGAGTTCCGCGATAGCCTCAGGCCACATGAAGGCGGAATCCGTCACGGTCTCCGGCGATACCGTCGTCGATCCCGACCCCTCATGCGTATGGCGCATGGAGCGCGGCGCAGACGGCGCGTTCACGCTTTATAACGCGGCGGCAAACATCTACTGCATGATATCGACAAATTCCACAAGCGGCTTCACAACGGGCTCATCCGCTTCATACGGCTATACCGTGACGGCGGAAAACGCCTCCGAGGGCTCTTATTACCTCACCACCACGCTTCCCGGCTGCACCAGAAAGATTAGCATTTACCGCACCGATTTCAGGCCGTACAACCTTTCCGACTGGAACAAGCTCTACCTCTATAAGTTCGTTGAGACGGAGACGCCCCAGCCCGTTTACCACACGGTCAGGTTCGTCGACTGGGACGGCGCCCTCATCAGCGAACAGCAGGTCGAAGACGGCGCGGCGGCTGTCGCTCCCGCGGATCCCGTGCGGGAGGGGTACAGGTTCACCGGCTGGAGCGGGGACTTCTCCTGCGTGACCGCCGACATTACCGTAACGGCCCTTTACGAGGCGGTCCTTGCCGCAAACCCCGGCGACGTCAACTGCGACGGAAGCATTACCGCGTCGGACATCTCCGCGCTCTTCGCATACGTTATGAACGCAGGCTCGCTCAGCGAGCAGGCCCTCTTGAACGCCGACCTGAACTGTGACGGTCTTGTGGACTCCACCGACGCAAGCCTGCTTGCGCAAACGGTGTTCGGTGCATAAAGGCCGATAACACGCGAAAACGCCCGCGGAGGGTAAGCCTTCCGCGGGCGTCGTATTATGCGTTCGGCTCAAAGCCCCTGCATTATCCTCGTATCCTTAAGCTTGGTATAAAGCGCGTTTGCGATAAGCCCGGTAAAAAGCCCCGTTACGCATGCCGACGCGGTAAGCACCGGCGCATACGCGAAAACGGCGGCGCTTCCCGTCACCGCGGCGGCGCAGACGAGCTGCCCCGCGTTGTGTGCGACTGCGCCAAGGACCCCGAGCGCCCAAATGTTCTTTTCGCCCGCCGCGCGCTTCAGCAAAAGCTGCAGCCCGAAGCAGAGCGCGCCCCCTGCCGCGCTGTACAAAAGCGCCGTCGCGGAGCCCGCAAAAAGCGCCCCCAAAAGAATACGCGCGGCAAGCACCAGCCCCGCGTCCCTTGCCCCGAGCGCGTACAGCGCCCACAGCGTTATGACGTTTGCAAGCCCGAGCTTTATACCTGGTATCGGCGCAAGCGGCGGTATCTGCGCCTCTATTATGAATATCCCAAGCGCCGCTGCGGTCAGCACGGCAAGGAATGTCAGCCTCTTCGTATTCACCTTGCTGCCCCCGTTACGGCGTCAAAGCCGTCGGGCGCTTCGCCCGATATCCTGATTATCAGCTTTGCGGGCAGGCAGATTATGGGCTTTGCAGGCGAATCCGTCCAGCCGGTGTTCACGCACACCCCGTCGGGGCAGTTGGCTTCAAGCACCCGTATCCTGCCGGGAGCGATCTCAACGGTGTTTACGTGACTTTTGCCGTCGTCGAAATCGACCGTATAGCTCTCGCTCACAAGCGAAAGGTCCACCGAGTAAATGCACTCGCCCCCGCGGTAGATATTGGCCGTCGTGCCGTGCTTGATCCGCGGCAGCAGCAGGGCAAGCCCGGTGCTTGCCGCAAAGAGTGCCGATATGATGATTATAAAACCGCTTCTTTTCATATGCTCCCCGGGCGCGTTCTTTTGCGCCCGCTTCGATTATATCTCAGCGGCCTTCCGGCTGTCAAGCGCACGGAGGGGCTTCTGCCCGGCTCCGCTTTTCAGGACGGAGGACGGCTCTTTTGCGCGGTTCTCCGCTTGACGCTCCGCCATCCTCTTGTGTATAATGGACGGCGGGGAAGCCCCAAATACATAAAGAGGTCAGCTTATGCGTTACACCACCGTGCTTTTCGATCTTGACGGCACGCTTGTAAACTCCACCGAGGGCATTACGAAGTCAGTCGCCTATGCGCTCTCCCGCTTCGGCATACAGGCCGACGAGCGCGGCCTGACCTGTTTTATAGGCCCGCCGCTTATTGATTCATTCATGCGGTTTTACGGCTTTTCAAAGGAGCAGGCGGGGGAGGCCGTTGACTTTTACCGCGCCCGCTACCGCACGAAGGGCGTTTATGAAAACACGGTCTATCCCGGTATCGGCGAGGCGCTTGCAGCGTTGAAGCGCGAGGGCGTCTGTACCGCCGTCGCCACGTCCAAGCCCGAGGTTTTTGCGAACGTCGTAGTGGACGATATGGGCCTGCGCCCCTTTCTTGACGGCGTTTTCGGCGCGGAGCTCGACGACAAACAGCTTCGCAGATCGGGCTTCCGCTCCGAAAAGGCGGACGTTATTGAGTACGCGCTCGATAGGCTGTGCGTTTGCGACAGGTCAAAGGTACTCATGGTGGGCGACAGAAAACACGATATAATCGGGGCCAAAGCCTGCGGCATCGCCTCCTGCGGGGTGCTGTGGGGCTTCGGCGACAGGGAGGAGCTGACCGCCGCAGGCGCGGACTATATCGCCGCAGCTCCCGCGGACATAGAGGTGACGATCGGATGAAAAGAAAAACAGCCGCACATGACAATGCGTATCACCAAGCCGGGCTTTCGGCAAAAGAACTGATCATACCGGCGGTCGCCGGCGCTGCACTGGGGGTGCTCAACGGGTTTTTGGACGGCGTTTCCTGGCTCGAGTGGGTTTTCCTCGGCCTTGCGGCGCTGTGCTTGATCGGCGTCGCCGTCTTCCTCGCGGTCCTTATGCGCCGCACGAAGCCCCAAAAAGCAGCGCCCCGAAAAGCAGCGCCCGAAAAAGCTGCGCCCTATAAGGCGGTGCATGACGAAGAGGCGAATACCGATGAACGGCCTTATGTGATACGCGATCCTCTCTTTGAAAAGATAAAGGAGCAGTACGCGGCGGACGGGCTTTCGGATTTTATAAACTACGTTTCTCTGCGCGGGTGGAAGCTAATATACGTCGACGAGGAAGAGGACTCCGTCGAGTTCATATTTCTCCGCGGCGGCAGGCAGGTAATGGTCTCGCTGTTCGACGGGTTCGCGGAGGCGGCCGTGGAGCTCGGCCCGAAAAACGGGCGAAAGCTCAAGTTCGATTACGGCGGCTTCAGCGAGCCGGTCGAGCTTTGGAACGCGGTGATAAACGCCGTCAAATCATCGGCAAGGGTCGGATCATAAACGAATATAAAAGTGAGGTGCGCTATGGAATACAGGATCGAACACGACAGCATGGGCGAGGTCAAAGTCCCCGCCGACAGGCTTTGGGGCGCTCAGACCGAAAGGTCGCGCATGAATTTTCCGATAGGCGTCGGGCGTGAGACCATGCCGCGCGAAATAATACACGCATTCGGCATATTAAAGCAGGCGGCGGCGCTTGCAAACCGCGAACTCAGGCCCGATAAAATGACCGAAGCCAAGTGCGCCGCCATAGTATCCGCCGCGCAGGAGGTCGCCTCCGGTGCGCTTGACGGGCATTTTCCGCTCGTCACCTATCAGACGGGCTCCGGCACGCAGTCCAATATGAACGCGAACGAGGTGATCGCAAACCGAGCAAGCCTCGTTTCCGGGCTTAAGCTCCATCCGAATGACGACGTGAACATGAGCCAGTCCTCAAACGACACGTTCCCCACGGCAATGCACATTGCGGCAAGGCTCATGCTCGAGGACTCGCTGCTTCCCGCCGTGCGCGGGCTTGTCAAAACGATGAAGAGGCTCGAGGCCGAGAACGCCGACGTCATAAAATCCGGCCGCACGCATTTGCAGGACGCGACTCCCATACGCTTCTCGCAGGAAATATCCGGCTGGCGCGCCTCGCTCGAGCGCGGGGCGGAGCTCATCACGGCCTCGCTCGCTCCCCTTTCGGAGCTTGCTTTGGGCGGCACCGCCGTCGGCACGGGCCTTAACGCCCCCAAGGGCTTCGACGAACTCGTTGCCCTGAAGATCTCGGATATCACGGGCAAAAAATTCGTTACCGCCCCCAATAAATTCCATTCGCTCACGTCCAAGTCCGAGCTTGTCGCGGCGCACGGCGCGGTCAAGGCGCTTGCCTGCGATATGATGAAAATAGCCAACGACGTGCGCTTTCTGGCCTCCGGCCCGCGCTGTGGCCTCGGCGAGATAACAATACCCGAAAACGAGCCCGGCTCCTCCATAATGCCCGGCAAGGTCAACCCCACCCAGTGCGAGCAGGTCACAATGGTCGCCGCCCGCGTTATGGGCAATGACACGGTCGTTGGATTTGCCGCCTCTCAGGGCAATTTCGAGCTGAACGTTTTCATGCCCGTGATGATAGAGGCCTTCCTGCAGTCGGTCAGGCTTCTTTCGGAGTCCATACGCTCGTTCGACCTGCGCTGTGCGTCCGGCATACGCGCCGACCGCGAAAGGATGGGGGAGTATATGCGCCGCTCGCTCATGCTCGTCACCGCGCTCTCTCCGCATATCGGGTACGAGAACGCCGCCCGCGTCGCCCACACCGCGCACGAAACGGGCGTCACCCTGCGCTCCGCAGCGGTATCTCTGGGCTTCCTTGCCCCGGAGGAGTTCGATGCGATAGTCGATCCCGAAAAGCTCGTGTAGCCTTTCGGCTTCCCTTTACGGCATTGCCGCCCTGCGGGGCGGCTTTTTGTTTGCAAACTGCCTTAGTCAAAGCTTTTTCCCCGGGCTTTGTCACATTTTTGTACCGCCAATATATCCCGTTTTTTTTGTTTGCAGTATAGCGTGCGGAGTATGTTTATGTTAAAATGTACCCGTAGAAATGCGCCTTTACGGCTGCAACAATTATCAACAGGAGGAAACCAATGAACAGTATCAAACGCATCTCCGCTTTGCTGCTTGCGGCTTTGATGGCGATCTCGCTTGTTCCGGCTTCCGCGTTCGCAAGGGTCGAAGTACCCACGCGCGACGCTGAGACCATCGTAGGCTGGAACTTCGACACAGACGCCGTTGCGACCGCCGCAAACGCAAACAACACGGGGGCCGCCGTATCGAGAGATAACGGCGTTGCCTGCAACTTCAACTCGAATGGAGTTACCGGCAAGTCCATCAGCAGCAACACATGGAACGGCGCTTCCGCTGAAGCTCCCAAGTATTATACCGCCACGGTAAACGCGGCCGGGTACGAGGGTATTGCCGTTTCCGCTTCCGTGCGCGCATCCAAAACCGGCCCCAAGAACGTCCTGATGTATTACAGCATCAACGGCACGGACTTCATCGCCGTTGAAGGCGCGTCCACCGCGCTTGCAACCGACTCCACTTGGGGCCAGCTTTCGGGCACTCTTCCCGCCGAGTGCGACGGGGCCGAGTCCATCGAGCTGCGCATTGCCGTTATCGACACCGTAAACGTCGGCGGCAGCTTCACCGAGGTCCAGTCCGGCGGCACCCTGCGCATGGACGACCTTACCGTCACCGGCACCCTTTCGGGCGAGACTCCCGACCCCACCGAGGTTCCCGACCCCACGGCTGAGCCCGACCCCACGGCTGAGCCCGACCCCACGGCTGAGCCCGACCCCACGGCCGAGCCTGACCCCACGGCCGAGCCCGACCCCACCGAGGCGCCTTCCGTTTCGACCATTGCCGAGGCGCTGGCGGCCGACATCAACAAAGAGGGCATCACCGTTGAGGGTATCGTCACCCTGCTTGACGGCAGGAACGTCTACATCGAGGACGCCACCGCGGGCATCGATTTGTACCTCAACAGCAACACCGTGCCCTCCGGGCTTGCGCTTGGCGACCTCGTCCGCGCAACGGGCAAGCGCGC
Source organism: Clostridia bacterium (assembly GCA_017539215.1). Lineage (GTDB taxonomy): Bacteria > Bacillota > Clostridia > Christensenellales > CAG-138 > UBA3857. Next base: position 6,855 of record JAFYHI010000069.1, on the reverse strand, counting down.
CGCTTATAACGGCCTGCCCGAGCTCACCTCGATAAACGGCGCTGACGCAGCCGCGTTCAGCATCGTTTCCACCGGCAACACCCTGCCTTTGCAGGAGGTCACCGTGGCTCAGCTCCTCGCCGATCCCAACGCCTACATCTGTGAGCGCGTTCACGTCACCGAGGCCGTGATGGGTACGGTCAACACAAGCGGCAGCACCCCCATCACGCAGGACGGCAGCAGCATCAATATCTATAAGATGCCCGCCAACTCCGCGCTTGAGGGCGACACCGTCAACGTCACCGCGGTCGTCGGTATGCACACGAGCGGCGTTCAGCTTCGCGTTGCGCTGGCTGCCGACGTTGAGGTCGTCTCCTCTCCCGAGCCCACCGAGGTTCCCGAACCCACCGAGGTCCCCGATCCCACCGAGGTTCCCGAGCCCACCGAGGTTCCCGAGCCCGCTGACGATCCCATCGATCCCGCGCTCTATCCCGACTATACGACCATCGCGCAGGTGCTTGCAATGACCACCGCTTCCGGCACCGCCACCGTCGTGGGTCAGGTCACCATGAAGTTCGGCAACTTCGGCGATCTTAACTCCGTGCTTCTCGGCGACGTCGAGGACGGTCAGATAATCGGCCTGCAGGTCTACGACTTCACCAACATCAACACCTATAACGTGGGCGATATCGTCGCCGTTACCGGTACCGTGGGCGAATACGGCGGAGTCCGTCAGCTCTCGTCCGTCACCGCGGTCACCGTGCTTAACACCGAGACCGCTCCCATGCCCGCGCAGGAGGTCACCCTTGCCGAGCTTAAGGCCAATATCGCAAACTATCTCTCCGAGTACGTTGTGATAAAGGACGCCGTCCTCGGCGCGTACAGCTCCACCGGCTCCACCACCATCACCGACGCCAACGGCGAGACCATGCCCATCTACCGCGCAGCCGTCTATCCCGACGGCGTTGTCGAGGGCGACACGGTCGACGTTTACGCCGCCGCATCCAAGTACAACACCACCGTACAGCTCAGGAACGGCGCTCCCACCGATTACGTCGTATCCGCTCCCGCTTACATTACCGTTGCCGAGGCGCTTGCGCTCGATGCCGACGCTCAGGCCACCGTGCGCGGCGTCGTCACGTTTATCGACGGCAGGAGCGTTTACGTTCAGGACGCCACCGCCGGCATAGACCTTTACCTTAACGCCAACGCTTCCGGCGTTGCGATAGGCGACATGGTCCAGGCCACGGGTACCAGGGTCACGTTCCGCGGTCTGCCCGAGCTTTCCGGCATCGACGGCACGGACGAGGCCGCCTTCAAGATGCTCTCCTCAGGCAATGCTCTGCCGCTTGAGACCGTCACCCTTGAGGAGCTGCTTGCCAATACCGACGCCTATATGTGCGAGCGCATAAAGGTCGAGGCCGCAACTCTCGGCGCGGTCAACACCTCCGGCAACACCCCCATAACTCAGGGCGAAAGCACCGTCAACGTCTATAAGATCCCCGAGATCCAGTACGTCGAGGGCGACGTTGTCGACATTATCGCCATAGTTTCCTGCTACAACAGCGTACAGCTTCGCGTAGTGGACGCCTCCTGCGTAAACGAGGCCGTGGTATTCGTCGATCCCATCACGGACGATATGTTCGAAGAGGGCGACATGACCATACCGCAGGTCATTGCAGCCGCCGACAGCGATTCCGTGACCGTCGTCGCGCAGCTTGTTTACAGGTTCGGCAATTACGACTCCGTCAACTCCGCCATACTTGAGGACATCGTCGACGGCGAGATCTACGGCCTGCAGGTCTATAACTCCCTTGACGATTATCAGATCGGCGACGTATTAAGGCTCAAGGCCACCAAGACCACCTACGGCGGCGTTCCCCAGATACAGAGCGTTGAAAGCGCGGTCAAGATCGCGTCCGCAGACCGTATCCCCGCGCAGCCCTTCGATTCCTTCTCCGACCTGCTCGCCAATAAGGAGAACCTCCTTTCCGAGTACGTCATGGTCAGGAACGTAACGCTGGGCGCCTATAACGACAACGGCAACACCACCATGACCGACGCCTCCGGCGCCACCATGCCCGTTTACCGCGCGGCCTCCTATACGAGCTTCCTCGTAGAGGCGGGCGAGGTCGTCGACCTTTGCGCGGCGCTCTCCAAGTATTCCTCCACCTGGCAGTTCAGGGGCGGCGAGTACTTCGGCGAGAACAAGGCTCCCATCATCACCCTCGGCACCTTCCTTGATGCTGAGGTCGGCGTTGATTACGACGCTGCCGCCGCGGTCGCCGACGATTACGGCATCGCGTCCGTCACCCTCACCTACACCGTGGGCGAGGTCACCGGCACCGTTGATATGGAATACAGCCAGACCAACTCCAAGTACCGTGCGGTCGTTCCCGGCTCCGCCATCGTCGCGGGCGTCGGCACCATGACCCTCACCTTCACGGCCACCGATACGAGCGGCCTCGTTACCGAAACGAGCGTCACCGTCAACATCGTGGACGAGCCTCAGATCGTTTCCGTAAGCCCCAGGGCCAATTCCGCCACATATGACGAGAAGCACCCCGTCATATCCGCCGAGTTTGCCAACGCGGGCGAAAACCCCACCGCGGTCATCACCGTTGCGGGCGTTGAGGGCGATACCGTGGTTTCCGGCAATACCGCCACCCTCAACTACACGGGCGACCTTGCCGACGGCAAATATACCGCCGCCGTCACCGTGACCAGGGCCGACGGCGTTTCCGTCACCTACAGCTGGTCCTTCACCGTGGGCGAGCCCAGGTTCGGCTATTACTTCGGTCAGCTCCACGCGCATACCGCCGAGTATTCCGACGGCGCGGGCACGCTTGAGGACGTTTACTCCTACGTTACCGGCCTTCCCGAAAGCGAGAACGTCGACTTCCTTGCTGTCACCGACCACTCCAACTACTTTGACACCAAGGACAACGTGGGCGATTTCCTCAACGTCGAGTCCGGCACCATTGCCGAAAACGGCCACTCCAAGTGGTACAACTACACCACGCTCATTGACGAGTTCAACACCCGTCAGAACAACGTGATATTCATCGGCGGCTACGAGATGACCTGGTCCGGTCAGTACGGTCGTATCAACACCTACAACTCCACCGGTATCGTCTCCCGCCAGAACAGCATCTACACCGTGCAGGGCGGCGCGGGCCTCGTTGCCTACTATGACCTTATCAAGCAGCACACCGAGACCATACACGCCTTTAACCATCCCGGCACCACGTTCGGCAACTTCGACAACTTCGGTTATTACGACGTTGCCGCCGACCGCGTTATCACCATGGTCGAGGTCGGCAACGGCGAGGGCGCCGTGGGCGGTTCCGCTTACTGGCCCAGCTATGAGCAGTACACCCTTGCCCTTGACATGGGCTGGCACGTTGCTCCCACCAACAACCAGGATAACCACAAGGGCCGCTGGGGCAACGCCAACACCGCCCGCGACGTTATCATCACCGACAACTTCACCGAGGAAGGCATTTACGAGGCCATGCGAAACATGACCATGTATGCCACCGAGGACAAGAACCTCGAGATCTACTATACCCTGAACGATCAGATCATGGGTACCGTGATCCCCGAAAATGAGGAAGACCCCATCACCGCGGTCAACATCTACGCCTCCGTATCCGATCCCGACGGCGAGGGCATCGGCCGCATTGAGGTCGTTGTCAACGGCGGCCTTACCGCTTACTCCGAGAACTGCACCGACTCCTCCGCGGTCGTCGAGGCCACCATCCCCAACGATTACTCCTACTACTTCATCAGGGTAACCCAGCAGGACGGCGACATCGCGGTCACCGCGCCCGTGTGGGTAGGCGACGTTTCCAAGGTGGGCATCTCCGACATCACCACCGAGACCATAATCCCGGTCAAGGACGAGCAGATGACCTTCACCACCACCCTTTATGACTATGAGGCCACCGATTTCGTTATCGAGTCGATCATGTACTACATACAGGTCGGTCAGAACGAAGCCGTCCTTCTCGATACCATCGAGAACCCCGGCACCATCGCCTCCAACTCCGAGCTGGAGTTCAATTACAGCTTCACTCCCACCGCGCTCGGCGCGCAGAAGTTCAGCGTGCTGGTATCCGGCTACCTCGGCGAGACCTATATGCAGTTCACTCACATCTACGAGATGGACGTGCTCGATCCCTCCGAGCTGCTTGACATCGGCATCGACAACGGTCACGCCAACTTCTACGTATCCGGCAACTATGCGGGTTCCGACGCCGCGTTCATTGACCTCTGCGCTCAGAACGCCATCCGCACCAACTACGTCCACGCAGGCGAACTGACCTATGACAACATCAAGGATTACGTTCTCCTCGTGCTCACCGTTCCCTACGTCGGCTGGGAGAACGTCGGCGAGGCCAACCTCTATACCGAGGATGAGCTCAGCGCGATCGCTCAGTACGCCGCAAACGGCGGCAACCTCATCGTCTGCTCCAAGTCCGACCGAGGCAATCCCACAAACGCGGCTGAGCAGGCCCACAACATTACAAACGGCATACTCGAGGCCATCGGCACCGATACCCGCATCGCAAACGGTATCGTCGTTGACAACGTTGAAAAGGCAAACGAGGCATACCGCATCTACTTTACAAGCGAGGACAATTACACCTACACCGTTGACGGCGAGCCCGTATGGCTGCTGAAGGATGTGCTTGAAACCACCAACAACTCCTTCTCCGGCTACAACAGCGCGCCCGTCATCGCGGGTCAGAACGCCATTCCCATAATCAAGGGTTACTCCACCACCTGGGGCGCCAACTACACGGCGAACTTCGGCGGTTCCTCCAGCTACGTTCCCAATTACGATACCGACGAGGTCGTCGTTCCCATGGGCGAAGTTGTCGAGATGACCCTTGAGGACCTTGCGGGCGGCGGCTGGCTCATCACCTCCGGCGTTACGTTCTTCTCCACCTTCGAAGTCACGGTCGAGATCGAGAACGCGACCACCCAGCAGAACTCCAACTATCAGATCGTTATGAACATAATCAACGCTCTGAAACCGGAGCCCACCATCGCCCCCATCGCAGAGGTCAACGCATCGGAGCCCGGCGGCAAGTACACCGTTGAGGGTTACGTCACCTCCAACGCCTCCGGCTACGATCAGGACACCGCGTTCTTCGACTGCATCTACATCCAGGACGATACCGCGGGCATCAACCTGTTCCCCGTTGCGGGCGACTTCCATATCGGTCAGTACGTCCGCGCCACCGGCGTGCTCGGCGCGTATAACGGCGAGCGCGAGCTGGTCGTCACCAAGATAGAGGCCGTTGAGGGCCATGACGAGCAGGTCATAGCTCCCACAGAGCTTTCTACCTCCGAATCCATGAGCCCCGACTGGACGGGTACCCTCGTCAAGGTCGAAGGCACCGTCGAGTCGATAGGCTACAGCTCCGACGGCGCACTTGAGACCATCATGGTCAACGACGGCTCCGGCAGCGCATTGGTGTTCATCGACGGTTACATCATGAGCGATTATCTCATCGACGTCAGCGTCGGCGATACCGTTTCCGCTATCGGTCTTGCCTCCATCACGGTGGATACCGCTTCTGCCGACGGCGGCTACATCGCGCGCCTGCGCGTAAGGAACCGCGCCGAGATCGTCGTGACCCACGCCTCCGTAAGCGATCTTATCGGCGACGTCAACTGCGACGGCGTTGTCACCGCCAGCGACATTTCCGCGCTGTTCGCGTACGTTATGAACGCGGGTTCGCTCTCCGGGCAGGCCCTCGTCAACGCCGACATTAACGGCGACGGCAAGGTCGACGCCACCGACGCAAGCCTTATTGCGCAGATGGTTTTCGGCAACTGATCCGTTATTTTAAGGCCGGCCCCGCAAGGGGCCGGCCCGGCCTTTTCTCTTTTCATATGAACAAGAAACGCAAAACCATACTCGATATCTGTGTCATCCTCATATGCCTGGCGGCCCTTGCCGCGGGTATCCTTGCGGCGCGCAATACCGCGCCCGACGAGAGCAACCCCTACTATACCATAGAGTACGAGCTTGTGAGGGTGACACAGGTATTGTATGACAACACCACCCGCGACGAAGATTCCGAGGGCGTGCTTCGCGGTTCGCAGTCGCTGAACGTGCAGGTGCTTACCGGCAGGTTCAAGGGCGATGTAATGCCCGTCAACAACTACGTCGGCCCCCTGCACGAAAAGGCGGCAAAGGTCGGCACGGTGCTTACCGTCACCATCACGGCCGACTCGCGTGAGGACGGCTATCAGATAAGCATAGTGAATTACGACTTCCGCTGGCTTGCCGCGGGGCTCGTCGCGGTATTCATCGCAGCCGTGGCAGTCATCGGCCGCAAACAGGGGTTAATGAGCCTTATAGGGCTTGTCTACTCGCTTGCCGCGATAGTCTTCTTCCTTATCCCCATGTGGCTAAAGGGCTATAAGGCCGTGCCGCTCACGCTCGTTACCTGCGCGTTCATCACCGCTTTCTCGCTCACGCTTCTGGGAGGCGTCTGCAAAAAGACCGTCTGCGCCATGCTCGGCACCGTGCTCTGCGTGGGCTTCTCCGCCGGGCTTGCGCTGACAGCCGGCAGCATTGCCCGCGTTTCCGGCCTTACCATGGACGAGGCGGAGTGGCTTCTGGACGAGTCGCAGATGCTCCCCGTCACGCTCAATATCCGGGGTCTCTTCGTTTCGGGCATCATCATATCCGCGCTCGGCGCCGTTATGGACGTTGCCATGAGCATCTCCTCCTCCATAACGGAGCTTTCATCCGTGAATCCGGAGCTTACCCGCGGGCGGCTCTTCGCCTCCGGCCTCAACATAGGCCGCGATATGATAGGCACTATGACAAATACGCTCATACTCGCATTTGCC
>JAFYHI010000068.1 GCA_017539215.1 Clostridia bacterium | reverse complement strand
CTCCGCAAGGATATGACCCATCCCGAAACGCAGAAGTTCACGAGGGAGGTCCTCAACCATATGCGCGAGCGCCTCTCCGACTATCAGGAGCTTTACGGCGACCTTTATAACCTCGAGGCCACTCCCGCCGAGTCCACCACCTACCGCTTTGCAAAGCACGACAAGGCGCAGTACCCCGACATAATCACCGCCAACGAGAACGGCACGCCCTACTACACCAACTCCTCGCACCTGCCCGTGGGCTATACCGAGGATATCTTCTCCGCCCTCGACATACAGGACGACCTGCAGACCCTTTACACCTCCGGCACCGTGTTCCACGCGTTCCTGGGTGAAAAGCTGCCCGACTGGAGGGCCTGCGCAGAGCTCGTCCGCAAGATAGCGGAGAACTACCGCCTGCCCTACTATACCATGAGCCCCACGTATTCCGTCTGCGCCGACCACGGCTACATAAAGGGCGAGCATTTCACCTGCCCCGAGTGCGGCCGCAAGACCGAGGTGTACAGCCGCATCACCGGCTATTACCGCCCCGTGCAGAACTGGAACGACGGCAAGACTCAGGAATTCAAGGACCGCCGCACCTACGTTGTGGAGAATTCCACGCTCACACACTCCGGTCCCAGGGAGGCCTGCGCCTGCGCTCCCGCCGAAGCAGCCGCGGACGGCGCCGAAAGGCTCATGCTCTTCGTGTCCGAGACCTGCCCCAACTGCGCCATGGCGGAGTCCGTCCTTGACAAGGCCGGCGTCGCTTACGATAAGCTCATGGCCTCCGAAAACGCAGGGCTCGTCAAAAAGTACGGCATAACCCAGGCGCCCACCCTCATCGCCGCAAAGGGCGAAGCCTACGACGCCTTCAAGGGCGTTTCCGCCATAATAGGCATGCTCAGGAAGTAAAAGCGGTTTGACCGAGTCCCGCCCCCGCCCAAACGCGGGGGCTTTGTTTTTGCGGCGCGTGCGTAAAAAGCTATTCCCTTCCCGCGCGAAATATGGTATAATACGTTTTGGCCCGTAATGGGCGGGAGGCTTATGGATACTTTCTTCAAGAAAGTGCTTGCCGGCTTCGTAATAGGCGTCGGCGCGATAATACCCGGTTTTTCCGGCGGGATACTTGCCGTTTCAATGGGGCTTTACAAGCCCACGCTCGATGCGATAACGGGCTTTTTCAAGGCGCCCAAAAAGAATTTCCTGTTTCTGCTTCCGCTCGGCATTGGCGGCGTGATAGGTTTCGTGCTGTTCATGTTCCTTTTGGACTGGCTCTTTGCCGACTTCCGCACCGCTGTCATAGCCCTTTTCGTGGGGCTTGTCGTGGGCTCCATGCCCTCTCTTTTGAAGGAATGCAACGAACAGGGCTATAAAAGGCATTATCCGCTGTGGTCGGTGCTGGGGTTCGTGTTTGCGTTCTCGCTCGTTATGGCGGGCATACTCACCACCGCAGGCGCCCCGCGTGAGCTTACGCCGCTGCTCTGCATGATCTCCGGCGCCATCATAATGTCCGGCGTGCTGCTGCCCGGCGTGTCGATATCGTTTGTGCTTATACTCCTCGGCGTTTACGAAAACTTCTTAAAGGTCTTTACAAGCCCGCCGCGCATACTGCTGGACGGCATTAAAGCCGGCGCCCCCTTCGGCGAGGCGCTGCGTTCCGCGTGCGGCACGGTGCCCTTTATGCTCTACGGGCTTCTGGGCATGGTGATAATAGCCGTGCCCGTGCTGCTGCTCGTCAAAAAGGTCATTGACAAGTACCACGGCCCCGCGTACTACATAATCTTCGGCATAGTGCTTGCCACGACCGCGGGCTGCATAATACAGGAGGCGATGGAGCTTATTAATAGCAATGCCTTCGTTTTTGCATGGTGGAAGCCCGTCGTGTGGGCGGCGCTGTTTGCGGGCGGGGTCATATTCAGCCTCTCCACCGAAAAGATAATGAGATATAAAGAGTGACGGGGTGGGCGCATGCCCATCCTTTCAATTACGGCGGGGCCGTTTATTCGGAGGGAAATATGCTGCATACAGTCAAATGCATAGGCGAGCGACACATGCTCGGCGGAGACGGGCTCGTCATCTCGGCCGATATCCTCAAAGTGCAGGGGGAGCTTGCGGAGCCGTTTTTCGGCAGGGCCTCCGTGGTCTATATCGACCCGCCTGCCCCGGGGGAGCCCACGGGTGCGTTCAGGCGCGGAGCGTTCCGTGCGGAGGGGCAGGTCCTTTCGTTTGACGAATACGCCGACCTTATGAAAAGGGCGGTCTCGCTTGCATACTCTCTGTTAAGCGAAAACGGCACCGTGTTCCTGCATACCGACGCGCAGCTCGGCCCCGCCTGCCGCGCGGCGCTTGACGGCGCGTTCGGCGCCGAAGCCTTTGTAAACGAGATAATCTGGGTCTACCGCACGGGCGGCAGGTCGGTCAATTCGTTTTCCAAAAAGCACGATACGGTCTATATGTACCGCAAAAGCCCCGACGCCTACTTTAACATAGGCGCGGTCGGCACGCCGCGCGGGGCAAAGCGGCGCAACCACATGAAGCGCGGCATCGGCCCCGACGGGCGCGTGTACTACTCCACACGCATGCGCGGGCGCGAATACCGCTATTATGAGGATGAGCCCGTGTACCCCTCGGACGTATGGACGGACATAGACCCCGTGGACGCCCGCGACGGGGAACGCAGCGGCTACCGCGAGCAGCGGCCCGAGGCGCTGCTTCGCCGCATAATACTCGCCTCCGCTCCGGAGGGCTCGCTTGCGGTGGGGCTCTTTGACGGCAGCGGCGCCTGCGCGCATGCAGCGGCTGCGCTGGGGCGCAGTTTTATAAGCCTTGACAACAGCCCGGCTGCCCTTGCCGTTACAAGAAACAGGCTCGTCCGCCGTGCGCTGCGCCTCCCGCTTTACGAGCAGCTTTCGCCCTTTGAGGTGCGCTTTGCCTCGCCTCAGGGGGAGGATGCGCCGGATATCTCGCCCCTCTTCGACGTCTCGGAAAACGGCGGCAGGCTCAGTCTCAGCTTAAAGCCCCGCGCGCAGGGCGTCTATTACGCCGCCGTGGGCAGCGTGGAGGACGGCGTGTTCTGCCCCGTGGACTACCTGCGGCTTGCCCGCGCCGGCGACCGCGCCGTATTAAAGCCCGGCGAGTGCCTGCACCTTGTCCTTTCTGACTTTACGCAGGGGTTCTACGTTTACGGGGCGGGACAGACCACGCAGGCGTGAATCCCCGTTCGCATTTCTCACAGCCATGACAAAAACAGCCGGCATCCGCGCCGGCTGTTTTTCGTACTGTATCAATCCGCTTCCGCTTTCAGCTTCGCTATCGCCTTCACGGTATGCAGCGCAGCCCGCTGCAGCTCTGCCTTTGTAATGCCGCCGGGGGAGCCGAGCGACTCGGTAAGCGAAGCGTCCGCGCGGTAGCCGCGCGCAAGGCGGCTCATGTCGCCGGGCATCAGTATGTCCACGCCCGCTCGCACGCGGTAGGCGTTGTCGCGCAGCAGCGGGAACTCGGGGCTTCTCGCGCTCCTCATCCACCAGTCGGTCATAACGGCCCCGTCAAAGCCCCATTCGCCGCGCAGCACGCCCTGCACCAGCTCATAGTGATAATGCGCCCACACGCCGTTGACCTTGTTGTACGAGGTCATTATAAAGAGCGGCTTGCCGTATTTTACGCACAGCTCGAAATTGCGCAGGTAAACTTCCCGCGCGGCGCGTTCGGAGACCGACGAATCGTTCACCGTGCGCCACGCCTCCTGATTGTTAAAGGCAAAATGCTTGGGACAGGCCGCCGCCCCCGCCGCCTGCACACCGCGCACGGCCGCCGCCGCGGTAAGCCCCGACAGCACGGGGTCCTCCGAAAAGTACTCGAAGTTTCGTCCGCAGAGCGGGTGGCGTATTATGTCCATGCCGGGAGCCAGACGCACGTCGGCCGAAAGCGCGCGCATTTCGCGCCCCAGCTCCTTGTGAAGAGCCTCTGCAAGCTCCGTGTCGAACGTCGCCGCCAGCGCCGTACCGCAGGGTATCAGCGCCGCGTACGCCCGCATCCTCAGCCCCGCGGGGCCGTCGCAGCACGAAACGCAGGGCACGCCAAGCGCTTTAAGCTCCTTCGTGACGCCGCCTATCACGCCCGCGTTCCCCGCGGGGCCCAGGGGCGAATTCATCATCCCGTGGCCGCGGGTCAGCCCTTCGAGCGCGCGCACCGACAGCGCGGATACGAACTCCTCCGCGCTCTGTTCGCCGGAAAGCACCCGGGAAAAATCGGCTTTTGCCGTTGACGGCGCAAGCTCCTTCGGAAGGTTTGCAAGTATCGTTTCGCGCAGCCGCTCGCCGGACATGAACAGCGGCCCGACGCGCTCCGCGCATTCCCTTGAGGACAGATACAGCCGCGCGACGCGCTTCCCGTCCACGGTAAAATAATAGTCGCCCGCCTCCAGCGTGAATTCATGCGTGTTTTCGTCAAACGAGGCGAGCGCCTTTTTGTCAAAGCGCAGCAAAAGCTCCTGCGCTTCGCCGGGCGCAAGCACGCGGGTCTTTCCAAAGGCGCAAAGCACGCGGACGGGTTTTTGTATGGTCCCCTCCGGCGGCCGCACGAAGAGCGGCACGGAGTGCTTCCCCGGCCTTTGGCCCGTGTTTTTTACCGTTACCGCAAGCGAAAACCCGTCCGCTTCGCGGCGCACTTCACCCGCCGTCACGCCGAATTCGGCGTACGAGAGCCCGTGCCCGAAGGGAAATATAACGCGGTCCTTTGCAAAAAGGTCAAACCCTCGGTACCCAACGTACACGCCCTCGCGGTAACGGGTGGCGTCCTTTTGGCCGAAGTCCTTTGCCGAGGGGTAATCCTCAAGCGCAGCGGCTGTCACGGGAAGCCTGCCCGAGGGCGAAACGGCCCCGTAAAGCACGTCGCAGACGGCCCGTCCGCTCTCCTGCCCGCCGAGCCACGCGATAAGCACGGCGCTTATGCCGTCGCCGTATTCACGCAGCCAGGTCAGGTCCATAAGGCACCCCGTGTTCAGCACCACGATAACGCGCTCAAAACAGCCCGTCGCCATGTCCAAAAGGCTCCGCTCCGCGTCCGTTAAATACCAGCTCCCCTTTTGCGGCAGGTCGTCGCGGTCCTCGCCCGCAGCGCGGCCTATCACGACTATGCAGGCTGCGCGGTCGTAATTTGCGGTTTCGTCCTCATCCGTCAGCGCGTCCGCGGCTTCGTTCCATTCGTCCTTTATCTCCCCCGTGAATTCAGGATGCGAAAACGGCCAATGCCCCCAGTACCCGTGTTCGGCGCGGTGTTCGCGGCTTTGGCAAAGGCTCTCGTATTTTTGCGCGAGCGGCTCGTAAAGGTTCGCCCCGGCTTCGCGCAGGCCCTGTAAAAGGTTTACCTTATAGGGCGCGTGTACGTCCCCGCCGGAGCCGTATCCCACGCAGAACCAGTCGTACTGACAGCGGCCCAGCACGCATACCGGGTCGGACTTTTCAAGCGGCAGTACGCCGTCGTTTTTCAAAAGCACGCAGGCGTCCGCCGCGGCTTCGCGCATAAGGCGCACGAGCTCCTCCGAACGGTACCCGCTTTCCGCTTCGCCGCCGTCGGTATTGAGCTTCTGCGGACGGCCCGCGCCCGTCACAAGGTCGAACGCGCCGCGCACCGCCCGGTGAAAGCCGCGCTTTATTTCACGAACAAGGCTCATATCAGTCTATGCGCCAAACGAAGGTCACGTCCTCGCACAGCTCTATATCACGTGCTTCAACGTCCATATCCACCGCCATATTGCGCTTTAGCGCGCCGCCCGCCGACTCCGCGTACACCGTGGGCGAGAAGAACGAGGACGCGCCCTCGCTGTAATCGACGCGCAAAAGCTCCCCAAGGCTCACCCCCGAGGCCGCGGCAAGCACCGCCGCCTTTTTGCGGGCGTTCTCGGAGGCAAGCCGCAAAAGTTCGTCCGCAAGCGGCTCCCTGTCCTTCACGGTGAACCCTATGCGCAACTCGGGCTCCGCAACGCAGGCGGATACCGCCGACAGCACCTCGCTCAAAAGCTTGGTGTCGTAACCGAACTCCAGCTGCAGGTCGTGGCGGCAGACGTACCCCGCGAACACCTGGCGGTACTGATTGCGCTCGTCGCGCACGCTTTCATACTCGGCGTTCACGTTAAGCGAAAGCGTTTTAAGCTCCTCGCGCTCAAACCCCAGCGGTTTAAGCGCGTCCCTCAGCGCCGCCTGCATTGCCGCGGCCCGCTCCATCGCGGCGGAGTATTCCTTGTCCCTTGTGTTCAGCGCAACGCTCACCTGTATAAGGTCGGGCTTTGCCGCAAGCCTGCCCGTTCCGCGCACGGTCAGCGTGCGGGGGAACCTCTTCGCGTGTTCGTATCCTTCGTGCATTTTTGCTTCCTCCTGTTGTGTTATTTGCGGTAATAGCTTATCATAAGGGGAGTGAGTATTCAAGCCTTTAGGCGGAAAAATATATTTTTTCAAAGCCTCTTTCCGCGGTCGGATATGCCGCGCGGAATCCGTCTTTATAGGTGAAGGGCCTTATCCCATGCAAAAGGAGGTATTATGACCGATAAAGAAACAGTCGGGCTGTTCCTTAAAAGGGACGAGTCTGCGCTGGAGGCGGCAAGGCGCAGCTTCGGCGCATACTGCATCAGTCTGGCGTTCAACGTAACGGGCGACCGCCGCGACGCGGAGAAATGCTTTGCGGACGCCCTGCACACCGCGTGGAACTCAATACCTCCGCTTGAACCCAACGATCTTGGGGCGTACGTTGCAAAGCTCACGCGCAACTTTGCGCTGGAGACGCTCCGCCGCAGGCGCGCAAAAAAGCGCGGCGGGGGAGAGGCGCCCCTCCCCTTGGACGAGGCCGTTTGCGTCGCCTCCGATTCCGATCCCGTTGACCGGGCCGCCGCGTCGGAGCTTGCGTCGGCGATAAACGCATACCTCGCCCTGCGTCCGCAGTATCAGCGCGTGATATTCACAATGCGGTATTTCCGCTGTGAACGGGTGGCGGACATAGCCGCTGCCCTGCACCGCAGCCCGGGCTCGGTCACGGCCGTGCTGGGCAAACTCAAAAAAGGACTTGAAAAGTATTTAAAGGAAAGAGGCTTTGAATTATGAACGAAAACAAACTCTTTGCTGCCGCCGCCGATCTTGACGACCGCTTTGTCGCGGAGACCATGCAAAAAAAGGCGCGTCCGCGCGGCGCCCGCTTTATAGCCGCCGCCGCGGCGGCGCTCATACTGGTCGGCGCCGGGTTCGCGGCGTATAAGGCGCTTGTCCCGGACCTCGGCAAAACGGACGAAAACCCCCGGCAGGAGGCCGATACCTCGGTGAACGGGGGCGCAAAATACGCATTTTTGGCCGATACCTCCGTCCCCGCGGACGCCGTGCTTCCGCCGGTGCAGGAGGGGAGTTCTTCCGTGTCCGCAAGCTACGTCAGGCACTATACCATACCCGAAGCGTTTGCCGATGCGGAGGAAGTCGTCCTTGCCCGCATAGGAAACTGGCTCGATGAAAACGACGCGGGTACTTTTTACGAGGCGACTCCTCTTATAAGTTTTAAGGGGGAATTGGAGCAGCCTTTCGTGCTGTGGGCATTCGGTAATTCCGAATTCACCCTTAAAGGGACTCCGCTGTTTACGTACGGCGACACGCTGCTGCTGTTCCTGACACATAAGGAACGCCCGGAATACGCGAATTCCTATGAGTGCATAGGCGCGGATCTGAGTATGCTCTACGCCTCGTTTGATGAAAGGGGCGACATCTATTTGATCGACCACAGGGGCATTATGAGCTACATAATGGAGACCGAGTGCACAGACGTTAAGCTGACCGATCTGGGCAAAGACGGGCGGCTCTTCGGAGAGCTGTGCGCATATATGCGCGTTTACAACGAGCATATGGCCTCTGCTCTGGAGCGGTACTTCCGCGTTTCTGTGGATGATGCCGAAAACGTGCCGTACCCGCTTCATGTCTATAAGCTTGAGGAAGTAACGGAAAAATGCTTTAACGGATAAAAGAGGGGGATGAATATGCGCCATAAACTATTTGCGGCCGTTGTGCTGCTGTCGATCGTTGGCGCTGCAGCAACGCTTGCCTGTACCCATACGGAGAGTACTGCGGCTGCACGCGGCAAAGAATTTGATTGGGAAAGCATTCCTGAAAAGTACGACTTTATGGCAGAAGTATCCGTTCCGCCAAATGCCGCCGTACCCGTTACACGTTTTGGCATGAGCCGGGCCGAGGCCGAATATGCAAAGAGCTATAACATAAAAAGCATCTATGAAGATGCGGAGGCTGTCTGTCTTGTGACGGTTTTGGATTGGTTGGGCGAAACGGGGTCGGGGTCATACTTCACGGCGCGCGTCGAGCGTCGATATAAGGGCAGCATACCCGATTTGTTCACTCTTTACCAGTGCGGAAACTCGGAGTTTTCGATCAATGGCGCTCCGATATATACATACGGCGATAAACTGCTCCTGTTCCTTGAACCGTGGGGCGGCGACGGATATGAGGATTCCTACACTTCAAAAGGGGTCGATATGTTTATGTTTTATGCAGCGGCGGCATATGACGGAGGCATATATCTTTTGGATCCCGACGGAGTATTCAGCTATAATATCGAAAACGAATGCCCCGATATAACGCTCGAAAACTGTGCGTATGACGCCGAGCTTGTCGAACAACTGCTTGATTATATCGGTTTATATGATAAAACTGTTTCGGACGGCCTTAAAGCTTACTTCGATGCTGCGGCCCATTATCCCGACAATGTTCCCTTTCCGCCCCATATTTATGAGTTGGATGCGGTAGAAAAGACTTTTGAGAGCTTTTAAAAACACAATTCCTCCGGCATCTGCACCAAATGCGGCACGCCGCAGGGATCGTCGCCCACGGTGATAGAATACCCTGCTGCATTGCTGCCGGATCCTTATGACGAGCAGAGGAGAAACTTTGCGCTTCTCCTGTGACCGTGACACTTCCCGCCGCGCCGAAAGCACGGCGGGAAGGGTGCATTCACTTAAGGAGAGGCAGGTTTTCGGCCGGTAAAACAACCTGAAACAGCAACAGATCCGGGGAGAATGATCCTCGGATCTGTTTTCGTTTTAACGGCTGAAAACCGCGAAGCGTCTCAAAAGAGGAGATTTTTGTGCCCATCAAGGCGAAAAGCGCAGGAATACCTGTTTTGGTCTTTCGAGCATTTTCAACGAAGAGGGGCGCAAAAAGATACCTTTTGAGACTGTGTATCCTTAGGT
>JAFYHI010000067.1 GCA_017539215.1 Clostridia bacterium | reverse complement strand
CGGCTGGTTCAAGTCGCGCGGTGCCTGGCTGGACGGCGAGTGGCTCGAAACCGAGCCCATCGACCTCGATTTCGCGCTGAATGCGGAGGGCGGCAGCCTGCATTTTGAAACCTCGGCGCATCCCTTCACCGGCACCGTTATCGACGGGCGCATCGCGGCCGTAAGCGGCTGCGCGGGCATGGACAGCGCAGAATCGAGCGTCACGCTCACGCTCGATATGCTCGAGGGCGAAACGCTGAGCTTCGATTACAGGTGCAGCACCGAGCAAAACTATGATCTCTTCACTTTCATCGTGAACGGACAGAATAAGCTCAGCCGTTCGGGTGAATCGAGCTGGCAAAGCTACACCTTCACCGCCGATCACAGCGGCAGATTCACCTTCCTTTGGAGATATTCCAAGGATTACAGCTATGCAAGCGGAAGCGACTGCGTATGGCTCGATGAGATAGCCTATTCGGGCGATACCGGCGCGGGGCTTCTCGGCGATGCGGACGACAACGGCACCGTGAACGTTTCGGACGCACTGCTTGCGATGCGCTTCTCGATGGGGATCGTGGGCGAGGACGATCTGAACCTTAATAACGCCGATATCGACGCAAGCGGTTCCGTCACTATGGGCGACGCGGTGGGCATACTGCGCATCGCGCTTGGCATCGATTGAACCTTATCCGGCCTTTTCGCCATGTCGGCTCCCCGGCATGGCGATTTTTTACAGGCTCGGTGCCATAAAGACGCGCCGCCCCAAAAGGCGGTAAATTCAAGGGATTTTTCGCTTAACGGAGCATTCCGCCATGCCGTTATCATGAATTATTTCGGAAAACTGCGGGAGTTTTTTCGCTTCCCTTCGACTAACAGGCAGAAAACATAAAGCGAGGTGATCCTGTGGACACGGGTGAAGCAAACTACGAGCGCTATCTTCTGGGCGACGACGGCGCGGTGGAGGCGCTGGTGGAGGAGTATAAGAACGGGCTTACGCTCTATCTGAACTCCATCGTGGGCAATATCTTCACCGCCGAGGAGCTGATGGAGGAGACCTTCTTTCGGCTTATCACAAAGCGCCCGCGCTTTTCGGGCAAAAGCAGTTTCAAAACCTTTCTTTACGCAATAGGAAGAAACGCCGCCGTGGACTATATCAGAAAGCACGGCAGATCATCCATCGCACCGCTTGAAGCTCATGAAAACGAGCTTGCCGAGCGCGAGAGCGTTGAAGATGCCGTGATAAGGGACGAGAGCCGAGCCGCGCTGCGCCGTGCGCTGGACAGCCTGCCCGATGAGCAGAGGCAGGCGGTGCATCTGACCTTCTTTGAGGAAATGAAATGCGAGGAGGCGGCGAAGATAATGAAAAAGAGCCGTCATGCCGTGGAAAACCTTGTGTACCGCGCCAAAAAAGCGCTTAAAGCCGAGCTTGAAAAGGAGGGCTATTGAGATGAAAACGAGCAAACAGATAGCAGCAAGCCTTATCGCCCGCAGGGATGAATACGACGCCATGATGGCGGCTAAGCGGGCGAAAACATACCGCGCCCTGGCGCTTGGCGGCGGCGCGGCGGCAGCGTGCCTGATCGGCTTCGCGGTTATAAGCAGCGCGATGAGATCGAAGGGCAGAGAACAGAACGTGGTGAACTATACCCCCGCTCCCGTAACAAATGCGCCGGAAACCGTCCCGCCTTCGGATGCGCCGGAAACGCCCGTGCCGACGGCTTCTGTTACCGATGCGCATGACCCCACTCCCTTGCCCACGCAGGAGGCGGAGCGGTTCATTTACATCAGCGATCATGAAGAATACAGCAAAACCGCCCATTGTCTCATCGGCGGAGATTCGGTGGGCAGCGGAAGCGTTTTCATGTATAATAGCGGTGGGGTTTTTTTCGGCTTTGAAGGGGATGCGCTCGTTGCGTATGCCAAGGCGATAGGCGATACCTATTCCGCGGATACGGGCTACGAGCTGAGCGATCCCATCGAATATTTCCCGAAGGAGCTTGGGCTCAGGGCGCGAAAAAGCGTTTCGGACAATATCAGAAGATACAAGCAGCCGGATTTTGCGGACGATGAGAACCTTCAGCTCTACGGCTTCATGGGCAAGGGTTATATAATCTTTACCGACGAGCCGTTCCACGGCTATCAGGCCTCCGCGATCTTCGCGCTCGATGATAGCGGCGAGTGGACGGAGTTCAACGAAAACGAAGCCTGCTCGCAGCAGCTCACCGGCGGCTGCATAATGCCCAGTGGCGTTGGCTTAATATGCTATTTCGATAGGGAAGGGATGCGCTTGGACGATTATTCGCCGCGAAAGCTGCTCGTTTACCGCACCGAAAACTACGGCAAAACATGGGAAAAGCTCGATATCATGCTGCCGGAGCAGTATGAGGGCATCGCCGCGCCGCCCTCCTGCGCGCTCAGCCCCGTTTTTGAGGGAAGGCACGGCGTTATGATGACAAGCTTCGCAAGCTTTGAGGGCGACGGGCTTCTCAACGCAGTAACGCATACCGTTTGGTTTGAAAGCACGGACGGCGGCGAAAGCTGGCGCTTTATGGGCGATGTCGGCGAAAGCACGCCCGCTTGATGAAAGGAGCATGACGGAACTGCTATGAAGCATAAATTTCTTAAAACCTATATCTGGCTGCTAATCATACCGCTTGCCTATCTGCCGTATCGAATACTGAACGCGAAGGTGCTTGTGGAAAAATACGGCTGCGGCTGCCCCCGGGTGACGACGGGCGAAAACGGCGAGCTTATTGAGATACAAAACAGCTTCAACGCAAACACCATCACGGCAAACGTCGGCGGCATACTCGCACTCGTTTCGCTTGCGCTTATAATGATATTCTACATCATCTGCTTCAAGCCCAAGGGTTTGAAGGGCTGGGCGCTGTTCGCCCTGAGCACGGCAGTCTGCGCCTTGATACTGTTTGAGCTTGCAAGTTTCTTTTACTACTCGCAGCAATGGCAATGACGCTGCGCAAAACATAAACGAACGCCGCGGATTTTTCCGCGGCGTTCTGCATTGTCCGATCCGGTGAGCTGTGTTATAATTTAAAATATTCGGGGAAACTGCGGGAATTATTCGGGCTATCCGCAACTAATAGATAGAAGAACACACAGCGAGGGCTTCTATGGACAACGGAGCAAATCTCTATGAGCGCTTTCTCGGGGGCGACAGCGGCGCGTTCGAGATGCTTGTGGACGAGTATAAATACGGCTTAACGCTCTATCTCAATTCCATCGTGGGCAATATCTTCACCGCCGAGGAGCTGATGGAGGAGAGCTTCTTTCGGCTTATCGACAAGCGCCCGCACTTTTTCGGAAAAAGCAGCTTCAAAACCTTTCTCTACGCGATAGGCCGAAACGCCGCCGCCGAGTATTTGCGAAAGAACCGCCGCAGCTCGCCGCATCCTATCGAGGCGCACGAAAACGAGCTTATCGAGCTTGGGAGCGTTGAAGCGGCGGTGATAAGGGACGAGTGGCATAGGGCCGTGCGCCGCGCCATGGATAAGCTGAACGGCGAGCAGAAGCAGGCGGTGTATCTGACCTATTTTGAGGAGATGACGGCGGATGAGGCGGCAAGGGTAATGAAAAAGAGCCGCCATGCCGTGGAAAACCTTGTATACCGCGCGAAAAAGGCGCTTAAAACCGAGCTTGAAAGGGAGGGCTTCAACGATGAAAACCGGCTATGATATAACAAAAAGTCTTTATGAGCGCAGCTTGGAGCGGCGAAGAAGGCTGAAGATCGTTTCGATAGTTATCGCGGCGATCCTCGGCGCGCTGCTGCTGTTTGTCGGCTCGATAGCCGCCTGTATAAGCTGCCACGCCCCGGTTTATTACTACTTCACCAAAAAGGTCGATTCGCTCGAAGAGATCAAAAACGAGCTCGATCCGAGGCTTGCTATAGTATATCCTAAGCTTGAGGAGCTCGGCCTTAGGGACTATTCCTATACGGAATTTATGCTTGAAATGGACGGACGGGATCGCTCGGCAAAGCCGATAGGCTACCGCATACATGATGTGATCTTGATAGAGCCGCGCGAGGACTACTACTGCAGCTTCTCGATAAGCTGCAGCAAGATCGAAGGCGGTTCGGCGGAGGATAGGCTATATGAGGACGAATATGAGGACACTCGCGTGAGCTCAAAGCAGATAAAGGTCGACCACAAGGGCTATCGCTACACTTTTTCGGTGGATTATTCAACGGGCAAGCTTATGAGCATGGAGGATCAGCTCAAGGGCAGGCAGGAGATTGCCGAGCAGCTTCGAACCATGGTCAAGCAAGTTCTCGGGATAGAATAGGGGCATTGAATGAATATTGAATAGTGAACAATGAATAGTTGTGGTTGAAATTCCTTAGGAATTTCCGCAATTTTACAAAACACGGCATGAATAAAGCCTTCCGCGCGAGCGGAAGGCTTTAATGCATTATTTAGTTTCAGGCTCAGTTCTCGTCGGGAATAAGTCCCTTCCTTGTAAGGTCGATCTTGCCGTCGGGCTTGATGTCGATCACGCGAACGAGGATCTCATCGCCGATGGAAACGACGTCCTCAACCTTCTCAACGCGCTTGTTGGCGAGCTTAGAGATATGCACAAGGCCCTTCTTGCCGGGCTTGATCTCTACCTGGGCGCCGATGGGCAGTATGTTTACCACCTTGCCGAGGATTATGTCGCCGACCTCGATATCCTTGACTATGGCGTCGATCATGCGCTTGGCCTCAGCCGCAGCCTCTGCGTCGGCGGAAGCGATGAACACGCGCCCATCGTCCTCGATGTCGATCTTGACGCCGGTCTTGGCGATGATGCCGTTGATGGTCTTGCCGCCGGAACCGATGACCTCGCGGATCTTGTCGGGATGGATGGTAAAGCGCATGATGCGCGGCGCATAGGGGCTCAGCTCCTCGCGGGGGTGATCGATGCACTCCATCATCTTGCCCAGTATGAACAGCCTGCCGCGGCGGGCCTGCTCAAGCGCACGGGTGAGTATCTCCTCATTGATGCCCTTGATCTTTATATCCATCTGTATGGCGGTGATGCCGTCCTCTGTGCCGGCAACCTTAAAGTCCATGTCGCCCATGAAGTCCTCAAGGCCCTGTATGTCGGTCATTATGGCGATATTGCCGTTGGCGTCATCCTTGATAAGGCCCATTGCAACGCCCGCGACGGGCTTTTTGATGGGCACGCCGGCGTCCATAAGGCTCAGCGTAGAGGCGCAGATGGAGGCCTGGCTGGTGGAGCCGTTGGAGGATACGACCTCGGAAACGAGGCGGATCGCATAGGGGAACTCATCCTCGGAGGGGATCATGGGCAGCAGCGCGCGCTCCGCAAGAGCGCCGTGGCCTATCTCACGCCTGCCGGGAGAGCCGAGACGCCTGACCTCGCCCACGGAGTAGGGAGGCATATTGTAGTGATGGATGTAGCGCTTGAAGTCCTCCTCGCCGATGCCGTCGAGGGTCTGGCCGTCGCCGAGGGTGCCGAGGGTGGTCATGGTCATGACCTGGGTCTGACCCCTGGTGAACACGGCGGAACCGTGCGTGCGGGGCAGTATGCCGACCTCGCACCAGATCGGACGCACTTCGTCCATCTTGCGGCCGTCGGGGCGGATGCCCTTGTTGATGATCTTGTCGCGCAGTATCTCCTTCATGAGGTTGTAGAGGATCGCGTCGATGTCGGCGCCCGCCTCGGGGTATTCCTCGGCAAAATGCGCCTTTACGTCTGCGGTGACCTCGGCGGTCCTCGCCTCACGCTCCTTGCGGTCAAACGTGTCGAGCTGCCACACGACCTTTTCGCGGGCATACTCCACGACCTTTGCCTTGAGCTCCTCATCGGGAACGTGGATGTCGGGAACTATCTTCTCCTTGCCGACCTCGGCGCGTATGCCGTCGATGAACTCCACTATCTCTTTAATGTAGCCGTGCGCCATGAGTATGGCGTCGAGCATTTCCTTTTCGGTGACCTCGTTCGCGCCGGCCTCTACCATCATAACGGCGTCGCGCGTGCCGGCAACGGTCAGAGCAAGGCGGCTCTTCTCGCGCTGGGCGGAGTTGGGGTTGATGATGTACTCGCCGTCAACGTAGCCCACGGATACCGCGCCGATGGGACCCATGAAGGGAGCCTCGCTGATGGTAAGGGCCGCGGAAGCGCCTATCATGGCGAGTATCTCGGGCTGAACGTCGTTGTCGACGGACATGCAGGTGGCTACCACCTGAACGTCGTTATAGAAGCCCTTGGGGAAGAGCGGACGCAGGGGGCGGTCGATAAGGCGGCTGGTAAGCACGGCCTTTTCGGACGGACGTCCCTCACGCTTGATGAAGCCGCCGGGGATCTTGCCGGCCGCATACATCTTCTCTTCGTAGTCACAGCTTAAGGGGAGGAAATCCGCCCCTTCACGCGGGGCCTTTGCAACGGTGGCGCACACGAGCAGCGCCGTCCCCCCGCAGGAGATCATAACGGAGCCGCCCGCCTGCTCGGCGTACTTGCCGGTGGTCACGGCTATCTTGCGGCCCGCAAGCTCCAGTTCGAATGTTCTCTGCATTTTCTTAATGCTCCTTTATATAATACGTTTTAGTGTAAACGGCGTAAGGGAGTAAACGGTTTTCTGCAAAAGAAAGTGGGTACTCCCGCCCACTTTCTTTCAATCCTTATTTGGGGCGGCGCAAAAAGCGCACCCCCGAAGCAAGCGATAAGCTTACTTCCTGATGTTCAGGGCGGCGATGATGGCCCTGTAACGCTCGATATCGGTGGACTTGAGGTAGTTCAAGAGACCGCGCCTCTTACCGACCATCTTGAGCAGGCCGCGGCGGGAGTGATTGTCCTTCTTATGCTCCTGCAGATGAGCGGTGAGGTGGTTGATGCGCTCGGTCAGAAGAGCGATCTGAACCTCGGGAGAGCCGGTGTCGCCCTCGTGCAGAGCATGAGCGGCGATGATCTCGTTCTTGCGTTCCTTATCCATTTTGTGCCTCCAATTATATTAGTATCCCTGCTCGCTGCGTAAGACGCCGGAGTATTCGCCAAACGAAGCAGACAGTTTGCGCTCTGCGCCGCGGACACACCCGCAGTACAAAAAGCAAGTTATTATACCACACGAAAAGCCCTCTTGTAAAGGGCTTTTTTAAGAATAGTTTTTATATATTGGCGCCGTCGAGGTATTTTGACTTTTCAAGCAGCCCGCGCGCCTCACGCACGTCGCACGCGATACGGGCGCTGAGCTCTTCCCTTGACGAGAACTTTTTCATATCGCGCAGGCGGGCGACGAAAACGACCGTCATGGGCTTGCCGTAGCAGTCGCCGTCATAATCCAGAATATGCGTTTCGACGGTAACGGAGCTGCCGCCGACGGTGGGATTTGTGCCGATGGACGTGACGGCGGGGCGCCTTACGCCGTCCAGCTCCGCCACGGTCGCATACACGCCCTCGTTCGGGAGCTGGCGCCTGTCGTAGCCCTCGAGATTTGCGGTGGGAAAACCCAGCGACGCGCCTATTTTATTGTGCTGCACGACCCTGCCCGAAAGCTTCATCCCCTTTATCTGCAGGGACTCGTCCCCAAGCCACACGGTAATGCGGAGGCGGCCCTCCCTCACCTCGCCTATGCCCAGAAAGCCTCCGTGCAGGTACACGCGAAGCGGCGTCCGCTCGGTCTGCCCGCGGCAGTCTATCGGCGCGCCGTGTATGAGCAGGCGCTCGTTTTTTGAAGAGATACCGTCCACGTCGAGCCGGGGCAGATGCCCCACGGCGCGGTCCATGGGTATGACGGCGTCAAAAAGGCCGCCGCTCTCTTTAAGCGCGTTCAGCTCCGCGATGGAGTACGAATCCTCAAGCGTGAACGCCCCGGAGCGGGACCTGAGCAAAAACGCCATGTGCGCGGGGCAGCCGACGGCCTCGCCTATGTCCTTGCAGAGGGTGCGAATGTAAGTGCCCTTGGAGCAGACTATGCGGATAAGGAAGCGGTTACAGCCGGTGCTGCGCACGGCCTCCAGCTCGAAAATGTTGACGGTGCGGCGTTTTTCCACGGGCGAGGAGGTTATTTTGCCCTCGCGTGCAAGCTTATAAAGCTTGACGCCGCCTACGCTGAGCGCGGAATACATGGGCGGGGTCTGCTCTGTCTCGCCCACAAAGCGGGGCAGCGCCGCCGCAAGCTCCGCCTCAGTCACGACGCGGTCGCTTGACGCTATGACTTCACCTGTCGCGTCCTCGGTATCGGTGGCGCAGCCGAAGCATATTTCGGCGTAGTATTCCTTTTGCTTGTCGACAAGGTAATCGAAAAGACGGGTCGCCCGGCCGATGCAAATGGGCAGCACGCCCGCCGCAGCGGGATCCAGCGTGCCCGTATGCCCGACGCGCTTTTCATCAAAGACCCGTCTGACGTCTGTAACGGCATCCGAGGAACTCATCCCCGGAGGCTTCAGAATGCAAATGACTCCCTCGGCCTTTTTCATTGCGCAAGCGCCTCTGCTGCGTCGCGCAGGGCCTTTGCAACGGTGGTGGAAAGCGGCTCCGACGAGGAATACCCCGCCGCCGACGCATGCCCGCCGCCGCCGTATTTGTTGGCTATGCGGCCCACGTCCGCGCAGTCCTTCGACCTGAGGCTGACCTTATAGGTGCCGTCCCTGCCCTCGCGGATGAAGATGGCGACCTTAACGGACTCCACGTCGCGAACGGAGTCAACGATGCCCTCGCAGTCCTCGTTGGTCGCGCCGTAGGCATCCATCTCGGCAACGGTCAGCGTTGCGATGCCTATCCTGCCGTCGCCCTCGAGCTTCATATTGGAGAGAACGTGCCCCTGCAGCCGGGTTTTGGAGAATGGGACAGTCCTGTAAATGTTGCGGTTGATGGTGGTGATGTCAAGGCCGTTTTCGTAAAGCTCCGCCACCATGCGTATGCATTCGGGCGTGGTGTTGGAGTAGGTGAGGTTGCCCGTATCGGTGACGATCCCGGTGTACAGGCACACGGCGGCCTCGGGGCTGATGGGCGCACCCATGGCGCGGTAAAGCATAAAAACCACCTCGCACGCGGCGGAGGCGTCCAGAATGAGGTTTGCGTCCGCATAGCCGCGATTGGTGAAGTGGTGGTCTATCACCATGGTGTACTGCGCCCCGCGAAAGAGATGCTCCGCCTTTTTGAAGCGGGACATATCCGCACAGTCGCAGGCGATGACGCACTCATAGCCCGCGGCGCTGTCGGGCAGCACCACCTTGTCCGCGTTGGGCAGATACCCGTAGATATGCGGGACGGGCTCCTCGCAGACGACCTCGGCGGTTTTGCCGAGCCCTGTTAAAAGCGAATACACGGCAAGTGCGCTGCCCAGCGTATCCCCGTCGGGGGAAACGTGGGTGAGCAGCGTGAAGCGGCTGTAACGCCCTATGCCCTGTATTATGCTGTTCATAGCGGCGGGATCACTCATCTTCTTCCGGCGCTTCCTTTCGTTTTTCGCCGAGGCGATTGAGTATTTCGGAGATATGCACCGAGTACTCTATGGAATCGTCAAGGCGGAATTCAAACTTGGGTATGCGGCGCAGGTCCACCCTGCGGCCGATCTCGCGGGCGATAAAGCCCTCGGCGCGGTTGAGCGACGCGACGGTTTCACGGCGCGCCTCATCGTCCCTGTCATATACCGAGACCTGCACGCGGCAGAGCTTTAAGTCGTTCGTGGCCTCAGCGCGCATTATGCTCGTAAGCGGGCTGATGCGGGGGTCCTTCATCTCACGCACGATCTCAGACAAAGCCTTGCGTATCTCCTCATTTATCCTGTCGTATCTGGAAAATGCCATATTATTCCTCCTGAAGTCAGCTCCGCGGGGCGGAAACGCTGATCCCGATCGGGATCAACGCCCGTTCCCGACGCTTCGGCGGGAACGGGGACGGCGGTTTTGAAGCGGTTTTGCCGTGCAAAATGCCGCGCCGCTTTTTGCGGCAAGCTTCAAAAGCGTGGAAACTTTGATCCCGAAGGGATCAACGCCCGTTCCCGACGCTTCGGCGGGAACGGGAACGGCGGTTTTGAAGCGGTTTTGCCGTGCAAAATGCCGCGCCGCTTTCTGCGGCAAGCTTCAAAAGCGCGGAAGCTTTGAGCCCGTTAGGGCTCAACGCTTTACTTCCTCCATCACGAACGCTTCTATAACGTCGCCCTCGTGGATATCGTTGAAGTTCTCGATGCCGATACCGCACTCATAGCCCTGGGCGACCTCCTTGACGTCGTCCTTGAAGCGGCGCAGCGAGGATATCTTGCCCTCGTGCACGACTATGCCGTCGCGCACCACGCGCACCTGCGCGTTCCTCTGCACCTTGCCTTCGGAAACGTACGCGCCCGCAATTATGCCGACGCCCGGCACCTTGAAGGTGTTCCTGACGGAGATGGTGCCAAGCTGCACCTCCTGGAACACGGGCTTGAACAGGCCCTTCATGGCGTTCTCGACGTCCTCTATGGCCTGATAGATGACGCGATAGGTGCGGATATCGACCTTTTCCTGTTCGGAAAGGGCCTTTGCGCCGGAGTCCGGACGCACGTTGAAGCCGATGACTATGGCGTTTGACGCCGAGGCGAACATAACGTCGCTGGCGGTTATAGCGCCGACCGCACCGTGTATGCACTTGACGCGTACTTCATCGTTCGACAGCTTTTCAAGCGCCTGCTTGACGGCCTCGACGGAACCGTCCACGTCGGCCTTGATGACTATGTTCAGGTCCTTCACGTCGCCCTCGGCGATGTGGGAGTACAGATCCTCCAGCGAGACCTTGGAAAGCTTCTTCATCTGCTCGGCCCTTATCTTGTTGCGGCGCTCCTCGGCAACGAGCTTGGAGAGCTTGTCAAGGTCGGAGACTATCATCTCGTCGCCCGCGGAGGGTACCTCGTTAAAGCCCAGCACCTCAACGGCGGTGGAGGGGCCGGCCTCCTTTACGCGCTTGCCCTTGTCGTCCATCATGGCGCGAACGCGGCCGAACGCGACGCCCGCAACTATCGGGTCGCCCACGCGCAGGGTCCCGTTCTGCACCAGCACGGTGGCAACGGGGCCGCGGCCCTTGTCAAGCTGCGCCTCTATGATGGTGCCCCTTGCCTTGCGGTCGGGGTTTGCGCGAAGCTCCAGCACGTCGGCCTGCAGCAGCACCATTTCAAGCAGGGTGTTAAGGCCCATCTTGGTCTTTGCCGAAACGGGCACGGTAATGGTATCGCCGCCCCATGCCTCGCACAGCAGGCCGTGCTCGGTGAGCTGCTGCAGCACGCGGTCGGGGTTGGCCTCGGGCTTATCCATCTTGTTTATGGCAACGATTATGGGCACGCCCGCCGCCTT
>JAFYHI010000066.1 GCA_017539215.1 Clostridia bacterium | reverse complement strand
GACGCCGTTTGATACGGCGCGCTCAAGGGCCTGCTCAACATTGTCTATCTTCTCGCCGTCGCGGGCCTGAATATGGTTGATGATTATCTGCGCGGTGAAGGCGCGGCGCACGCTCCAATCGGGGAAGGCGGCGGCAAGCGCGTCCTCAATGCCCTTTATATCCTCAGCGCGGCTGTCGTTGAAAGAGGTGCCGAAGGAAACTACGAGCAGCTCCTTCTCGCCTATCCCGTCGGCGTTGCGGGGGTCGTCCTTGGAGGCGTCGCCCGTGTCGCGGCCGAAGTAATCGGGGTCGGCCTCTTTGCCCGCGACAAGCTCCTTCTGAGCGTCGGTGAGCTTGTCCCACGCGGCCTTGGCGGCCTCGCACTGAGCGTCGGTCTCATCGGTGCGGGTCTGAACGTAGATGGCGTCTATGAGCGCGGCGGCCTCGTCTGCAAGCTCCTTATCCGTCTTGCCGGTGTTGTCGGCGGGCTTGTCCTCGGGCTTGTCCTCGGGCTTTGCGGGATTACGGGTGCAGGCGGCAAGGCCCGCGATCATGCACACGGCAAGCGCCATGCAGACGATCTTAACGATGGTTTTCATGTTTTTCCTCCTTATAATTACCGGGTCAAGCCCGGATCTGTGCAAAAGCGCGGCTTGGGCACAATAAAAGCCGCAGCGGGTACAAACCCGCTGCGGCCGTTTTTACGCAGCTAAACGTACAGTCGGCCCCCGTATGGCGCAGGGAAGCGACCCGATCCACCCAAGCAGGTCTCCTGACTTATGCCTCAACGCCCGCGCAAAGCCTTCTCGGTTTCCCAATGGCCGACTTTCATCAGATGCGCGCGCTCCGCAAATACAGTGGCGGTACCGTCCCGGATTCACACCGGGTTCCCTATTCTCGCAAAGAGGCCCAAAGGCCCCGATGCGCACTCGAATGCATATTCGATTTGATAACAGCATACTCCGCGCAGCGCAAATTGTCAATGACCCGCCGCCGATATATTTATTCAATGAAGTGAATTCCAGCGCGGCTTTCACGGCGGAAGCAAATTCAAAGATCCGCCGATCTTTCTTATACCGTCCGCCGCTATTGACAAAGCGGGGAGCGAAGAATAGAATAGAAGCGTACAAAAAAAGAGTCAAGTGCCCGCATTGGCCCCATGGCCTTTGCGGGATAATAGACAACCGGGTGTGATTCCCGGGCGGAACCGCCGCCGTGAACGCGGAGGGCAGCACATGCGAAAGCGGGCCATTGGGCAACCGAGAAGGCCGTGCCTGCCTTATGATGCGTGAGCCGGAAGACCTGCTTGACCCGTATCCCGCAAAAGGTGATGGCGCGGGGTGTTTGTTGCATAAATTCGGATGCGGCGTTTTGCCGCATCTTTTTTATTGAGAGGTCGGGCTTGGAAAAGCGCGGTTCGGGTTTTGGTTCAGGCCGGTTTTGGGCGGTCACGGGGCTGTTGTTTGCGGCGCTTTTATCGGCGCTCGTCATAAACCTTGCCGTCGGCACGGTCAGGCTGTCGCTGTCCGAAATAGCCGCCCTCATCAAAAACGGCGCCGACGCTTCCACCCAAAGCATGATTCTTTTCAACGTGCGCATGCCGCGAATGCTTTTGGCCGCGATACTGGGCGGCGCGCTTGCGGTATCGGGGTTCCTGCTGCAAAGCTTTTTCCGCAATCCCATCGCGGGACCGTTCGTTTTGGGCATATCCTCCGGAGCCAAAATGATAGTCGGGCTTACCATGATATTCCTTTCGGGGGTCGTCGCGCTTGACCCCGCCGCGCTCGTCGCCGCCGCGTTTTTGGGGTCGCTGCTCATCACCGCGCTGGTGCTTCTGTTTTCGCAGAAGGTGCAAAACATGGAGCTGCTCCTGGTCGTTGGCATAATGGTGGGGTATATCTGCTCCGCCGTGACGGACGCCGCAATAGCATTCGCCTCGGAGCAGGATATCGTAAACCTCAAATACTGGTCCATGGGCACCTTTTCGGGCAAGGGCTGGGATCAGGTCGTGACCGCCGCGGCAGTCTGCCTGCCCGCCGTGCTGCTGTCGTGGCTGCTGTCAAAGCCGATGGGCGCGTACGCGCTGGGCGAGGGCTACGCCAAAAGCATGGGCGTTGCGGTAAAGCCTTTTCGTCTGGCGCTGATACTGCTTTCATCGCTGCTGTCGGCCTGCGTGACGGCGCTTGCGGGGCCGGTGTCGTTCGTGGGCATTGCCGTGCCGCATATCACGAGGCGGCTTCTGAAAAGCTCGCGGCCCGCGCTCGTCATACCCGCGGCGTTTCTTGCGGGGGCGGTGTTCTGCGTGTTTTCAGACCTTATCGCAAGGACCGTCTTTGCCCCGACCGAGCTTAATATAGGCACGGTGACGAGCGTTTTCGGCGCGCCGGTGGTCATTTGGATGATGATAGACCGCCGCAGAAGGGGGGCTTGACGTGAGCTTTTTCGAAACGAGCGGGCTTGCCGTGGGCTACAACGGAAAAACGCTGATACGGGATATAGACCTTGCGCTGGAGCGAGGAGGCATACTCACCCTCATAGGCCCAAACGGCTCCGGCAAATCGACCATACTTAAAACCATCGCCCGCCAGCTTGCGGCGATACGCGGCGTCGTTGCCGTTGAAGGGCGCGATATAGCCGCGATGAGCGCAAAGGAGCTTGCTCGCAGGCAGGCCGTGGTGCTTACCGACCGCATCCGCCCGGAGCTTGCCACCGCGCGGGAGATTGTCTCGCTGGGGCGCTACCCCTACACCAACGCCGTAGGGCGCATGACGCCCGAGGACAGGCGCATAGTCGCGCGCTCGCTTGAGCTTGTGAACGCGGCGGACCTTGCTCAGCGCGACTATATGACCCTGTCGGACGGGCAGAAGCAGCGCGTGATACTTGCGCGTGCGCTTGCCCAGCAGCCCGACCTGCTCGTATTGGACGAGCCGACGGCCTACCTTGACGTTAAGCACAAGGCAGAGCTGCTTTCACTGCTGCGGGAGCTTGCGGAAAACGAGGGGCTGACCGTTATAATGAGCCTGCACGAGATAGACCTTGCGGCAAAGGCTTCGGATCTGCTGCTTTGCGTAAAGGGCGAAACGGCAGCCGCTTTCGGCCCGCCGGAGCAGGTGCTGCGCGAATGCCCCGCAGAGGCGCTTTTCGGTCTTGAAAAGGGCAGCTACAACGCGGCGCTCGGCAGCATTGAGCTTGAAAAGCCCGTGGGAGAGCCGCAGGTCTTCGTGATAGGCGGGGCGGGAGCGGGCATACCCGTTTACAGGAGGCTGCAGCGCGGGCGCGTGCCGTTTGCGGCGGGGATACTTTTTGAAAACGACGTGGACGCATACGTTGCCGGAAGTCTTGCTTCAAAGCTGATACTCTCGCCCGCGTTCGAGCCCGTGACGGAGGAGCTGTTTACAGAAGCACGGGGCGTAATGCTTGCCTGCGGCAGCGTGATAGACGCGGGCGCGCCGCGCGGCACACTCAACGAGGCGAACGCAAGGCTTGCCCTGCTTGCCGCCGAAAGGGGGATACTGAATGAATGAAACCGTCGTTTCCGTCCCGCGCGTGCTGATTGCGGGGACGGGCTCCGGCTGCGGCAAGACCACGGCGACGCTTGCGCTGCTGACGGCCCTTAAAAACCGCGGGCTTGACGCGGGCGCCGCCAAATGCGGGCCGGATTACATTGACCCCATGTTCCACAGGAGCGTTGTCGGGGCGCCGTCTTCAAACCTCGACCCGTTCTTTTTCGACGCGAACACAATGCGCTTTCTGCTTGCCGAAAACGGCGCCGGGCGCGACGTCACCGTTATAGAGGGCGTTATGGGCTATTACGACGGGCTGGGGCTGACTTCTTTCCGCGCAAGCGCATACGACGCCGCCGAAAAGACGCTCTCCCCCGTTGTTTTGACGGTCAACGCATCGGGCGCGTCGCTCTCGGTACTGGCGCAGATACGGGGTTTTTTGAGCTTTGTGCCGCAGAGCTTCATACGCGGGGCGATACTCAACAACTGCACCGGGCGCGTGTACCGCGCCCTTGCGCCCGAGATCGAAAAGCGCCTTGGCATAATGCCCATGGGGTACCTGCCCAAAATGCCCGACTGCGCGATAGAAAGCCGCCACCTCGGGCTTGTGACGGCCCAGGAGATAGAAGACCTTAAACAAAAGCTCGACCGTCTTGCGGAGCAGGCCGAAAAGAGCCTTGACATTGACGGCATACTCGCCCTTTCAAAGGCGGCGCCGGAGCTTGCCTTTACGCCGATAACGCCGCGCCGCCGCGAGCCCGTGCGGCTGGGTGTTGCGCGGGACAGGGCGTTTTGCTTTTACTATGAGGACAGCCTCGGCCTGCTTATGAAGATGGGCGCGGATATCGTCACCTTCAGCCCGCTCGACGACGAGCGCCTGCCCGACGGGCTTGACGGGCTGTACATAGGCGGGGGCTACCCCGAGCTTTACGCCAAAAGGCTGTCCGCGAACGAAACCATGCGCGAGAGCGTTTGCTGCGCGCTTCGCCGCGGGCTGCCCTGCATTGCCGAATGCGGGGGATTCATGTACCTGACCGAGCGCATCTCGGATTTTCCGATGGTCGGCTTTATAAAGGGGGGCTGCTTCGACAGTGGCAGGCTGACCCGTTTCGGCTACGTCACGCTTGAAGCGGAGCGCGGCAGCATGCTCTGCCCGAAGGGCGGGCGCATACCGGCGCATGAATTCCATCGCTATGACGCTGACGACTGCGGGGACGCCTTCACCGCGTCAAAGGCCGACGGGCGCAGTTGGCCCTGCGTGCATGCGGGCCCTGCGCTTTATGCGGGGTTCCCCCACCTCCACTTTTACGCAAACCCCGAATTTGCCGAGGGCTTTTATAACGCGATGCTTGCCGAAAAGGAGAAACGCCATGTTTGAAACGCTTAAACCGATGGAGATAGAAAAGCGCAGCTTCGAGATAATATCCGGGCTGCTCGATGAAAAGGGCATACGGCTCGACCCGGTGAACGAGCCAGTCATAAAGCGCGTCATACACACGACGGCGGACTTTGAGTATGCAAACAGCCTCGTGTTTTCAAAGGACGCCGTCCTTCTTGCGAGGGAGGCGCTTTGCGCGGGCTGCGACATAGTCACCGACACACAGATGGCGAAGGCGGGCGTCAACAAGGCCGCGCTTGCAAAGCTCGGCGGCGAGGCGCACTGCTTTATGTCGGATCCGGACGTGGCGGAGGAAGCGAAGCGGCGCGGTGTGACCCGCGCGGCGGTATCCATGGAAAAGGCGGCGGGGCTTCAAAAGCCGCTGATTTTTGCGATAGGCAACGCCCCGACTGCGCTTATCGCGCTGGACGCGCTGATGAAGGAAGGGAAAATAAGCCCAAAGCTCATAATAGGAGTGCCCGTGGGGTTTGTGAACGTGGTCGAATCAAAGGAGCTTATTATATCCTCCGCCGTGCCGCACATAGTCGCGCGCGGCAGAAAGGGCGGCTCCAACGTGGCGGCGGCTGTGGTTAACGCCCTGCTCTACGGTATAACGCGATGAACGAAACCATTGAAAAAAACGGCAAAAAGCTGAGGCTCGGCTATACCACGGGCTCCTGCGCGGCGGCGGCGGCAAGGGCGGCGGCGTATATGCTGCTGTCCGGAAGGCGTATGGACAGCGTGAAGCTTACGACCCCCGGCGGGCAGGTGCTGGAGCTTAAAACCGAGGACCCGAAATGGGAGGGCGGCACGGCCTCATGCGCGGTGCGCAAGGACGCGGGCGACGACCCGGACGTGACGAACGGCGCGCTCGTTTACGCAGCCGTTTCGCTTGCTGCCGCGCCCGGCGTATTCATTGACGGCGGCGTTGGCGTGGGCCGCGTGACAAAGCCCGGCCTTGACCAGCCCGTGGGCGCCGCCGCGATAAACAGCGTGCCGCGCCGCATGATAGAGGAAAACGTGCGGGAGGTAATGCGGCTGTTCGACTGCCCGGGGCTTGAGGTGACGATATCCATACCCGCCGGGGTCGAGCTTGCGAAAAAGACCTTTAACCCCCGCCTTGGCATAGAAGGCGGCATATCGGTGCTCGGCACCACCGGCATAGTTGAGCCCATGAGCGAGGCCGCCCTTATCGGGACCATACGCACGGAGCTTAAGCAAAAACGCGCGCTGGGGCATGAAAGCGTGCTGCTGACCCCGGGCAATTACGGCGCGGAGTTCATCAGAACGAGCCTCGGCATAGACCCGGGCGCCGCCGTGCAGACGAGCAATTTCATAGGCGACGCGCTGGATATATGCCGTGCGCTCGGGTTTGGCCGGGTCCTTCTTATAGGTCATATCGGCAAGCTTGTAAAGCTTGCCGGCAATATGCTGAACACGCACTCCAAATACGGCGATTGCCGCATGGAGATAATAGCCGCCCACGCGGGCGCGGCGGGCGCGGGAACCGTGCTTATAAAAAAGATACTCGCCTGCGCCGCCTGCGACGAGGCGGTAAGGCTGCTGCGCGAAGAGGACGCGGACCTTGCGCGGCGCACGCTTTGCTCCGTAACGGAGCGGGCCTCGGCCAACCTCAGGCTGAGGGCGGGCGGCGCAATGCAGGCGGAAATGTTGATGTTTTCAAAGGAATACGGCGTGCTGGGCGAGTCCGAAAACGCCCGTGAGTTTTTGAGCTTTTTCAGGGAGGTTTGATATGGTGCATTTTGTAGGCGCGGGGTCGGGAGCCTTCGACCTTATAACCGTGCGCGGAGCAAGGCTTTTGTCGCAGGCGGACGCCGTCATCTGGGCGGGGTCGCTTGTGAACCCGGAGCTGCTTTCGTACTGCCGCGATGACTGCGAGGTTTACGACAGCTCCGGTCTGACGCTTGAAGAGGTGTTGGAAATCATAAAAAAATTCGAGGCTGCGGGCAAGACCTCGGTGCGTCTGCACACGGGCGACAGCTCCATATACGGCGCCGTGCGCGAGCAGTTCGACGCGCTGGACGAGCTTGGCATAGAATACGACGTGACGCCGGGGGTAAGCTCGTTCTGCGGGGCGGCGGCCTCGCTCAAGGCCGAATACACTCTGCCCGGCGTTAGTCAGACCGTTATTATAACCCGCGCCGCAGGACGAACGCCCGTGCCCGAAAGGGAGAGCATACGCTCGCTTGCCGCGCACGGGGCCACCATGGTGCTGTTCCTTTCGACCTCGCTCACCGAAAAGCTGCAGGCGGAGCTTCTGGCGGGCGGCTATCCCGCCGATACCCCAGCGGCGGTCGTTTACAAGGCGACCTGGCCCGACGAGCATATCTTTCGCTGCACCGTGGGCACGCTCCACGAAACCGTCGCGGAAAGCGGGCTTAAAAAAACGAGCCTTATAATCGTGGGCGGGTGCATGGGAGAAGAGTACCTGCGCTCGCTCCTTTACGACCCCGGCTTTTCGACCGGATTCCGTACGGCAAAATGAGAACATCCGTCTTTGCATACACCAAAAAGGGCATGGACACCGCCCTTCGCATCATCGCGGAGCTTGGCGGCGACTGCCGCGCGTGGGCGCCGGAGCGTATAGCCGGGGGCGTTTTTTTGCCAATACCCAAGCCCTCCGCCCCGCTTTACGGCAAGGCGTTCGGCGACTCCGACGCGCTCGTTTTCGTATCGTCCTGCGGCATTGCGGTGCGCTGCATATCGCCGTTTATAAAGAGCAAGCTCGAGGACCCCGCCGTGGTCGTAGTGGACGAAACGGGCGCGTTTGCAATATCGCTGCTTTCGGGGCATATCGGCGGCGCGAACGGGCT
Source organism: Clostridia bacterium (assembly GCA_017539215.1). Lineage (GTDB taxonomy): Bacteria > Bacillota > Clostridia > Christensenellales > CAG-138 > UBA3857. Next base: position 38,577 of record JAFYHI010000066.1, on the reverse strand, counting down.
TGCAAAACGGCTGGCCTGCGCCCTGGGCGGCACGGCTGTCATCACCACCGCCACGGACGCAAACGGGCGCTTTTCCGTGGATTCGTGGGCAAGCTCGCAGGGCTTTTCGATAAGCAGCACAGACGCCGCCAAGGCGGTTTCGGCGGCGATACTCGAAGGGGACGTGCCTTTTGTTTCCGATTTTGACGTAAAGGGCGCCCTGCCCAAAGGCCTGTATGCGGGCGAAGACGGCGCCATCGGCATATATCTGACCTATGCCGACGAAAGCGCGGCTCCGTTTGACGTGACGCTGAGGCTCGTTCCCAAATGCGTCGTGCTTGGCATAGGCTGCAGACGGGGGACTCCCGCCGAAAGCATAAAATACGCCGTTGACAAAACTCTGACGTATCACGGGATAGATTTTAGCGCGGTGAAGAGCGCCGCCTCCATAGACCTTAAAAGGGACGAAGCCGGCCTGCTTGAATACTGCCGCGAAGCCGGCCTTGATATAAGCTTTTATTCCGCAGAGGAGCTTAACGCCGTAAAGGGAGATTTCACCCCGTCAGTATTCGTAAAGCTAACGACCGGGGTGGACAACGTTTGCGAAAGGGCCGCGCTGCTCTGCGCGGACGAACTGATAATAAAGAAAACGGCGGAAAACGGCGTTACCGTTGCCGCCGCGCTTGTAAAAACGGAGGTTCGTTTTGAGTAAACTGTACGTCGTGGGGCTCGGCCCCGGAAGCTTTGAAGATATGACTCTGCGCGCTCACCGTGCGCTTGAGGAGGCCGAGGTGATAATCGGCTATCACGTTTACGTCGATCTCGTGCGCGGTCACTACCCCGGCAAGGAATTTTTGACGACCCCCATGACGCGCGAGGCGGAGCGCTGCCGCATGGCGCTTGACGAGGCGAAAAAGGGCCGGAAGACGGCGCTTGTCTGCTCCGGCGACAGCGGCATATACGGCATGGCGGGGCTCGTGCTGGAGCTTCGGGGGGAAGACCCGGAGCCCGAGGTCATTATGATCCCCGGGCTTACCGCGGCCTGCTCCGGGGGAGCGCTTTTGGGCGCGCCGCTGACGCACGACTTTTGCGTGGTGTCGCTTTCCGACAGGCTGACCGAATGGGGGCTTATAGAGCGCAGGCTCACCGCGGCGGCGGACGCGGACCTTACCCTTGTGCTTTACAACCCCGCGAGCCACGGGCGGCCCGAACACTTAAAAAAAGCCTGTGAAATACTTATGAAAACGCTGCCCGGCACCCGGCCCTGCGGCATTGCGCGCAGCATCGGGCGCGCGGGTGAGAGCCGCGAATACATGACTCTTGCAGAGCTTGCGGACTACCCCGCCGATATGTTCTGCACGGTGTTTATAGGCAATTCGCAAACCCGCATGACGGCGGGCCGCATGGTGACCCCAAGGGGTTACAGGGAGGTTTAAGTGGTTAAGCTGTGCGTTTTTGCGGGCACGACCGAGGGTCGAAGGCTCGAAAGGTTTTTGAGCGGCCGGGACGCCGAGGTGTGCGTGTGCGCCGCAACCGAATACGGCGGGGAACTTTTGTCCCCCGCGCCCGGCGTGCGGGTGCTGACGGGCCGCATGGACAAAGCGCAGATGGAGGAATTCATAAAGCGCGAGCGTTTCGACGCGGTTCTTGACGCGACTCACCCCTATGCCTCTGCCGTGACGGAGAACATCTCGGCGGCCTGCGCCGCGGCGGGCACGGAGTACCTGCGCATTGAGCGCAGCGGCGGCGAAACGGCGGCAAACGCCGTGCGCGTGCCCGATACGGCCTCTGCCGTGAAATATCTTAACGGCACTTCGGGCCGCATACTGCTGACGACGGGCTCAAAGGAGATCTCTGCGTTTGCGGGCGTCGACGGTTTTTCGGAGCGCGTATTCGCCCGGGTGCTGCCGTCCGCTGCCTCGATAGAGGCCTGTACCGCGGCAGGGCTTGCTCCCTCGCACATTATCGCAATGCAGGGGCCGTTTTCGTTTGATATGAACCGCGCCACGATCGCGGCTGCAGATGCGCGCTGCGTCGTTACAAAGGACTCCGGCAGGGCGGGCGGCTTTTTGGAAAAGGCCCGTGCGGCAGAGGAGGCCGGCGCGGTTCTGGTGGTGATAGGCAGGCCCGCTCAGCCCGCCGAAGGGATGAGCCTTGAAGAGGCCATAGACCTGCTGTCAAAAAGATACGGCTTTAAGCCGAGGCAGCGCGTATGCGTGGCGGGCGTCGGCCCCGGCCCGCGCGAGGGTATGACGGAAGCGGTGCTGCGCGAGATTTCGGACGCCGAATGCGTGATAGGCGCGGCGCGGATGCTTGAATGCGCGCGCCCCGATCAGACCGTTTTCGAGGCGGTGTCGCCCGTAAGGATAGCGGAGTTTATTCGCACCCACCGCGAGTTTGAGCGGTTTGCCGTGCTTCTAAGCGGCGACGTCGGCTTTTACAGCGGGGCCAAAAAGCTATTGCCTCTGCTTGATTTTTGCGAATGCGCGGTAAGGCCCGGGGTAAGCTCGCTTGCATACCTTTGCGCCGCGGCGGGCGAATCGTACGAGGGCACCGTATGCGTAAGCCTGCACGGAAGGGAGCAGAACGCGGTGCAGGCGGTGCGCACGAACGCATCGGTTTTCGTACTCGTCGGCGGCGAAAACGGCGCGGGACGACTCATGCGGGAGCTTGCGGAAGCGGGGCTTGGCGAAGCCCGCGCGATAGTGGGCGAAAGGCTGGGCTATCCCGACGAGCGCATTACAAGGGCCGACGTTCATGAGCTTTGCGGGCGCGGCTTCGATCCGCTCTCCGCCGTGCTGATAAAAAACCCCACGCCCGAGAGCGCGGCCTTCGGCCTGCCGGACGAAACCTTTATACGCAGCGCAGAGGGCCGACCGGTCGTGCCGATGACAAAATCCGAGGTGCGTGCGGTGATAATGAGCAAGCTCGGCCTCACGCGCGATTCGGTCGCGTGGGACGTTGGCGCGGGCACGGGCTCCGTCACAGCGGAAATGGCCTCGGCATCGCCCGGGGGTATGGTTTACGCGATAGAAAAAAACCCCGAAGCCGTTGAAGTGCTGCGGGCAAACACGGCAAAATTCGGGCTTAAAAACGTAAGCATCACAGAGGGCGAGGCGCCCGGCGCCTGCCTTGGGCTGCCCGCTCCGACGCACGCCTTTATAGGCGGCAGCTCCGGAAACGTCCGCGATATAGTTGAGCTGCTGCTTGGGCTCAACCCCGGTGTGCGGATAGTGGCCGCCGCTGTGACGCTTGGGACGGTATCGGAGCTGTCCGCGCTTTTGGACGACCCCCGCTTTAAGCGGACGGAGGCCGTGTGCGTGCAGGTATCACGCGCGCGGAAGCTGGGGCAAAGCCGCCTGATGACGGCGCAAAACCCCGTGTACATATTTACTTTTAATGGAAGATGAACGGTATCTGGTCGGTTTACGCGCTTTTACTTGGCGCGCTGATGGATATGCTGCTGGGCGATCCGCGCTTTCCGCCGCATCCCGTGGTGCTTATGGGCGGGCTTATTTCGGCGCTTGAAAAGCTTTTGCGCCGCCTGTTCCCCAAGACTCCCGCGGGCGAAAAGGCGGCGGGCGGCCTGCTTTGGCTTATCACGGCGGCGGCGGCGTTCCTTGTGCCGTTCGCGCTTTTAAGGCTCTGTTACCGCGTGACCCCTTGGCTGGGATTCGGGCTGGAGAGCGTCATGTGCTGGCAATGCCTTGCGGCAAGGTCGCTTCAAAAAGAGAGTATGAAGGTAAAAAAAGCCCTTGACGGCGGGGATATTGAAAAAGCACGTCACGCCGTTTCGATGATAGTCGGGCGCGACACGGCCGCCCTTTCCCGCGAGGGCGTGGCTAAGGCGGCGGTGGAGACCGTGGCGGAAAACGCCTCGGACGGAGTAATTGCGCCGCTTACGTTTCTGGCGCTGGGCGGTGGTGCGCTCGGCATGCTCTACAAGGCCGTCAACACGATGGACTCCATGCTGGGCTACGTTGAGGAGCCGTACAAAAATTTCGGTTTCTTCCCCGCCGTGCTCGACGACGTATTCAACTTCATCCCCGCAAGGCTCTCTGCGCTCATAATGCTTGCGGCGGGAGGCGTTCTGGGCTTTGACGCAAAAAGAGCGTTCCGCGTTTTCAGACGCGACCGCAGAAAGCACGCAAGCCCCAACTCCGCCCAGACGGAGTCTGTGATGGCGGGGCTTTTGGGGCTGAGGCTTGCGGGCGACGCAAGCTATCACGGCGTACTGCACAAAAAGCCCTTTATAGGCGACCCGCTGCGCGAGGCAGAGCCGGAGGACATATCCCGCGCGTGCCGCATAATGCTTTTGACCTCGGCGTTCGCGCTGTGCTTGTTTGGCGGGCTGAAGCTTGCCGTGCTGTTTTTGACCCATGCTGTATGAATCGCAGAACCCCCACGGCGGGGATATATATGACGGCGGCTGTGTTTTGGATTTTTCGGCCAACGTAAACCCCTTCGGCGCGCCGGAGGAGGTCGTGCGCGCATACCTTGACGCGGCAAACGTCCTTCACCTGTACCCCGATCCGTACTGCCGGAAGCTGACGGAGGCCATAGCCGCCTTTGAAGGCGTCCCGCGCGAATACGTGCTGTGCGGAGCGGGCGCGGCGGAGCTCATATACGCCTTTGCCCACGCGGTGCGCCCCGGGCGCTTTGCGGAGCTTGCGCCGACCTTTGCCGAATACTCGCTCCCGCTTGCGGGATCCCGGCGCACGGCATATGCGCTTTCGGAGGCGGACGGCTTTGCGGCGGGCCGAGAGCTTATTCGCTTTATAGAGTCTGCGCGTCCGGAGGCGTTCTTTCTGTGCGACCCCAACAACCCCACGGGCCTCGCGATGGACCCGGAAACAAAGCTTTGCCTTCTTGACGCCTGCGCCCGCGCGGGCACGCTGCTTTTTGCCGACGAATGCTTTATGGACCTGTCCGACGCCGGCGCAAGCCTCAAACCGCAGCTTTCGCGGTACGAAAACCTTATCATACTCAAAGCCTTTACAAAGAGCTTCGGCATGGCGGGGCTGAGGCTCGGCTATGTGCTTTCCGGAAATCGCGCGCTGATGCGTGCGGTCTCGCGCCAAACGCAGCCGTGGAATGTTTCGGCCCCGGCGCAATGCGCAGGGTGCGCAGCGTTGGGCTGCGGGGGTTTTCTTGAAAAAACCCGTGCGCTCATCCGGACGGAACGTCCGAAACTTGCCTTGGGGCTTGAGCGGGCTGGGCTTAAGACCTACCCCTCCAATGTGAACTTCCTGCTGCTGCGCGGGGGAAGGGACCTTGGAACCGCACTTGAAAGCCGGGGCGTGCGCTTGCGCTCCTGTGCGAATTTTGACGGACTCGGACCCGGCTTTTTCCGCACGGCAGTCAGGCTGCCCAATGAAAACGAGCGGCTGATAAAGGCCGTTACATCGATCCCGGAGGTATGTTTGAAATGGCAATGAACATTATGGTGCAGGGCACCATGTCCAACGCGGGCAAGAGCCTTATCTGCGCGGCACTCTGCCGCATATTCCGCCGCGAGGGCTATAGAGTCGCTCCTTTCAAAAGCCAGAACATGGCGCTGAATTCCTTTATTACCGATGACGGTTCTGAGATGGGCCGCGCACAGGTGGTGCAGGCGGAGGCGGCGGGGATAAAGCCCGACGTGCGCATGAACCCGATACTGCTGAAGCCCACCACGGACGTGGGCAGTCAGGTCATAGTGAACGGCAGGGCGATAGGCAACATGCGCGCGATGGAGTATTATCGCCGAAAGAAGGAGTTCATCCCCGACGTTTTGGCGGCGTACGATTCGCTTGCCTCCGAATTTGACGTGATAGTGATAGAGGGCGCGGGCAGCCCCGCGGAAATAAACCTGAAGCAGGAGGACATTGTGAACATGGGCCTTGCGGCGCTTGTGGACGCGCCGGTGCTGCTGGTGGGCGACATTGACCGCGGCGGTGTTTTCGCTCAGCTCTACGGCACGGTCGCGCTGCTTGAGCCCGACGAGCGGGCAAGGATAAAGGGCGTGATCGTCAATAAATTCCGCGGCGACAGGCGCATACTGGAGCCGGGGCTTGAAATACTGGAGCGGCTTTGCGGCGTACCCGTTGCCGGGGTGGTGCCGTACGTTCACGCCGACATAGACGACGAGGACAGCCTGTCCGAAAGGTTCACGCGGGGGAAAGCCGCAAAGCTCGTGGATATTGCCGCGGTAAAGCTGCCGAGGATATCGAATTTTACCGACCTTGCCCCCTTTGAGCGCTATGCGAACGTATCCGTGCGCTATATAACGAAGCCCGACGAATTGGGCGAGCCCGACCTTATAATACTGCCCGGCACAAAAAGCACGATAGCGGACCTTCTGTTCCTTCGTGAAAACGGCCTTGAAGCGAAGATCAGGCAGGCCTCCTCCCGCGGGACGCCCGTATTCGGTATCTGCGGCGGGTACCAGATGCTGGGGCAGAGCATATCCGACCCCGAAGGCGTTGAGGCGGGCGAGGTGAAGAGCGTGCGCGGGATGGGGCTTTTGCAAACCTCCACCGTGTTCCGGGGCGAAAAGGTGCAGCGCCAAACGAAGGGCGTTTTCTCGGGCGTAAGCGGGATATTCGCCTGCTTGAACGGGCTTTCGTACGAAGGATACGAGATACACATGGGCCGGAGCGGCGACCTGCCGGCAGTCATAAGCGAGGGCAATGTTTACGGCAGCTACGTTCACGGCATATTCGACGCCCCGGGAGTTGCGGAGGCGGTGCTGCGCGCGCTGTGCCGAAGGAAGGGCGCCGACGAAACAAAGCTCGGCTCGTTCGACGCCGCGGCATACAAAGAGGCGCAGTACGATAAACTCGCCGACGCCTGCATTGAGGGGCTCGATATGGAGCTTATTCACAGGATACTGAGGCGTGAGGTTTAGCTTTACACAAACCTTCGCATCTGCCCAAGGGCGTGTTTTTCCAGGCGCGAGACCTGCGCCTGGCTTATGCCTATCTCCCCCGCCACCTCGGTTTGGGTGCGGCCCAGAAAATACCTCAGCTCGATTATGCGGCGCTCCCGCTCGGGCAGGTGATCCATACCGCTTTTTATAGCCACGGAGTCCAGCCAGTTGTCCTCCGCGGCTTTTTCATCGCGCACCTGGTCCACAACGTACACGGCGTCGCCGTCGTCGCGGAACACGGGCTCGTCAAGCGAAACCGGGTCAGCTATCGCGTCAAGGGCAAACACCACGTCCTCCTCCTTTTCTCCGAGCGCGCCGGCTATCTCGGATACGGTGGGCTCGCGGCCCAGCTCGTATTCAAGGCGCGTGCGCTCACGCAGGGCGTGATAGGCCGTGTCGCGCAGGCTCCGCGACACGCGCATACTGCTGTTGTCGCGCAGGAACCGGCGCACCTCGCCTATTATCATCGGCACGGCGTAGGTCGAAAACCTAACCCCGTGCGACGCGTCGAAATTGTCTATCGCTTTTATAAGCCCTATGCAGCCTATCTGAAACAGGTCGTCCGCAGGCTCTCCCCGCCCGGAGAATCGCTGTATCACCGACAGCACGAGCCGCAGGTTTCCCTCGATAAGCTCTTCGCGCGCGGCCGCGTCGCCCGAGGCAGCTCTTTCAAGCAGCTCCTCGCCCCGCGCACGATCCATCCGCGGCAGACTGTTGGTATCTATTCCGCAAAGCATAACCTTGCCCGACGCCATTTTTTCACCTCCAAAAGCTTTCAATATGATTCTTCCCATGAAGGCTGTGCGATATTCGGCGGGCCTGAACAAAAAAGCGCGAATAAAAGGGTGCCGCGCTGCACAGGCTGAAAATAAATTGCAAAAAAAGCTTGACAGCCCGAACACAAGATTATATAATGTATATTGAGAGAAAATACGAAAGGAGAATTGCTATGACGACCGTAAAGGAATCATGGAAAAAAGTCGGCGACGACCTTAACGAGATAGGCAGCTCCATAAAGGGCAGCGACCTCGGCAAGGACGTCAAAAGGCTTGGCAGGGACTTCGGCAAGTCCGTGGCAACAACTGTCAAGCACGGCATCAGGGCGGTCTCCGAATGGGCGTATTCGGAGGACGAAAAGGTCAGATCGCCCGAAGAAGCTCCCGATGAAAAGCCCTCGACGGAGGCGCCCGAACCCGGGGAGCAGCCCGAAACCGAGGAGCAGCCCGAATCCGAGGAGCAGCCCGAATCCGAGCCCGAAGAAAAGCCCGTAAGGCACGAGATCATCTATGACTGAGCTTGTGCGTAAAGCTGCGGCACACGACCTGCCCGAGCTCCTTGAAATATACGAGGAAGCTCGGGCTTTTATGGCGCAAAACGGCAACCCCACCCAGTGGGGGAAAAACCGCTATCCGCCCGCGGAGCTTATTGAAAAGGATATTCGTCTTTCGCGCCTTTACGTTTTGGAGCGCGGCGGCAGGGTCTGCGGCGCGTTCGTGCTTATGGCGGGGGATGAGCCCACCTACCGCGTGATAGAGCGGGGCGCGTGGCCAAATCAAAAGCCCTACCTTACCGTACACCGCCTTGCCTCGAGAACGGGCGAGCACGGCGTTGGCATGGCGGTGCTTGCGTTTGCCGCGGAGGAGGCTGAAAAGGCGGGGCTTGCCCTGCGTGCGGACACCCACGCGGACAACAAGCCCGTACAGCATTTGCTTAAAAAGTTCGGTTTCGAGTACTGCGGCGTGATACGCGTGGCAAACGGCAGCGAGCGATATGCGTATCAGTGGGAGGGCTGAGGCCTTGCCTTTTGCGCCGCCCGGAAACGGGACGGCTTTTGATTTTATATGTGAGCCGGGCCTCCGCCCGCCCCGCGAGCCTTATATGGCTGTATGACACGCAAAGTATCGCGCACGTAAAAGGGCGTTTCTTGCGCGCGCCCCGTTTCTTCGGTATCATCTGTTCCGTCAAACGTACTGACGGAAAGGACGGAACGGATATGAAACACAGTGAAAAAACCTGCCTTTGTACGGGCGCGGGGGCGCTGCTCGCGTTCATATTGTTTACTCTTCTCGTGAGGCTCTTAGACGTGAGGGCTGTCGGGCCGATGGGCAGCGAGGTCGGCTTTGCCGCCGTGAACGCATGGTTCCACCGGCTGACGGGCGTGCACATGGTTTTGTACGCCGTCACCGATTGGCTTGGGCTCGTCCCCGTCTTTATATGCTTCTGCTTCGGCGTTTTGGGGCTGATACAGTTGATAAAGCGCAGGAGCCTGCGCCGGGTCGATCCCGACGTAATACTGCTTGGCGTGTATTTCTTTATCGTGATACTCGCGTATCTCGTGTTCGAAGCCGTCCCGATAAACTTCCGTCCCGTGACGATAGACGGACGGTTGGAGGCTTCGTACCCCTCGTCCACGACCCTGCTGGTTTTGAGCGTTATGCCGGCGTTCGCTTTTCAGACCGACCGAAGATGCCGGAGCGCGGCGATACGGGCGGCGGCCCGCGTGTTCGCGGCGGTGTTCTCGGCGTTCATGGCAACAGGCAGGCTCGTTTCGGGCGTACATTGGCTGACGGACATAGCCGCGTCGGTACTGTTGAGCGCGGGGCTGTTCCTGCTCTATCGCGCCGCCGTCGGGTTTTCGGACGGCAAAAGGAGAAAACGTGGAATTCAATGAAAAACTGCAGCAGCTGCGCAAAAGCAGGGGGCTGACGCAAGAGGAGCTTGCGGAAGCATTGTTCGTGTCGCGCGCGGCGGTCTCAAAATGGGAGTCAGGGCGCGGCTATCCCGCACTCGACTCGCTGAAGCAGCTTTCGCGGTTTTTCGCCGTTTCGATAGACGAGCTGATCTGCCCGGAGGAGATGATCTCCGCCGCGGAGGAGGAAAAGAAAGAGAGCCTGAACGGGGTAGTTTCGCTGATCTGCGGGATACTTGACGCAATGGCGGGGCTGTTGCTGCTGCTGCCCGTATTCGGAAACGGAAAGGACTCCCCCGCCTCGGTATCGCTGTTTGCGCTTACCGGCGTCAAGCCGTGGATCAAGGCGGCGTTCATCGCGCTCGTTGCGCTAACGGCATTGAACGGCGTCTGCGGCGCGGTCGTCAGCCGCTTGTCGCGCCCCGTTTGGAACAGACACCGCATCGTGACCGGCATGGCGCTGTCACTGCTTGGAACTGCGGTTTTCCTGCTGACCCGACAGCCGTATGCGGGCGTAATATACCTTGCGGTCATGGCCGCAAAGGGGCTGCTGCTCAAGGGGAAGCTTAGGCCGTGAAGGGAGCCCCTCCCTCAAAAGGGAGTTCGGCGGCGATCCTCGCCCTGCCGAGGAAGCCCTCCGGCTTTCCCGTCTGATTCATAAATTTTTTGAACAGTCCCATATTTATTCCTCCTTGAAATTCATTCTGACGATCCGCATTTTCATAAACCCGTCGCCGAGCTTTGCAAGCAGACGGAACGATCCGGGCACGGACGGGTCCTTCAGGTCGTTATACCCCAACATATAGCCGCCCGCAAAGCCGGTGAGCGCGCGCTGCACTGCGCGGCTAAGCTGCTTTTTCATAAAGAACACGCATGCGGAGGCTGCCGCCGTGCCTATGAACGGGATCGCCGTCCCCTCTATCACCTTCAGCCACATACCGCTTCTCCCATCCATGAGTTAGCAAAGGCTAACAGAAGTATCAAAAAATTAAGAGCATCGCTCTTTCGATCTGCGGCAACGGTTAGTCGCCGCTAACTATTGCAGCGCAGCAGTCGTGGTTTGTCAATGTGTTCGGGAAAAAAACCGGCGATCCCGGATCCGAAGCCTTGGCGTACGCTTTCGGCAGTTCACGCATCGCCTGAAGGGCGCACCGCGCTTTCAAAAGAGCAAAAAGAAAAAGGCGGATATCCTTCCGTTCGCAAAACCGTTTTGTGCTCCTGAAAAGCGAAACGAAAGGGTTTTATCCGCACTTTGAATCCTTCACGCACCTGCCGCACGGCACAGGTACAGCCTGCGGGACCGCGTGGGAATGGGTCACGCCCCGTTCTTCACTATCGGAACGGCGTATTCCTCCACCTCCCGCAGGGCCTTTTCGATATCGAGCGTGAGCCATTTTCCGTCACGGTAGAGCACGCGGCCGGAGACCATGGTCATGCAGACGTCGCTTCCCCGCGCGGAATAGACCACCGCCCCTATGGGGTCGTACAACGGGCGCATGTGCGCCTTGGAGGTATCTATCATGATCAGGTCGGCGTCAAAGCCCGGGGCAAGCATGCCGGTCTCACCCCCGCGCCCCTGCGCCTTTGCGCCGTTCACCGTCGCCATCTTAAGCGCCTCGTACGCGGGAAGGGCCGTCGGATCGAGCGCCTTGCCCTTGGATAAGAGCGCCGCGAGCTTTATCTCCTCAAAGAGGTCGAGCGAGTTGTTGGAGCATGCTCCGTCCGTGCCGAGGCAGACGTTTATGCCCGCCTCCTTCATGGCGTGCACGTCCGCCACGCCGCTGCCGAGCTTTAAGTTGGAGACCGGACAATGCGCGACGCTCGCGCCGTGCGCGGCCAAAATGCGCATATCCTCCTTTTCGAGCCAGACCCCGTGGGCAAACAGCACCGGGGTGTCGAGCACGCCGTATTTTTCAAAGGCCGCAGCCGCACTCATGCCGTGGCGGGCCTTCGCCTCCTCATGCTCCGTGCGCGTTTCGGAAAGGTGTATGTGCGTGATGACGCCGTATTTTTGCGCCCACTCGTGCACCCGAAGCCATATATCGGGAGGGCTTGTGTACTCGGCGTGTATGGCTACGTCCGCGCGGATCCGCCCGGAGCCGCCGTATTCGGGCAGGAGCCGGCGCGTTTCAATGACGGCGCGGTCGGCGTCGAAGTCGTACCCGTCGCCCAATGCTATGACCGCGTTGCAGAGGTTCGCCTTCATGCCTATCCGCTCCGCGGCCTTCGCCGCCGCGGGCTGGCAGAAGTACATATCGGAGAAGGAGACCGTGCCGGAGGCGATCATCTCAGCCATGCCAAGCGTGAACCCCGCGACTATCGCGCGCTCGTCAAGCCGCGCCTCCACGGGGAAGACCTTTTCAAAAAGCCAGCTTTGAAGCGTGTAGTCGTCTGCGTAACCGCGCATGACGCACATGGCCGTGTGCGCGTGCGCGTTTATAAGGCCGGGCATCACAATGCGCCCGCGCGCGTCTATAACCTCGCGCGCCTCTCCCTCGCCTTCGCCTACGAAGACGAGCTTGCCGTCTTTTACCCCGACCGAGGCGCCATAAAGCACAAGGCCCGGCTCCGTCATGGGTATGACAACAGCGTTTTTGATAAGCGTATCAAGCATTTTTTACTCCATTGCCCCGAGGAACTCCGCAACGTAGCCCGAGAGCCGTTCGGAAGCGGCGTTGCCGGCCTCTATGACCTCCTCGCCGGAGAGGGGCTTGTCCAGTATGCCCGCGGCCATGTTGGTGACGAGCGTTATGCCGAGTATGCGCATGCCGCAATGCCTTGCCGCTATGCACTCCGGCACGGTGCTCATTCCCACGGCGTCCGCGCCGAGTATGCGCATGGCGCGTATCTCCGCCGGGGTCTCGTACTGCGGGCCGGTACAGTAAAAGTACACGCCCTCATGCACGCGCTCTCCGTGCGCCTCCGCAACGGAGCGGAACAGGCCCATGTACTCGCGGTCGAACACCTTTGACATATCCGGGAAGCGCGGCCCGAATTCCTCCATATTGGGGCCGATGAGCGGGTTTACCGCGTTGAGCTTAATAAAGTCGGAAATGAGCATAAGCTCGCCCGGCTTATATTCCGTGTTTATGCCGCCCGCGGCGTTGGTCACGATGAGCTTTTCAACGCCCATCAGCTTGGCAAGCCTTATGGGGAACACGGCGTCCTCCGCCGCCCAGCCCTCGTAAAAATGGAGCCGCCCCTGCATCATCAGCACGTTTTTGCCGCCGAGCACGCCCGCAAGGAACCTGCCCTTATGACCGGGGGCCGTGGAGTACTTCATATGGGGCACCTCGCTGTACGGCACGGCGACGGGGTCCTTCAGCCTGTCGCCCAGGTTGCCGAGCCCGGAGCCCAGTATTATAAGCACCTCGGGGCAGAACCCGCCCAGTTTGCGGCACAGCGCACTTGCGCTTTCGGCGTAATCGTTATAAGTCAGCATAGTAAAACCTCTCTTCGGTGTATTATTCTTTTCGGGATCGGTCCCCGGCCCCTGACCTGCTGCGTTCCAGCGCATCCCTCAGGGATACGTCAAACGGCGGACGCAGCACGCCCTCCTCGGTCACGATCGCGGTGATGAGGCTGTGGTCCACAACGTCGAACGCCGGATTATAAACCTTTATGCCGTCGGGCGCAATGCGGCTGCGGAAGAAAAGCTCCGTGACCTCTTCCGACGCCCTCTCCTCTATGCGTATCCCGTCGCCGGAAGGGGTGTCGGGGTCTGCGGTGGTAAGCGGCATGAATATATAGAACGGCACAGAATAGTGCTTTGCAAGCACGGCAAGGCTTGCGGAGCCTATCTTATTGGCGCAGTCGCCGTTCATCGCGGCACGGTCGCAGCCGATAAACACCGCCTGCACGCGGCCCTCGCGCATGACCTGCCCCGCCATATTATCGCAGATGAGCGTAACGTCCACGCCCGCACGGTTAAGCTCGTACGCGGTGAGCCTTGCGCCCTGCATAAGCGGGCGCGTTTCGTCGGCAAACACCTTGGGCGCGTACCCGCGCTCCTGCGCCAGCAGTATGGGCCCCAGCGCCGTGCCGTAAAGCGATGTCGCAAGCGGGCCCGCGTTGCAATGCGTAAGCACGCCCATGCCGGGCTGCATCAGCGTAAGGCCGGCCTCGCTTATCTTCACGTTGGCCCCGACGTCCTCGCGCTGTATCGCTTCCGCCTCAAGGCGAAGCTTTGCGATAAGCTCGTTCCTCTCGGAAAGCGCATTGCGCTTTAAGCAGGCGCGCATGCGGGCAAGCGCACGAAACAGGTTCACCGCCGTGGGCCTTGCCGAGGCAAGATAGCGCTCCGCGTCGTCCATACGCGAGAAGAAATCGGGCTTGTCGGCATCCTCGCGCGCACAGAGATAGTACCCGTACCCCGCCGCAATGCCTATGGCGGGAGCCCCGCGCACGGCCAGGCTGCGTATGGCGTCGAAAAGCTCCTCCCGCGTGTGCAGCTCCAGATACGCCTCTTCAAGCGGCAGACGCCTCTGGTCAAGTATTATGAGCGAATCCGCTCCGTCGCTCAGTCGGACATTATACGGGACCGCGCTCATAGTATCACCCTCAGCACTAGCAGCAGCAGCACGCCGGGTATGCCGAGCACGCCCGCGATAACGGAGTTGATCCAGTTAATGGGTATGTAGAAGAAATCCATGTGAAGGTACGTCACGAAAATGATGTCGAACAGGCACAGCATGCCCATGCCGATTATGCCGTTTATAAGCAGCTTCCACAGTATTTTGGCGGTGACGCCTAAAAGCTTGAACAGTACGAACAGCACGGCAAGCACGGCGCACACCGCAATGAGCGGCAGATATTCGCCAAGCTGGATATTCAGCGTGCCCGACGCGGAAAGAAGCGGTATCATAGCATGTTCTCCTTTCGAAAATCAGCTTATGGGTTTGCGGCAAGCAGGCCGCCGGAGTAAACAAGGCTTTGCGCGGCGTCCTCCGGGAAGGTGAGGCTCCCGGCCTTTTCGACCCTTGCATAGCGCACGGAGCCGCTTTTGACCTCTATATAAGACGCAGGCTCTCCGGCGAACCTTATAATGTAGCCCGAGCCGCTTTTCGCGGCGGTGAACTCAGGCGTTTTGCCGCCCGTTACGGAGACTTCGAGCACCCCGCCCGCGACCAGGCTGCAGTTGAGCGTGACTCCGTTTTCGGACTCCACCGAAAAAGAGCCGTCCTTTTGAGTGCGGTAGACCGCTGCATATGGGAAGCCCTCTTCATCCATGAGCGTGCCGGATGCGGCGTCGGACAGCATTGCGCAGACCGACGCGAACCCGGCCCAGTCGTGCAGAAGGTCGGTGTAAAGCCCCTCCGCGCCCTCCGCCTCGCAGGCGGCCTCGGTCATGCCGCGGGTCGATTCGCCCCAAAGCCGCAAAAGCCCCGCCGCGAAATCACGCGCGGAGACGAGCGGGTCCGCGGCCTGCGTCTCCGGCGAAGCCGTGGGCACTGCAGTACCGAACGGCGGCTCGGTCTGCGGCGCCTCGGTAGGGTCGGGATCCAGCGAATACAGCAGCTCGCCCACCCACACGCAGGAGCACGCTGCCGCGACCCACGCCGCAAGCAAAACCAGTATTGCGGTTTTAAGCGCGCGCCTCATTCGGCGGCAAGGTACGCGGCCTGCTCGGGAGTGAGCGTGTCGAGCCCCAGGCCCATTGCGCCAAGCTTTATCATTGCGACCTCGCGGTCAATGCTCTCCGGCACGTTATAAAGCCCCGGCGCCATGCCGCGCCCGTGCTTTACAAGGTATTCGGCGGAGAGCGCCTGTATGGCAAAGCTGAGGTCCATTATCTCGGCGGGATGGCCGTTGCCCGCGGTAATGTTGACGAGCCGCCCCTCCGCCATAAGGTTTATCACCCTGCCGTCCTTCATTTTATAGCCCGTGATAAAGGGCTTGCGCTCCGTCTTCTCCACGGCGAGCGCCTCCAGATCGGGCCGGTTTATCTCCACGTCGAAATGACCGGAGTTTGCGAGTATCGCGCCGTCCTTCATCATTTCGAAATGTCGGCCCACTATGACGTCGCGGCAGCCCGTTGCGGTAACGAACACGTCTCCAAGCGGCGCGGCGTCGTCCATCTTCATAACGCGGAAGCCGTCCATGGCGGCCTCAAGCGCCTTAAAGGGGTCTACCTCGGTTACGATGACGTTTGCGCCAAGGCCCTTGGCGCGCATGGCAATGCCGCTGGAGCAGAACCCATACCCCGCGACCACCACGGTCTTGCCCGTGACCATATTGTTGGTGGTGTACATGATGGCGTCCCAGCAGCTCTGGCCGGTGCCGTGACGGTTGTCGAACAGGTGCTTGCAGTTTGCGTCGTTCACCGCCATCCACGGATAGCGCAGCGTATTGTTCCTGACCCTTGCCCGCAGCTTCAAAATGCCGGTAGTGGTCTCCTCGCAGCCGCCGATGAGGTTTTCGGCATACTCGGGATGCTCGTCGTGCAGCATGGACGCAAACTCGCTGCCGTCGTCTATTGCAATATGGGGCTTGAACTCAAGCGTCTGCCTGATATGCTCATGGTACTCCTCGGCAGTCGCGCCGAACCAGGCGTAAACGTTAATGCCCTCCTCGGCAAGCGCGGCGCAGACGTCGTCCTTGGTGGAAAGGGGGTTGGAGCCGGTAACAGCCACCTCCGCCCCGCCGTCGCGCATGAGCAGCGCCAGATATGCGGTCTTTGCCTCAAGATGCACGCAGACCGAAACGCGCAGCCCCGCAAAGGGCTTTTCGCGGCGGAAACGCTCGCCTATCTCGGCAAGCACGGGCATATAGCTTTTGACCCACTCTATGCGTTTGCGCCCGAGCGGAGCCAGAGAGATATCGCGTATTGAACAGCTCATAAAAGCCTCCTCAACATATTTATTCAGTATAAGTATATCATAGGAACGCCTGCAAAATCAAGGTTTGAAAAAAGCTATTGACATGGGGGCCCGCAAGCTGTATCATAGCGTTGCTGAAGAGTAAAGCAGCGTTCGTTAAGTGTTGGCCGAACGGGGAGTTGTCGGCCGAACGAAAAGCCGCAGGGCGGCTTGCGGAGCGCGGCTTGCATCCCGCTTCATAGGGCAGCCAAAGAGTGCTAAACGCCTCCTTCCCTTGTCGTATGAATCAGGGAAAGGAGGTTTTTTATGTCAGCACTTTTTTCGGTCATGGGTCTTTTACTGTTTCTTGCGGGCGCGTTCGGGCTGTATTCCGGCCTTTACGAGGGCACGAACGCCGCGGGAGAGTTTGCGGCCTCCGTTCGCGGTTGGCTCGGCGGCGCTTTTACAAACCCCAAGCTCCTTCTTATCATAGCCGGCGCCTGCGCGGCGGCCGTCGGAGCGGCGCTTGTATGCATAGGCTTTGCGCGCGCCAAGCGCGAGGAAAAGTCGCGCGCGCAGATGAGCCTGCGCGTTTTGACGGTGCTTGCGATGCTGCTTGCCATGACGGTGGTGTTCGACCGCTTTCCGGGGCTTTCGATAAAGACCGCGGGGTGGAAGATAGGCTTTGCCTTTTGCCGCCCATGCTTGCCGCCATGCTCTACGGCCCACTTGAAAGCGCGCTCGTTTACGCGCTTGCGGATTTTATCGGCGCGGTGCTGTTCCCCTTCGGGCCGTACCACGTCGGCTTTACCGCGGTCGCCGCGGTGATGGGGTTTGTTATGGGAGTGTTCTTAAACCCCAAGCCCTTCGCGTTTTCAAAGTCCGCCCTTGAATGGAAGAAGATACGCTTCTTCCCGAACAGCGTGCTTTGCGTTGTGATAAACTGCCTCGTACTGGGGCTTCTCGTAAATACCCTGTGGGTGGCGCAGCTTTACGGCAGCCGCACCTATTGGGGCTGGTTCACTTACCGGCTTGTGGAATACGCCGTTATGGTTCCCGTACAGCTTTTGCTGATACCCGTTATGCTGCGCCTTTGCAGTACCCTTAACCGGGCCGGGCTTGCGGGCAGGGGCCGCCGCAGGGGCGGCTTGCCGAACGGAGGCGAAGCCGCATGAGCGCGTCAGACGGTTTTTCGCGCCCGGAGAGCATACTGGGCCTTGAACGCATAGCGGAGCTTACCGCCCGCATGGGCTTTCCGCAGGACGCCGTGCCCGCGGTGCATATAGCGGGCACCAACGGCAAGGGCTCGTTTACCGCGATGCTCGCCTCAATATTAAAGGAAGCCGGCCTCAGGGTCGGCTCGTTCACTTCCCCCGCGATGCTGGGCAGCGCCGAGAGCATACGCATAGACGGGCGCTGCGTCAGCGAGGCGGAGCTTGAAGACGCGATAACGTCGGTAAAGCCTTTTGCGCTTTCCATGTCCGACCGCCCCACCGAGTTTGAGGTGATGACGGCGGCGGCATTCCTTATGATATCGCGCGCGGGGTGCGATATTGCTCTGATCGAGTGCGGGCTGGGCGGCGACGGCGACTCCACCAACGTGATAAAAAGCCCGCTGCTTTCGGTGATAACGAACGTGCAGTTCGATCACATGGCAAGGCTCGGGAACACGCTTTCGGAGATAGCTTCGCACAAGGCGGGCATAATAAAGCGCGGACGCCCCGTGCTTTTCGGCGGCACGAGCCCCGAGGCGCTTGCCGTGATACAAAAAAAAGCGGCGGAGAACTCCGCCCCGCTTTATACCGTACGGCACGACGAAAGGCTGATCTCCTCCTCGCTTGACGGCGTGAGGGCTTACTTTCCGGGGTTCGGAGAGCTTGAGCTGTCGCTTTTGGGCGGGTATCAGGCCGAGAACGCCGCAAACGTGCTTGAAGCGGTGAACCTCCTTCGCGCAATGGGGCTTGCGATACCCGACGAGGCGGTGAGACAGGGGCTTATGAATACGCGCTGGCCCGGGCGCAACGAGGTGCTGTGCGAAAAGCCCCTCGTGCTGTTTGACGGTGCGCACAACCCCGCCGGGATAATGCACGCCGCCGAGACCGTGAAAACGCTTTTGGGCGGCAGCGCCGTGCTTTTGATGGGGGTTTTGGCAGACAAGGACAGGTCCGATTACGCAAGGCTGCTTGCGCCCTGCGCCGAGGCGGTGTTCTGCGTGCGGCCCTCCAGCCCGCGCGCGCTTGGACCCGATGTGCTGGCGGCGGAATTCCGCGAAGCGGGGGTCGCCTCCTTCCCGTTCGATTCGTTTGACAAAGGCGTTCGCGCCGCATATAATTATGCCGTGGAGCACGGAAAACCCCTGTTTGCATTGGGTTCGCTGTATATGTACGCGGGGTTCCGCTCCTCGCTCAGATCCATAACGGAGGAACACGCCGAATGAAATGTCCCTATTGCGGCGAAAGCCTGCCCAATGCCGCGCGCTTCTGTGTGAACTGCGGCAGGTCGCTCGCCCCCGATCCCCGGGTCTATTCCGCTCCCGCGCCACAGGCGCCCGTGCGCCGCGAGGCGCCGCGCAGGTGGCCCGCCGTGCTCGGCATACTGATGCTCGTCTCCATGCTGTTTTACGCGGCGGAGGCGCTGTTCGACTACCGCGCGTTCCGCATGGTATTGGCACAGGTTCCGCTCGCTGCCGCAAACCTCATCATGCCCGTGCTTTTGTGCCTTGCGGCGGGCGTCGTATTCCTTGCCTCCACAAGGCGCGCGCCCATCGTTTCGGCAATACCCCATCTACTTTTTGCGGTGTGGTCGGCGGTCTTTGCTGCGCTCGCGGTGTTTTTTAAAACGGCGACGCTGCTGCCCATTCAGAACGCGGCGTGGCTTTTCGGCTTCGTTTTTCAATGCTTCGCCTCGCTGTTCTATCTGCTTGCCGCGGCGATACGGCCTCACGGCAAGGGGCTTGCGGCGGTGCATCTGGTGTTCTGCGTGCTGGCGTCCACGCTGCTGCTGTTAAACGGCATACTGCGCGCGCCGTCCGTCGCCTCGTACTTCAACGCCTTCGCGGGCGTCATCCGCTATGCCGCGTATGCGGCGGCGGGCTTCCTCATAAAAAAGCCCGAGTGACATCACACCCGTTTTTCTGTCTGAAAGGAGCCTCATGATCTGTCCCAACTGCCGTGAATCCCTGCCCGACGGAGCGGTGTTCTGCGTGAACTGCGGCCTGCGTCTTTCACCCGCGCCGCAGAAGGCCGAGCCCTTCCGTGCGCCCATTCGCTGGCCCGTCGTTATACCCATACTGATGCTTGTCTCCTTTTTGAT
Organism: Clostridia bacterium; assembly: GCA_017539215.1. Classification (GTDB taxonomy): domain Bacteria; phylum Bacillota; class Clostridia; order Christensenellales; family CAG-138; genus UBA3857. The sequence continues at coordinate 18,890 of JAFYHI010000066.1, read as the reverse complement.
AAGCATTGCCGCCACGGTGTTCAACATACGGTTTTACGCAGCGCACGGCGCCCAGCCCATTGCGTACGTCGTGTTTGCGGCTGCGCTCATGCTGCCGCTTATTGCCGCCGTGCTGTTCTTTACCCCCACCAGGCGCGTGCCCGCCGTGACCTCGATACCGAGGCTCCTTTCCCTTGTTCTCAACGTGGTGAACCTCGTTTCCACGACGTCGACATTAAGCTCCGCGGGCGCGACAAATGCGCTGGTCTACCGGTACGCTTCGTTTTTTATAACGCTTGCGGTCATCGCGCTGTACGTCGCCGGCTGCGCGGCAAAGCCCAAAAGCCCTGTGATCGCTCTGATACATCTTGTGCTGATGCTCGTTATGTGCGCGGCCTCGCTGCTGTCCTTCGACCCAGCGCATCTTGCCGATCCCGACCGGGTTTACAGGGCGCTCTTTATCGCTTCTCTTCTTTCCGCCGCCGCGGGCACGTTCTCCGGCGCGGCTTACAGCATTGCGCTGTTCTTCACAAGGCGCAAATACTACACGGGCGAATAAGCCCGAACGGGAGTTTATATGAAAAACTACGACGTTATAATAGTCGGCGCCGGCCCCGGGGGGATTTTCACCGCGTACGAGCTGACGCGGCTCTCGCCCGAGCTTAAGATCGCCGTGTTCGAGGCGGGCGAACGGCTTGAAAAGCGCCGCTGCCCCATAGACGGGGTAAAGGTGAAATCCTGCGTACACTGCGCCTCCTGCGCCATTATGAACGGCTTCGGCGGCGCGGGCGCGTTCTCCGACGGCAAATACAATATCACGAACGACTTCGGCGGCAGCCTGCACAAGTACATAGGCCGCGAGACCGCGACCGAGCTTATGCAGTACGTCGACTCCATCAATATGCAGTACGGCGGCGAGGGCTCCAAGCTCTACTCCACCGCGAACTCCGACATAAAAAAGCTGTGCCTGCGCAACAAGCTCCACCTTTTGGACGCCTCCGTGCGGCACCTGGGCACCGACAAGAACTACGTGGTGCTTAAAAACCTGTACGCTCTCTTAAAGGACAAGGTCGATTTCTTTTTCCGCACCCCCGTCGTGAGCCTTGAAACAGACGGCGAGGGCTATATCGTAAAGACCGAAACGGAGGAATATTCCTGCTGGAGCTGCGTTGTGTCGGTCGGCAGGTCGGGCTCAAAATGGATGGAGAGCGTTTGCCGCAGCCTTGACATAGGGACGCTCAGCAACCGCGTGGACATAGGCGTGAGGGTGGAGCTGCCCGCCGAGATATTCGCCCACCTGACCGACGAGCTTTACGAAAGCAAGATAGTCTACCGCACCGAGAAGTACGGCGACCTCGTTCGCACCTTCTGCATGAACCCGCACGGCGTGGTGGTGTCCGAGAACACAAACGGCATAGTCACCGTGAACGGTCACAGCTACGAGGACCCCGCCCTGCACACGGACAACACGAATTTTGCGCTGCTCGTTTCAAAGCATTTCACGGAGCCCTTCAACGACTCCACCGCCTACGCCGAGAACATAGCCAAGCTTTCGAATATGCTCGGCGGCGGCGTTATGCTGCAGCGCTTCGGCGACCTTATCGCAGGCAAGCGCTCCACCGCAAAGCGTATTCAGGAGAGCTTCACCCATCCCACCCTTTCGGCAACGCCGGGCGACCTGTCGCTGGTGATGCCAAAGCGCATACTCGACGGCATCATAGAGATGATCTATACGCTTGACAATATAGCTCCCGGCACCGCCAACGACGATACCCTGCTGTACGGCGTGGAGGTCAAGTTCTATAATATGGAGGTGGAGCTTGACGACTCCCTGCAGACCAAGTACCCCGGCCTTTACGTCATAGGCGACGGCTCGGGCGTTACGCACTCGCTGTCGCATGCCTCCGCAAGCGGCGTGTTCGTGGCAAGGAAGATAGCCGCGGAGGATTGAAAAACCAATACACAAAGCCCGGCGCGGGACCGCGTCGGGCTTTTGATTATTCTCGGCGTCACGGCAAAATCAAGCCGCGGCTTTTGGGCGTTTACTTTATCACGTCGCAGTGCATATAGGGGCGCAGGACCTCGGGCACGGTGACGGAGCCGTCCTCGTTCTGATAGTTTTCGAGTATGGCGGCGACGGTGCGGCCTATCGCAACGCCGGAGCCGTTGAGCGTATGCACGAGCTCGGGCTTGCTCTGGGCGTCGCGGCGGAAGCGGATCTGCGCGCGGCGGGCCTGGAAGTCCTCGAAGCAGGAGCAGGAGGATATCTCGACGTACCTGCCGTAGCTGGGCATCCACACCTCTATGTCGTAGGTCTTGGCGGAGGAGAAGCCGAGGTCTCCCGTGGACAGGCAAACAACGCGGTAGGCAAGCCCCAGCCCCTGCAGCACGCGCTCTGCGTCGCGGGTGAGGGACTCAAGCTCATCGTAGCTGTCTTCGGGCTTGGTGAACTTAACAAGCTCCACCTTGTTGAACTGGTGCTGACGGATAAGCCCCCTTGTGTCGCGGCCCGCAGAGCCCGCCTCGGAGCGGAAGCACGCGGAGTACGCGCAGTACTTGATGGGCAGCCTGCTGCCGTCAAGTATCTCGCCGCGGTGCAGGTTGGTGACGGGCACCTCTGCCGTGGGTATGAGGAAGTAGTCCGTGCCGGCGACCTTAAAGGCATCCTCCTCGAATTTGGGGAGCTGGCCCGTGCCGGTCATTGAGGCGCGGTTTACCATATAGGGCGGGAGTATCTCGGTATAGCCGTTTTCGGTATGCACGTCAAGGAAGTAGCTGATGATCGCGCGCTCGAGCCTTGCGCCAAGGCCACGGTACACGGTGAACCTTGCGCCTGTTATCTTGCCCGCGGAGGCAAAGTCAAGTATGCCGAGCCCCTCGCCGATGTCCCAATGGGCCTTGGGTTCAAACCCGAACTCACGCGGGGCGTTCCAGCGCCTTACCTCAACGTTTTCGGTATCGTCCGCGCCCTCGGGCACGGATTCGTGCGGGATGTTCGGCACGGACATGATAAGCTCGTCAAGCTTTGCGTCAAGCTCGCCGACCTCGGCGTCCAGCGCCTTTATTTCGTCCGCAAGCGTCTTCATAGCGGCAAGCTTATCCGTGACGTCCGCGCCCTCTTTTTTAAGGCGGGGTATCTCGGCGGATACGGCGTTGCGCTCGGCCTTCATGGCCTCCACTTTGCCCAGCGCCTCGCGCCTTTTTGCGTCCACCGCAAGCAGCTCGGTCACGTCTGCGCCCTTGTTGCGGCGCTTGCGCATGGCCTCCACAAGCTCCTCGGGGTTCTTCCTTATGCGTTTGATGTCTAACATTTATCTGCTCCTTAAAAAGGTTTTATGCTTCGTTCCTGCCGCAGCACTTCTTGTACTTTTTGCCGCTTCCGCAGGGGCAGGGGTCGTTGGGCCCGACCTTGCCCGAAACCCGCTTGGGCTTGGGCTTGGAGTCACCGGCGGGCTCCACGGGCTTTGCCACCTGCTCGCGCTTTATCGGCTGCGCGTTTTTCCTGAGCATCACGTGATACAGCTTGCGCGCGGTGTCGTCGCGTATCTGCGCGACCATCTCGTCGAACATATCAAAGCCCTCGTTGCGGTACTCTATGACCGGGTCCTTCGAGCCCATCGCCCTGAGGCCTATGCCCTGACGTAGCTGATCCATTGCGTCGATATGGTCCATCCAATGCTCGTCTACCGATCGCAGCAGCATTACGCGCTCCACCTCGCGCATATCCACCTCGGCCTCGGAGAACTCCTTCTCGCGCGCGGCGTAAGCCTCGCCCGCGGCGGAGTGTATCATGGCCTTAAGGTCAGCCGCGTCGCCCGAGCCGAACGCCGACGCGGGCAGCTCGATGTTCAGCAGCTCCCTCACGGAATGCACAAGGCCGCCCAGGTCCCACTCTGCCTGCTTTGTGCCCGCGGGGCAGTAAAGGTCCACGCGGGAGTCTATCGCCTCGTCGATCATGTTCATGACCGAGTCGTGTATGTCCTCGCCCATAAGCACCCTGCGGCGCTGACCGTAGATGATCTCGCGCATGCGGTTCATAACGTCGTCGTACTGCAAAACGTTTTTGCGGATGTCGAAGTTATGCCCCTCGACGCGCTTCTGGGCGGTCTCTATGTTTTTGGAGAATATTTTGAAGTTGAAATTCAGGTCTTCCCCGCCCGACAGCTTATCCATAAGGCCGTTCATCCTGTCCGCGCCGAAGCGGCGCATAAGGTCGTCCTCCATGGAAACGTAGAAGCAGGTCTTGCCCGGGTCGCCCTGACGGCCGGCGCGGCCGCGGAGCTGGTTGTCTATACGCCTTGACTCGTGCCGCTCTGTGCCGATTATGTACAGGCCGCCCGCCTCGACCACCTTTTCGTGTTCGGCGTCGGTCTGCACCTTGAACTTCTGATACAGCTCCTTATAAACGCGCCTTGCTTCAAGCACGGCCTCGTCGTCGGTATCGGCATGGCCCGTCGCCGCCTCTATCATTTCGTCCTCATAGCCGTCCTGCCGCATGGCCCTGCGCGCCAAAAAGTCGGGGTTGCCGCCCAGCAGTATGTCCGTGCCGCGGCCCGCCATGTTGGTGGCGATGGTAACGCAGCCGTATTTGCCCGCCTGTGCGACTATCTCCGCCTCGCGCGCGTGCTGCTTGGCGTTCAGCACCTCGTGCTTGACGCCGCGCTTTTTAAGCATGTCGGAGAGCATCTCGCTCTTTTCAACCGAGATAGTGCCGACGAGCAGCGGCTGACCGGTCTTGTTGACCTCTATTATCTTTTCGACGACCGCGCGGAACTTGGCGGGCTCGTTCATGAATATCTCGTCGTTGAGGTCTATTCGCTTCAGGGGCCTGTTCGTGGGTATCTCCACAACGTCAATGTCGTAAATGCCCTGAAACTCGTCCTCCTCGGTCTTGGCGGTACCGGTCATGCCCGCGAGCTTTGCGAACATGCGGAAATAATTCTGATAGGTTATGGTGGCGACGGTGCGGTTCTCGTTCTGCACCTTCACGCCCTCCTTGGCCTCCAGTGCCTGATGCAGACCGTCGGAGTACCTGCGGCCCAGCATGACGCGCCCGGTGAACTCGTCGACTATCAGCACTTCGCCGTCGCGCACGATATAGTCCTTGTCAACGGTAAAGAGCGCGTTCGCCTTGCGCGCCTGTATGATATAGTGGTTGAGCTCGGAATTTTCGGTGGCGGAGATATCCTCGATATTGAAGTACTCCTCCGCCTTTTTCATGCCCCGGTCGGTCAGCGCAACGGTGCGGGCCTTTATATCGCACATGTAGTCGCCGCTCTCCTCCTGCACCTCGCCGCGGATGAGCTCGGCCTTGGACTTTTTCTCGACGTCGGCGCCGCGCTCGAGCCTGCGCACGAAGCGGTCCGCCCTGACGTACATATCCGTGGACTTGTCGCCGCGGCCCGATATGATGAGCGGCGTCCTCGCCTCGTCGATCAGTATGGAGTCCACCTCGTCGACTATGGCGTAATTGAGCTTCCTCTGCACCATGCTCTCTTTGTAGACGGCCATGTTGTCGCGCAGATAGTCGAAGCCGAACTCGGTATTTGTGCCGTAGGTGATATCGCAGTTATATGCGGCGCGCCTTTCGGCTGCGTCCAGCTCATGCACTATGCAGCCCACGGTCATGCCGAGGAAGGTATAGATCTTGCCCATCCACGACGCATCGCGCGAGGCAAGGTAATCGTTTACGGTAACGACGTGCACGCCTTCGCCGGGCAGCGCGTTGAGATACGCGGGCAGCGTGGCGACGAGCGTTTTGCCCTCGCCCGTTTTCATCTCCGCGATGCGGCCCTGATGCAGCACTATGCCGCCTATCAGCTGTACGTCGAAGTGGCGCATTCCCACCGTCCTGACGGCGGCCTCGCGCACGGCGGCAAACGCCTCGGGCAGCAGATCGTCAAGTGTTTCGCCCTTTTTCAGCCTTTCGCGGAACTCCGCCGTCTTGGCCCTGAGCTCATGATCCGAGAGCTTTTTCATAGTGGGCTCGAGCGCGTTTATTTTATTGACCTGCGGCATCAGCTTTTTCACCTGCTGCTCCGAGGTGCGGCCCAAAAGCTTATCTATAAATCCCATTTTCGATTCGCCCCCCATGGGGGCATCCTTTCATAATTTCGGTCGGCGCTTATAAAAGCACCAGCGAAGCGATCCCAAAATACACAAGCAGCGACACGGCGTCCACGATGGTAGTTATCATGGGGCTTGCCATGAGCGCCGGGTCAAGCTTTGCCTTGTCGGCCAAAAGCGGCAGCGTGCAGCCCACGAACTTGGCGCAGATCACCGCAAGCACGAGCGTTATCGACACGACCCCCGCAATGAGGTATATGTTCTGCCCGGGGTCCACCTGGTACATACCTATGTAGTAGCACACGATTATGCGTATGAAGTTGACTATAGCAACGCATATGCCGACTATTATGCTGACCCTGAACTCCTTCCAAATGACCTTCAGTATGTTCGAGAATCTGACCTCGCCCAATACCAGCGCGCGGATAACCGAGACCGACGCCTGGCTGCCCGCGTTGCCGCAGGTGTCCATGAGCATGGGTATGAACGAGGTGAGTATGGCCACCGCCGTCAGCATGTTTTCGAACTTGGTGATTATAAGCCCCGTGAACGTGGCGCTTATCATAAGCACCAGCAGCCACACGACGCGCTTTTTCGCAAGCTGAAAAACGCTTGTGGACATGTAGCTGTCCTCGATGGGGGCCATAGCCGCCATCTTGTAAATATCCTCCGTGTTCTCGTCCTCTATGACGTCGACCACGTCGTCTATCGTGATAAGGCCGACAAGCCTCATCTCGCCGTCGACGACCGGCATACTTACTACGTCGTATTTTTTGAAGCGTTCGGCTACGTCCGCCTGGTCCTCGGTGGTGCTGGCGTAAATGACGTCGTCGTCCATGATGTTTGAAACGAGCTCGTCGTCGGCCGCGCCAAGAAGGTCCTTCATGCTGACAACGCCCGACAGGTGGCGCGACTCGTCGGTGACGAACGCATAGGTGATGGAGGCAAGCTCGCGGCAGCAGCTTCTGACGTAGCTTATTGCGGCTTCCACCGTCCACTCGCTCTTGATGCGCAGAAGCTCCGTCGTCATCAGGCTGCCCGCAGAGTAATCCGGGTACTTCAAAAGCTGGTTAATGGCGCGGCGCGTTTCGGGGTCCGCCGTTGAAAGCACCCTGTTTACAATGTTTGCGGGCATTTCCTCGGTAAAGTCAACAGCGTCGTCAACGAACATATCGTTGATGATGGAGGCAAGCTCCTTGTCTGAAATGCCCTCCACGATGCGCTGCTGATCCTCGGATTCAAGGTAGGAAAACACCTCCGCCGCCTGCTCCTTGGGCAGCAGCCTGAATACCACCACAAGCGACTTGTCATCGGGTATTTCGGACATCTGCTCCGCGATATCGGCAGGGTTCATCTCCACAAGCACGCGTCGGAGCTCCCCAAAGGAACGCTCCTCGACAAGGCTTAAGATCTCATGCAACTCCCCATTGTTGTTTCCTCCTCTGCTGACGGGCATTTGCGCCCGATTAACATCTTATTATATATGCGAAAAAGTTTCTTGTCAATACCGCGCCGCCCGCGTGACGGGCCTTCGCGCGCGGGGCTATAATATATTTTCACCCGGCGCCCAACCCCTATTGTTAGCCGCAGGCGGCGGGTGTATAATCAGCACAGCTTCGGGGCAGGGTGTAAATCCCTACCGGCAGTACAGTCTGCGAGTGGGCGCTTTCGCCCATTGAATCGGTGAGATTCCGATACCGACGGTTATAGTCCGGATGGGAGAAGCGGCGCCAATTCGGGTACTCCTTTTGCGCTCCGCTTGCACGGGGCAAATACAAAAGGAGGTTTTTTTATGGAAAAACTTAAAGCGACCTTTGCCGCGGCAAAGGACAACCTGGGGTTCCTCGGCGTATGCCTTGCGGTGTTCGCCGGGCTGTTCATCATTGCGTATCTCTTCGAACGCCTGTTCATGAAGAAGCGCCGTCGCTTCTCCGACACGCATTTTATCGCCTACACCGCCATCTTTTCGGCGATGGCCGCCGTGCTTATGCTGTTGGAGTTCCCGATAGCGTTCATCGCGCCGGGCTTTTACAAGCTCGACTTCTCGGAGCTGCCCGTGATGATAGCCACGTTTTATCTGGGGCCGGTAGCCGGGGTAACGAGCGAGCTTATAAAGGTGGTGCTGAAGCTCTTGATACGCGGCACATCCACCGCGTTCGTAGGCGATTTTGCCAACTTTGCCGTGGGCTGCGCGTTCGTGCTGCCCGCAAGCATGATCTATCACGCAAAGCCCGGCAAAAAGACCGCGCTTCTCGGACTGACGGCGGGCACGCTCTTTATGACCGTGTTCGGCAGCGCATTCAACGCGCTGTACCTCATTCCCAAATTCGCGCAGCTCTTCCACATGGAGCTTGACTCCATCGTCGCAATGGGCACGGAGGTCAACCGCCATATCACAAGCGTCAATACCCTCGTGCTGTTTGCGGTAGCCCCGTTCAACCTTATAAAGGGCGTCGCGGTGTCGCTTTTGACATTCCTGCTGTATAAGCGGATATCGCCGCTGATGCACATGGGCGACAGGCGAAAACAACTGAAAAAAGCGTAACGCAAAGGGGTCGCTGCCGCGGCCCCTGTTTTTGCCTGATCGACCTTACTTTTTCCTGCGTTTATGCAGTATCTGCCACAGCAGTATCATCGCCTGGGCGGGTATGCCTATGAGGAATATTATCCACGGCTGATGCTCGATAAAGAACACGAACACCGCCCCGAGCACCGTCCAGACGGAGGCGGCCATAAGCGCGAAGCTGACGCTCATCCTGCCCCAGAGCAGGTTGAATATGAGCAGCACTATCGCCGTGAGCGGCACCGCGAACACAAAGCAGCACCATGCCTTGTCCCACGCGGGGCAGAACACCGTCAGCGCCACGAACGCCGTTACCGCAAGCAGCCACACCGCCGCGCCCGCCATGAGCGTTACGGTGAATTTGCCTGCGCTTTTGAACCCGAACACGCTTGCAAGCTTGCCCATATTGGTGACGGCCTCGTCATCCTGAGCAGACCCGGCCCCGGCGTCCGCCCCGGGCGCCGCGCTCTCCTGCGTCTCCCAAGCGGGCGCGGAAGGCCCCTGCGGGGGATTCGCGTTCCTGCCCGCGCGGTGGTCGGTAATCAGGTAGTCCACCGTAACGCCGAATATCGCGGCTATACGCGCAAGCACCGAAATATCGGGCGCGGATTCTCCCCGCTCCCACTTTGAAACGGCCTTGTCGCTGTAATTGAGTTGGTTCGCCAGCTCCTGCTGGGTAAGCCCCCGCTCAAGCCTGAGCCTTGAGACGTTGGCGGCGATAATTGCCCGTAATTGCTCCATTTTCTACTCCTGCTCCACCTCGATCCTACCGCAGGTAGAGTGATTCTACACCTGATTATAACCCGTTTACCCGAGTATATCAAGCGTAGGTTTTCTTGCGGGCGCCCTTCGGCTATAATAAAAACGAAAGGAGCACGCACACTAATGGGAAAAAAACTTACAATACTCGGCGACTCCATTATGAAGGGCGTAATGTACGACGCGGATCGCGGCCGCTACACCCTGTACGGTGACAAAGCGTTTTTGGAAGAGGCCGCAGGCCGCGGTCTGGATATAAAAAAGGTCTGCCGCATGGGCGCAACGGCGAGCTGGGGCGCGGAACATCTGAGCGAAGCGGACGGAAGCTCCGCGGTGCTTTTGGAGTTCGGCGGGAACGACTGCAATTACGACTGGCCGAACGTTGCCGAAACTCCGGACTCCGACCACGACCCCATGCTGCCGCCTGCGGAGTTCAGGCGCGCATACGCCGCGCTCATCACCCGTGTGCGCGAAATGGGCGCCGAGCCCATCTGCATGAACCTGCCCCCCATCGACGCCGAGAGATTCTTTCGCTTTATATCGCTCACGGCGGACGGAGGCCGCGTGCTGCACTGGCTGGGCGACAGGAGCCTGCTTTACCGCTGGCACGAATACTATAACCGCATTATCGAGACCACCGCGGCGGCCTGCGGCGCAAGGCTGATAGACATAAGAAGCTCCATTCTTCAAAACCGCCGTTACCCCGATCTTATAGGCGGCGACGGCCTTCACCCCAGCCGCAAGGGGCACGCGCTGATAAGGAGCGGGCTGCTTGACGCCCTGTCTGCGCAATGAGCAAAACAAAGCGCCTCGGGAGGCCGCCCGCGGCGCTTGTCTTTTATAGCTGTGAGCAAAGCCCTCGCCGCACGAATTCAAGCGAACGGTTGAGCTTTTGATAATCTATGCTGCCGTCGGGGCGCACAGAGGTGGACTCTACGGTGGCAAAGCCCGAATACCCGCACCCGCGCACCTTTTCAAAGAAGGGCCCGAAGTCGACGTGCCCGTCGCCCGGGTGCAGCACGCGCAGGTCGGAAAAGTCGCGCACGCCGCCGCCGTAATCGTTAACGTGCAGGTGGGCAGCCCGCCCCTGCCACAGCTCACCGCAGGCAAGCGTAGCGGGGTTCTCACGGTGGAACTCCGCCATCTTGGTGTCTATCGTAAAGCGGGCTTCGGGGTACTCGCGCATGATGCGCTTTATGTGGCAAAGGGGCGTTTTGCCGCCGCAGACCACGTTTTCGACCGTCAGCAGTACGCCGTGCCGTTCCGCAAGCCGCATATAATCGCCAAGCACCGAGATATTGCCGTCGATACGGCGGTCGGAGCCGACTCCTCCCCACAGGTGCAGCACCATGGTATGCGCCTCAAGCGTCTCCGCTATGCGGCAGCCCGTTTCAAACCGCGCGAACGCTTCTTCAAAATCGCCCTCGCCGGCGCGGCTCAAAAGCTCGCCTATGCGCTTGTCCGCATGCAGAACGGGTATATTCACGCCGCCGTTTTTAAGCTCAAGCATGGTCTTTGCGACCTCGCCAAGCATACCGTCCCACGACGGGTAGATCATAAACTCTATGCCGTCGGCCTCTATGCGGGGGAGTATTTCAAAGAGCAGGCGCGGATCGCGCCCGTTGAACCTTGTTATAAGCGCCCCTGTGGAGCACAAAATCCCTTTTACCATGCAAGCCTCGCTTTCAACGCCGTTGATTATAATACAGGTTTGCCCTTTATTCAACCCAAAAGCTTGACAAGCGCGGCAAAAAAGTGATAATCTAATGTGAATTTCAAGCAAGGAGGCACCCTATGATAGACGTCCATTGTCATATAGTGCCCGGCGTGGACGACGGCTCCGAGGACCCGGCGGAGAGCCTTGCCATGGGCGAGGCCGCGGCGGAGAGCGGCGTTACGGACATTATCGTCACCCCGCACTGCAACATACCCGGCGAGGTGGCGGGCTATGCGGGGCCCAAGTATGAGGAGGCCTTTTTGGGCCTCAGGCGCCTTTTCCGCGAAAACGGCGTTGAAATACGCCTGCACCGCGGCATGGAGGTGTTCGGCACCGACGACGTGGGTGAGCTTTTGGACAGGGGCCTGCTTATGACCATGGCGGGGTCAAGGTATCTTTTGATAGAGTTCCCGTTTGACGACGATATGTGGCGCGCGCGCGACGTGCTGTTTGCCGTATGGCGCCGCGGCGTGGTGCCGATAATCGCCCACCCGGAGCGGTACTATGCCGTGCAGGACGACCCGCAGTTTGCGCTGGACTGGGTAAAGATGGGCTGCCTTTTGCAGATAAACAGGACGAGCTTGCTGGCCCCGCGTTCGCCGGAGTATGCGGCCGCCCTGCGCCTTTTGGACGAGCGCGCCGTGCATTTTGCCGCGACGGACGCGCACGGCGTATTTGTGAGGACGACGGAGCTTGTCGACGCCTACCGCTTTATAAAGGCGCGGTACGGCGAGGCCGCGGCCCGGCTTTTGACCGAGGACAACCCCCGCAGGATACTCGAAAACAAGCGAATAATGCCCATGGAATAAAAAGCGGCTTACGCATATCCGCCGCAATTCCAAAGAATATATTGCCCGAGTGGTTTTCTCACTTGGGTTTTCTTCTTATATTTATGGTATAATACCGCCAAATAAACTGATTGGACGGTGCTTAATGGAAAAAGCAAAGAAGTACTCCGGCTTAAAAAGGTACGCCGGGTTTGTAAAGGGGTATTGGCTGCCCACGCTTTTGACCCCGTTTTTCATGATATTCGAGGTAGCGCTTGAGGTGGTGATACCGCTTTTGATGGCGGCGATAGTCGACGGCGGCCTTTACGGGCGCGAGGACTTTCTGCTGCGCGGCATACTTCCCGCAAGCCTTGAAACGGGCAGCACCCGCTTGATCTTCACGCTGGGCGGGCTTATGGTTGTGGCGGCGCTTTTGTCGCTGGCCTGCGGCATGATGGGCGCACGCACTGGCGCGGTGGCGGCAATGGGCTTTTCAAAGAACCTGCGCCGCTCCATATTCGACAAGATACAGAGCTTTTCGTTTGCCAACACCGACAGGTTCTCAACCTCGTCGCTCATCGTCAGGACCACGACGGACGTCACCATGATACAGAACATATTCATGCAGCTCATACGCATTTTCGTCCGCGCCCCAATGATGATGATATTCGCCTCGATCATGGCGTTCAACATCAACTCCGAGCTTTCGTGGATATTCGTGATAGCCATACCCTTCCTTGCGGCGGCTATGATAGTGCTGGTTTCGCTCGGGCATCCGCGCTTTACCGCAATGCTCAAAAGGACCGACGCCATGAACACCTCGGTGCAGGAGAACCTTATAGCAATGCGCGTTGTAAAGGCCTTCGTGCGCGAGGACTATGAAAAGAAGAAGTTCCACGCCTCCGTCGAGGACCTGAAAAAGGCGCAGATAAAGGCGCAGAAGCTGTTCAGCTTTGCGGGGCCGATACAGATGCTCATCATGTGGACCTGCACGATAGTGCTGCTGGCCCTGGGCGGTATGCGGATAATCCGCTTTAAGGCGTTTGGCCCGGGCGAGCTGACGAGCCTTATGACCTATACGACCCAGATAATAAGCTCGCTTGCGATGGTCAGCTTCCTTATCGTTTCTCTTTCAATGGCAAAGGCCTCCGTCGGGCGCATAAACGAGGTGCTTGACGAGGAGCTTGACATAGTCGGCACGGACTCCGACCTGAAGGTGGAGAACGGCGACATAGAGTTCAGAAACGTGTGCTTCAGCTACGTGGGCGACCCCGAGAACCTGACGCTGCGGGACGTTAACCTTAAAATACGCTCCGGCGAGACGATAGGCATCGTCGGCGGCACCGGCGAGGGCAAATCGACCCTGGTCCAGCTTATCCCGCGTTTTTACGACGCGCTCTCGGGCGAGGTGCTGATATCCGGGCACAATATTCGCGACTACTCGCTGTACGAGCTGCGCGAGGGGGTCTCGATGGTGCTGCAGAAGAACATGCTTTTCTCCGGCTCCATAAAGGAGAATCTGCGCTGGGGCAACCCCAACGCCACCGACGAGGAGATAGCCGAGGCCTGCCGCATGGCCTGCGCCGAGGACTTTATACTGGGCTTTAAGGACGGCTATGACACCGACCTGGGACAGGGCGGCTGCAACGTATCCGGCGGACAAAAGCAAAGGCTGTGCATCGCGCGCGCGCTTTTGAAAAAGCCCAAGATACTGATACTCGACGACTCCACCTCCGCCGTGGACACCGCCACGGACGAGAAGATACGCACCGCGTTCCGCGAGTACATACCCGGCACGACAAAGCTGATCATCGCTCAGCGCATCGCATCCATAATGGACAGCGACCGCATCATTGTTATAGACGAGGGGCGAATAGTGGACGTCGGCACGCATGCAGAGCTGATGGAGCGCTGCGAGATATACCGCGAGGTCTACTATTCGCAGATGGAGAACAGCGAAAGGGGTGATATGTAATGCCGCGTCCCAGCGATATGGCCGCCAAATTCAAGGGCAAGCGCAGGCCCGACAACTTTTTCAAGACGCTCGGCCGCCTGCTTTCGTACTACAAAAACTGCAAATGGCATCTGCTTGCGGCGGTGTTCTTTATAATCGTGTACTCCGTTTCGACGATCGTCGCGGGGTATCAGCTTAAAGACCTGACCGTGATACTGGAGGAGGCCCTTGCCGATTCCGCGGGCATCCACATGGACGCCCAGATAGCGGGGTACACGATGGTGCTCATTTACATGGGCGCGCTGTACCTTTTGAGCGTTGTCACGAACTATGCGCTTAATCGGCTGATGCTGCAGTGCACCTCCATAGTCATGGCAAAGCTGAGGGTGGATCTTTTTGACCGCATGCAGGAGCTGCCCGTAAGCTTTTTCGACGGCAAGACCCACGGCGAGCTGATGAGCTACTACACGAACGACGTTGACGCCATACGCGAAATGCTGAACCAGAGCGTGACTCAGCTTATGATATCAACGGTGTCGCTGGCGGGCGTGATAGTCGCAATGGTCAGACTGTCAGCGCCGCTGTTCCTTATAGTGCTGGTTTTGGGCACGCTCGTCGTGGTGATAACCAAGGTCATTGCCTCAAGGTCGGGCCGCAGCTTTGTAAAGCAGCAAAAGGCGCTTTCGCAGGTGAACGGCTACATTGAGGAAATGATGGAGGGGCAGCGCGTAGTCAAGGCCTTTAATCACGAGGCAAAGGTGCTTCAGGACTTTGACGTGCGCAACGAGGAGCTGCGCCGCGTTGCAACGAGGGCCACCACGCTCGCCTCGATAATGGGGCCGATCATGAACAACCTGTCGCATATCTTCTATGCGCTCACCACCACAATCGGCGTGCTGTTCTCGATAAACGGCGAGCTTATTTCAAAGCTCAACGAAAGCTCCCGTTTTGACTGGACGCGCGTCGGCATAGAGGGGTTCGTGCTTATAACCTTCCTCACGTTCATACGGCAGTTTTCCAACCGCGTTTCGGAGATATCTCAGCAGTTCAACTATGTACTGCTTGCGCTTGCGGGCGCGGAGCGCGTATTCGGGCTGATGGATATGGACCCCGAGGTGGACGAGGGGACCGTGAGGCTTGTAGAAAAGCCCGACGGGAGCAAGGCATGGCTGACAGTCGGCGAAGACGGCGTCCAAAAGGAGGTGCCGCTCGTAGGCAGGATAGAGCTTCACGATGTGGATTTCAGCTATGACGGGAGCCGTCTGGTATTGGAGGACATAAACGTTTATGCCAAGAAGGGGCAGAAGATAGCCTTTGTCGGCTCCACCGGCGCGGGCAAGACCACCATAATAAACCTCATAAACCGCTTCTATGACGTGGTCGACGGTGAGATAACTTATGACGGCATAGACATACGCGACATAAAAAAGGACGACCTGCGCGGCACGCTGGGCATGGTGCTGCAGGACACCCACCTGTTTACCGGCACGGTAATGGAGAACATACGCTACGGCAAGCTTGACGCCACGGACGAGGAGTGCATAGCCGCCGCCAAGATTGCCAACGCCCACTACTTCATTTCGCATATGCCCGAGGGGTACGACACCATGCTCTATTCCGACGGCGCGAACCTGTCGCAGGGGCAGCGTCAGCTTATAGCGATCGCAAGGGCGGCCGTGGCCTCGCCCGTGGTGCTGATACTGGACGAGGCGACGAGCTCCATAGACACCCGCACCGAAAAGCTGATAGAGGCCGGCATGGATCAGCTTATGGAGGGGCGCACCGTGTTCGTGATAGCGCACAGGCTGTCAACCGTCAGAAACTCCAACGCCATTATGGTATTGGAGCACGGCAGGATAATTGAGCGCGGCGACCACGAAGACCTGCTGCGTCAGAAGGGGAAGTATTATCAGCTTTACACCGGAGCGTTCGAATTAAGCTGATAGAATCGAAGATGATCGGAACTTGGGTCAAACAGTATAGGGCAGGGTATTGGTTTGTTGTGGATATCAAGCCAAAGTTTGCCGACTCAAATTATTCCGGCGATGAGACTTCTTGGAAGAAGGGCGACCGGATCGGAAGTTGGGCGCTGTTGAAGAAGGGATTCACCGGGAAAATGCGTTTTTCTATGGATTCCGATTATTGCGATTCAGCGTGGCTCAAACCGGTATCCGAAGAAGAACAGTTCGCTATCGACCATTTCTTTTCGGAACATCCGGAGCAAAAGGCCAAGTTCGAATCGTTTCCATATTCACCGCATCCCGGAATAGTGAATATGTGGATCATCCTTCCGTTAGAAAGCGAATCCCGTTTTCGGCATTCATTGAATGAACTGTCTCCGCGTTTTTCTGTCAAGGAGGTATCGACCTTGATGGAAGCAAATCACGCTGCGATTTCAGTTCCCGGGGAAGCAAACTATTTGCTGAACCTCTCTTTCTTGCCCTGGGAACTGACGGAGGAATTTGATCCGCTCTTTAACGGCTTTGAAATAGAGCCCGTCTTATGATCTTGACATGAGACATAAGCACTGCGAGGGTATTGCCGAGCTTTCCCCTTGCGTGGCATGCGGTTATCGGCTTCCCCCTTGCGGGGAAGCTGTCAGCTGAACAAAGTGAAGCTGACTGATGGGGGCCTAGCTAATAAGCTCCTCAAGTGTGGACGTCAATGAGCTTTCATAAAGCGGGCGTCATTAGGCTTCCCCCTTGCGGGGAAGCTGTCAGCTGAACAAAGTGAAGCTGACTGATGGGGGTCTCCTCTGACGCAGACACAGAGCATTAACGTTTTTTGGGATACCCCCATCCGTCACCTGCGGTGACACCTTCCCCGCAAGGGGAAAGGCAGGTACGCCGACCGCTTTGCGACGCCTTACTGCAAGGGGAAAGGCTGGCCAGCCGGCCGCTTTGTGACTATCGAAAGGACTATATGAGCAGGGACGGCAGCGTACAAGTTACCAAGCTTTCGCGCATGCTTCGAAGGAACATGACAAAGGAGGAACGGCGCCTTTGGTATGATTTCCTGAAAAAGCTCCCGATGCATGTCAACCGTCAGAAGCCCCTCGGTGACTGTATCGTGGATTTCTATATCGCCGCCGTGAAAATAGTGATCGAGCTTGACGGCTCGCAGCATTATACCGAGGAAGGCAGAGCGAAGGATGCGGAGCGTGACGAGTTCTTGTCGAGCACGGGGAACATGATACTTCGTTATTCAAACTACGATCTGAACACCAACTTCGACGGAGTTTGCCTTGATATCCGCAGGAACATCGAAGCACGGCTCGGGATCGACGATATCTACGGCGGCGATCGCCCATAGGTTTGGAGAATACCCTTCTAAACAAAAAAGGAAAAAGACATGATCACGATACACGACATACCCATGATTTCCACAAAGGAGCAGCTTGAGAGCGCGGTGAACGCGCTTGGGTTCCTGCCCTTTTTCACAAGCTTGATCCCCGGCTTTTCCCTGCGCGACCACGCCGACCCCGCTATATGGTTTGCGGACGACGCCGAGGGCCCGTGGGAATGGAAGGCCGACGTTGGCGCGTACGGAAAGCTGCTGCGCGGCAAGGCCGTATTCATGAGCCCCGAGTGGTATGCGATACTCGCCTGCTACCGCCGCGACGGATACGATCACGAGGGCATGTACGAGGACGGCCTGCTTCCGCACTCCGCGCTCGACATAATGGCGCTTTTGGAGCATGAGAGCATAATCTCCACCGATCTGCGCATTCGCACCGGGCTTACCGACAAGGCCGCGGGTTTTGATAAGGTAATGAATCTTTTGCAGATGAAGTGCTTTGTGCTGCCCACAAGCTTTGAGTACACGTTCGACACCAAGGGCCGCCGCTACGGCTGGGGGCTTGCGCGGTACACCGCGTCGGATAAAAAGTACGGCAAGCTTATCGAGGACGCCGAAAGCCGCTTATCCCCCGCTCAGGCGAAGGAGCTGCTCATTGCCCGCGTTATGGATATCTGCCCCGAAACAGACCGCAGGACCGCCGAAAGGCTTATAAAATAGCAGTTGGCGTATAATAAAAAAACCCCTTGCGGGGTCAGACCGCTGACAAACCTCTGTCAGCGGTCTGAAGCTGAAGCAACACCCTTGCTTTAGTTATTTCCTTAAGCGAATACACCCCCGGCGCGATACTTGAAGTTATCGGCAGGTGGTCGCTTCGTCATTGTTTTCGGCGTCCGCCGCTCCGGAGTATCGCCGCAGGCTTTCCGCCTCGTTAGTCGGCGTCCTGCACGGAGAGCAGCATCCGCCAATCGGTGCATACGGAGGTGCCCGCCGGCATTTCCTGATACTCCACCCTGCCGATGAAGTCGGGGTCGGCTTCATTCGTGAACTCCATGTGTTCGATATAGTAATTGATGCCGTTCTGCTCGCAGAGGCGCACCGCCTCCTCCTCGGTGAGGCCGATAAGATCGGGCATTACTGCCCAGAACCGCGGGCGAAGGAGCTCATCCTTTACGTACTGCTCATCGGTGGCAAGCGAGAGTATGCGCATCTGCAGCTCTGTGACCTTTGCGGCGTCCTTGTTGATCAGCGTGTTTAAAAGCTGTGAAAGCGTGTATTCGTGCTCCGGCGCGGTGAAAGGCTCCGCCGAAGAAGAGATCACCACGGTACCGCTTTCGCTGCCGGATACTGCCTCGAGTCCGGCTCCGAGATCCTCGACTGTGAGGCTTGCCATTTCGAGCGCGGTCTGAAACTGCGCCTCAGTGCCTCCGTGCAGGTATATAACGAGCTTGCCGGGCATATCCCGGGTCAGGTAGCCGTTTTCATCAAGCGCAACGAGAACCAACATCACCGTTTCCGCACGGGGTCCGCCGTCCAGATCGTAGCCGGTAACAGCGGCCGCACTGTATTTCTTGCCGTTGTCCAAGGTTAATACGACGCGATCCAGCTCTGTCACTCCGGTATAGAAGATCCTGTTTGCCGCATCCCAGTAGCGGGTCTCAGGGGTGTTGACAAGGCCGGTCAGCTGTATATCCACCTGCATATAGAGGGGCAGATCGTTAGGATCGGCCTTCTGCAGGGAGCCTTCGTCCACCTGCGGCTGTTCCTTGAGCACGAGCTGAAGCTGCT
>JAFYHI010000065.1 GCA_017539215.1 Clostridia bacterium | reverse complement strand
TCACGCTCCCCGCGGGAACGAAGTTTGCCCCCGTTTCCACCGATATGTGGAGCTGGGTCGATATCCGCCTTGAGGACGGCTCGGCCTACCGGGTGGAGATCGAGGTGCGCGGCGGCTTCGAGGTGTTCATAAACGGCCTGCTGCAGGATGAATTCTGCGAGATTTGGGTCGCGGAATGACAGAAAGATAAAAATCATCATAGAAAGGACTTATCACCATGAAAACGTCTAAGAAACTTTTCTGCATCCTCACCGCTCTCATACTCGTATGCGCGACGGCGCTCCCCGCTTTCGCGGGGGTCGGTAACACGCCCGTACGCGGCGGAACGCCGGGACTTGGCGATATCAACGGAAACGGCGAGATCGACGCTGCCGACGCGCTCCTCATCATGCGCCGTGCGCTCGGGATGATCGAGCTTCCCGAAGAGCTTGAGGATCGCTGCGACGCGAACACCGACGGCAGGATCGACGCCGCGGACGCCCTGCTCGTGCTGCGCACCGCCGTGCTCCCCAACGAGCACTCCGCGTTCTTCATGGAGCTTTTTGAGGATATCCCCGCCTATGCCGATCTCGACGGCGACGGCGCGGAGGATACCGTGCTCATAGAAAGCTCCTGGCAGGACGAGTATGCGTTCATCTCCAGGCTGACCATCACCCTTGCGGCCTCGCCCGAAGAGCCCTTCGTTTATGACATGGAGGACTACTGGTTCATGAGCGGCGCCATTGCGGACTTGGATCCCGATGACGGCAGGCTCACCGTCGTGTGCTCCATTTCCCGCGAGGAGGGGGAAAACACCGTGGCCTTGCGTGTGAAGGCAGACGGCAGCGGATTTGATGTGTTCACTGCGGACTTTGAATTCGGCACGGAGCGCAGCGCCTATCACGGCTTCCCCGTGGGCTTCGGATTCACACAGGACGAGGGCCTTCCCATGATGAAGCGGACCGAGATATTCGGCACCTACTATCTTAACGGCAGATTCACCGTGACGGATGAAGGCTTTGTCGATCTTTCCGAAAGGTACACCTACCCCGATACGTGGACATGGCCTCTCACCCTTCTGCGCCCGATGGACGTGACCCTTGAGGACGGCACGGCCTACACCGTTCCCGCCGGGGAAGTTGTGATCCCCCGCTATACAGATATGGCGTCTTACGCCGCGGTCGAGCTCGCGGATGGGCGCATCGGCACGGTCGAAGTGAGCTTCGGCCCGGATGGCTACCCCGTTTACATCAACGGCATAATACAGGACGAATACGCCGAAATACCCTACGCTGATTGACGCGCCGTCATTTAAGCCCCGCCCGCGCCTTAAGGGCGGGCTTTTTATTGCCGCGAGGCAGGCTGAAGCCGCGTGCAGCCGACACAAAGCGCTTTACATCCCGCAAGGTCTATGGTATATTATTGTCGAATGATGCTTTTGAAAGGAGCGGCGACCCGTGAAAGATCCCGTTATCCGCAGCAACCGCATACAATGCCTGTTTGCGCTGATCGGCGCATCGGTGGTTTCCGTGTGCGTATGCGTGGGCGTTACGATGAACCTTGTAACGCTCTTTGATGAGAATTTCGACCATATGGGCATCCGCACGTTCTGCATGTTCACGGTCGATTCCAACATACTCGCGGGGCTTGCGATGCTGCTGTGCATACCATACGCCGTCGACGGGCTTCGCACGGGGTACTATCATCTGCCCGACTGGGTGGTGGTGATGCTTCACGTTGCGGTCACGGCGGTGTCGCTCACGTTCCTCGTTTCGCTTTGCATATTGGCGCCCGTCAAGGGGTTCGTGCTCATATTCACGGGCTCGCGCTTCTTCCTGCACGGCGTCTGCCCGGTGCTTTCCATCGTGACTTTCTGCTGCTTTATAAAGAGCCACCTTGTCCGCCTCGGCGAATCGTTTCTCGCCCTGATACCCGTTGCGGTCTACGCCGCGGTGTACCTTGTTATGGTGGTGTTCATAGGCGAGGAAAACGGCGGCTGGAACGATTTTTACGGCTTTGCCACAAGGATACCCGTCTGGGTCTCGCTTATCGCAATACTGCCGCTTACATACGGCATTGCCGCTCTTGTGCGCCTTGCTCATAATAATTTCTGTACACGCCAGAGGGGAAAGGACGCCGCGCTTTGCCGCAAAGCTTATGGCGGCGCGGACCTTGAACAGGTGGTCGTCAGCATGGCGCGTTCTCATAAAAAGGCGCTCAGAATGGAAAACCTCGTTATCCCCACGCAGATCATCCGCCATATGATAGAAAACTCCGGAAGTACCCTTGACGCCGACAACGGCTGCCGGCTCTATCTTGAAGCATATCTTGAAGACCGCTGAGTTTGTTCGCGCGGGATTATTTGCAAAGCTTTGAAAGCCGCCCGCAGAAGCGGCTTTTTTACAACCCTCAAAAGCCCGCGAAGCTCTTTTTCGAATTGACGGGATTTTCCGCTTATAGTATAATCACGGTGGGATAAAAGAGGCTTTCAGCCTGCTTGTTTGGAGGTGCTTATGAGAACTGCAGGCGTTTTTATAACCGCGGCCGTTACCGCGGCGCTTATGGCTGCGCTGCTTGAGCTTAACAAGAATTCGCTGTGGGGTTTTGCGGCGCTTGCCGTGCTTGCGGCGTTGTTCGTAATACTGGCGATGCGCGTGAAACGCAGGCCCCGCTTTGTAAAAAGGCTCGGCCTGTGGGCCGCTTGGGCGGCGCTCTTTGCGGGAGTTTTCTTCCTGTCATGGCCTCCCGTCAGGGCCGTTCCCGCGACGGACGCCGTAAATCCCGCCCGCACGGAGGTCGTTGCCGTGAAGCAGGGGCAGGTGCGCGGCGTTGTAAACGGGGATGGGGTTGAGATATTTGCCGGCATACCCTACGCCGCCCCGCCCGTGGGAGAGCTCAGGTGGAAGGCCCCTCAGGATCCCGCGCCCTGGAGCGGCGTGCTTGAAGCCGACAGCTTCGCGCCCATGAGCATGCAGCCGGTCAACCTGCCGATCTATGATTCGCTTAAACAGATAATAGGCTATCACGATTATAAGATATCCCTGCACGATAATTACGTCCCGCCCGTCAGCGAGGATTCGCTTTACCTCAATGTATGGCGGCCCGCAGGCGGGGGAGAGGGCCTTCCCGTGCTGGTGTACGTTCACGGCGGCTCACTCCAAACCGGTCAGCCCTGGTGGGGCGATTACAGCGGCGCAGGCCTTGCAAAGCAGGGCGTGATAGTCGTAAATATGGGCTACCGTCTCGGCGCGTTCGGTTTTTTGGCCTCAGAGGAGCTTGCAGCCGAATCCCCCGTGGGAAGCACGGGCAACTACGGCCTGATGGATCAGATAAAGGCGCTTGAATGGGTGCGCGACAATATCGCCGCTTTCGGCGGCGATCCGCAGAACGTAACGCTTTCGGGCGAGTCGGCAGGCGCGGCCTGCGTCAGCGCGCTCTGCACGTCCCCGCTTGCCAAGGGGCTTTTCCGCCGGGCGGTGCTTGAAAGCTCCGCCGTTGCGTGCAAGCAGCCGCCGCATTCCTTCCGCCTCCTTGACGAGGCGTATGACAGCTGTGCCGAGCTTCTTGCGCGGCATAACTGCAAAACCGTCGCAGAACTGAGGAACGTGCCTGCCGAGGAGCTTGCGGACGAGGCATACACCCAGCACCACATAACTGTGGACGGGTATGTTCTTGAGCAGACGCCGTATGAGTCGTATAAAAACGGCCGGCACAATGAAGAGGCCCTGCTCCACGGCTATAATGCCGAGGAGGCTGCGGCATTCATACTCTTCGACAGGACGGATATGAAGAACTTCGAGTCAAAGGTCAGGAGCGTTTTCGGCGGTCTTGCCGATGAAGTGCTGGCGCTTTACCCCGTATCGTCCGATGGTCAGGCCGCGTCCGCGTGGGCGGAGATCTGGGGCGCATTGTTCTTCGACCATTCGCATTATGTCCTCAGCCGTCTTGCCGCCGAAAACGGCGTGCCCGTTTACGAGTACACTTTTACCAAAAACAACGGCAGGCTCGGCCCATGGCACAGCGGCGAGGAGGTATATCTTTACGCCAATATCGATGAAAGCTCGCGTCTTTTTGACGAGCGTGACCGCGAGCTTATGGGGCAGATGAGCGCGTACCTTGTAAACTTCATCAAGACGGGCGACCCGAACGGCGAGGGGCTACCCGAATGGCCGGACGGTGCGGCTCCGGAAAGAATAATGGAGTTCGGCGATGAAACGGCGGTCGTCCCCGAAAAGAAGCTTGCCCTCTTCGATATCATTTCAAGGCTCGAGCAGGAAAACGCATACGTTTCAAACTGAGCACTGCCGCGCCCGCGCGGGTACAGCTTGCGCGGCGCGCTGCCGCTTTGTTGCGTTTCCCGCCGATTTCGGGTATAATAACCGGGTGCGCATAAGCGCCGCCCAAAACAAAAGCAAAGGTGTATTATGGAAGAGAAGGCGTCAGCCCCCGTAACCTATGAACTTATAAAGACCTGCGCCAAGTCCGGCGCAAGGCTCGGCATACTGCACACTCCCCACGGCGATATCGAAACGCCGACGTATATGTGCGTCGGCACACAGGCGACCGTCAAGGCCATACTCCCGCGTGACCTTGAGGAGATAGGCGCGGGCGTAGTGCTTTCAAACACATATCATCTGTACCTGCGCCCCGGGCATGAGCTCGTCAAAAAGGCGGGCGGCCTGCACGAGTTTTCGCAATGGCACGGACCCATGCTTACCGACAGCGGCGGGTTTCAGGTGTTCAGCCTTGCGGCTATGAACAAGATAAAGGAGGACGGCGTTGAGTTCTGTTCGCATATCGACGGCAGCCGCCACTTCTTCACGCCCGAAAAGGTGATGGAGATAGAGCAGGCCCTGGGCGCGGACATCGCAATGGCTTTCGACGAATGCGCTCCGGCGGGCTGTTCATACGACTACACCGTCAAAGCGATGGACCGCACGCATCGCTGGGCTGAGCGCTGCAAGGCGGCGCACACCCGCCCCGATCAGGCGCTGTTCGGCATAATACAGGGCGGCATGTTTGCCGACCTTCGCATCGCCAGCGCAAAAGCGCTCACCGACATGGACTTCCCGGGATACGGCATCGGCGGCCTTTCCGTGGGCGAACCGAAGCCCGTCATGTACGAAATGCTCGATACGATTCGGCCGCATCTTCCCGCGAACAAGCCGCATTACCTGATGGGCGTCGGCAGCCCCGATTGCCTTGTCGAGGGTGCGCTGCGGGGCGTCGATATGTTCGACTGCGTAATGCAGACCCGTTCCGCCCGCAATGCGCTTGCTATGACCTTCGACGGCAAAAGGAGCCTCAAACAGCTTCAGTACGCCGAGGATTTCCTGCCCATCGAGGAGGGCTGCGACTGCTATGCCTGCCGCCATTTTTCAAGGGCGTATATACGCCATCTCATAAAGGCGAATGAGATACTTGCGGCTCAGCTTTTAACCATACACAACCTGCGCTTTACATACAGGCTTATGGAGGGGATACGCCGTGCCATCCGTGAGGACAGGCTCCCCGACTACCGTGACGAACTCAGCATAAGAGGTACTTTCAATTGAGCAAGAAGGAGCTTATCGTTTCATCGCCGGACGCAATGCATGCGCTTGGCAAACGTATTGGCGGCGCGGTTTTCCCGGGCGCGTTCATTGCGCTGTACGGGGACCTCGGCGCCGGAAAAACAACTCTTACAAAGGGCATTGCCGAAGCCCTCGGCATCGTGGGCATTTTAAGCCCCACGTTCACAATAGTCCGCCATCACGAGGGGCGGCTTGCGCTCGACCATTTCGACGCCTACCGCATAGAGGATCCCGACGAGCTTTATGCGATAGGCTATGAAGATCATCTGTCCTCCGGGTCGGTCGTGATCATGGAATGGTGCGAAAACGTTCCCGACGCTCTGCCAAAGGACAGGCTCGAGATAAAGATCGTCGGCAGCGGACAGGACCCGAGGCGAGTGCTTATCCGCACTCGGGGTTCGGGTTACGAAGGCATTCTGGAGGCGGTATAATGGTAATGCTCGGCATTTCTACTTCGGCAAAGAGGCCCTCCGCGGCGGTGCTTGCGCCGCGCTTCGGTAAAGCGGAGGTCGTTTCATTCTGCACGGACAAAAACCCCGGAAGGTCACATTCCGAGGTTTTGATGCGCCTTATCGAGGACGCGCTCCGGCTTGCCGGCGTAAGCAAAAACCGGCTTGACTGCATCGCCGTGGACGTCGGCCCGGGCTCGTTCACGGGGGTCAGGATAGGCGTTTCCTGCGCCAACGCAATGGCAATGGCGCTTGGCATTCCTGTGCTGCCCGTTTGCTCGCTTGCGGCGCTTGCGGCGGATATTGCACCCTGCGGCACGGCCGCCTCGCTAATCGACTGCCGCGGCGGCAACTGCTATGCCCGCGTGATGCGGGACGGCTCCGAAACGCTTGCGCCCTGCGCCGCCGTGACCGACGAGGTCGTCACGGCGCTCCCTCAGGACGCGCTCATCATCGGCGACTGCTTTGAGCCCAAAGCATACCCCGACGCAAGGCTCGTGCTGGTCGAGGCAGCAAAGGGGCGGATAAGCCCCGTTTCGCAGGCTGTGCCAATGTACCTGCGCCCTTCTCAGGCCGAGCGCATGCGCGAAGCCTCAAAGGAGTGAGTCAGGCTTTGTCCGCGTTCCTGTATTTTAAGTAGGTGGCGTAGCCCCCGCGAATGTGCCGCTCTTCCTTGTTCGTTTCAAGCACGGCGGCAACGTCCTTTGCCTTGCCGCGGTCAAGGCGGCGCAGGCGGTCGGTCATATCCTTGTGCACGGTCGATTTCGAAACGCCGAACTCCTTTGCCGCCGTACGCACGGTGGCTCCCGTTTCGATAATGTATCCGGCTATGTCCATTACCCGGTTTTCAATGTAAGCATTCATGTTTTGTTCGCCTTTCGGTCATTTGCTGATAAAAGCTTATGCCGAAAGGCTTTTTATTATACGGGCATTTGAAAGGCCGCATAGCCGTTGACTTTATCCGCTTTTGATGATATATTTTGTCTGCGCCGTACCCATTATCGGCGTGTATGAACGGAGTATTGTATGAAAAAGATCGTTCCGGTTCTTATGACCGTGCTTTTCGGCCTTCTGCTGCTTCCGCCGGTTTTATACGCAGGCGGGCTTTCCGCCCGTGCTTTGCCGGAGAACGTATCATTCTGCCCGCAGGAGGTCAAATGCCTGTTTGAATTCTTCGAACAGGCTGACTCGTACGGCGTTAAAAACGGCGCAAAGCTTATGGGCGCCGACTATGAAAGCATAAAGGCCGATCCGTCTCTGTGGCTTTTCGCACTGCCTGCCGGCTCGCTCAACACAGCCGCCGATGACGGCGGCGTCATGCATTTTACTCACATCTCTTTTACGGATAAGGGCCTTTGCGGGGGGTTGAACCTTAACGAGTTCGGCAGTTTGCGGACGGTCGACCTGTCGCAAAACGGCATTGAGCGGCTGTCCGCCGTTAACTGCCCCCTTGCGGAGAGTATTATGTTCGCTTCCAACGGCTCCCACGCGGCGGAATGCAGCATAGCCGGCCTTCCATCGCTCAAAACCGTCGACTGCAGCGGCAGCTCATGCCGGCTTTCTATCGTCGGTTCCCCCGCGATGGAGCTTGTAAAATGCGGCGGCGGGGTCAAAAGCGCCGTCCTTTCGGACTGCGGCCTTGCCGTATTCGACGCCTCCGGCAACATGAGCATCTCACAAATAAGCATAGCGGGGAGCGGTACGGAGTCGCTTCTGGTTTCGGGCTGTGCGTCGCTTGACACGCTGGACTGCCGCGCATGTGCGCTTGAAGAGCTTGACCTGACGGGCTGCACCGCACTCAAGCTGCTCGACTGCGCCTCAAACGCGCTCGAGTCGCTGGATCTTTCGGGCCTGTCTGCGCTCCGTGTTCTCAACTGCAGCGGAAACAGCCTCGTCAGTCTAATGCTGTACGGCTGCTCCCTGCTGGAGTCGGCCGACTGCTCCGGCAATTCCGGCCTGACGGCGGTTACGGGGCTTGCTTCGCCCGCGCTTACGACCGCAGATTTTTCATATACCCCTATCCGTCAGCTCGACTTTACGGGTATGACGGGGCTTCAGACGCTTTCGGTCGCGGGCTGCGGCTCGCTTGAGCGTCTGCTCGCTCCTAAAAGCGGGCTTTCATCGCTCGACTGTACGGGGCTTTCTTCACTGTCGGAGCTCGACCTTAACCATTGTTCCGAATTAATGACCGTTTCGGCGTCGGGCACGGCCTTAAAAAGAGCGGATCTTTCGGGCGTGGAGCAGGCCGACCTTGTTGTGCTTGCCGAGGGAGACGGGGTGTTCTGGCTGTCACATCAACGGGAGGGCGGCTCAGCGGTTTATGCCCGCCCCGCAGAATCCGCGGCGCTTCTCGGCTGGTACGGCGCGGACGGCTCCCCTGTAACGGAGGACGCCGTCTGTCCCATAAGGGGCAATGAGGGCGGCAGCCTTACGGCGGTTTTCGGCAGCGCATACCACACCGTCACATTTACAGACGGCTTTAACGGCGAAACGGTCGCCGTTATGACCGTACTTCACGGCGATCCGCTGATCCCGCCGGAGCTTCCCGTACACGAGGGGCTTGCGTGCTCCGGCTGGCAGGAGGACGGACGTCCGGCTGACTTTTCACGCATAACGCGGGATATGTATGTTACCGCAGACTATACCGCCGCGCAGTGCAATGTGGTTTTTATAGACGGAATAACGATGCAGCCCTTTGCGTCGCTGCTTGCGGAATACGGCTCGGCCGTAATTCCGCCGGAGCCTCCCGTGCACAGCGGCTGGCATTTTACGGGATGGGACAGGGAGCTGGACTGTGTAACAGAGGATATGGTCGTCTATGCGGGCTATGAGGCCGACTATGGCGTATCCAAACCGGGTGACGTCAACTGCGACGGTTCCGTTACGGCTTCGGATATTTCGGTGCTTTTTGCGTACGTTATGAACTCGGCTTCCCTATCGGACGAAGCCTTGAATAACGCGGATATCAACGGCGACGGCGCTGCGGACGCGACCGACGCGTCCCTGCTTGCCCAAAGCGTTTTCGGCGCGAAACAGAGCGGACGCAATGCGCTTTGGGATAACGGCCGTTCCCGGTCTGCTCTCTGAAAGAATCGGCCTTCCGGTTATACCGACCACGCAAAGCATACGTTGAGCCCGTGTATGCACAGGCTTCCACGGGCTTTTGCTGTTCTTGCTTTTGAGTCCGAAAACCGCCTCACCGGCTCGTCTTTTCCGCAAATGCTCCGAAGCGCGTCAGATAACGGGCTCTGCGTCAGCAGTCTCGTCGCCGTCCGGCAAAGAGGAGGAGGCACCCTCACTCGGCTGAGCGGGAGCATCGGTCCCGGGCTGAGCGGGAGCGTCGGTCCCCGGCTGAGCGGGTGTGTCGGTCCCCGACTGAGCGGGTGTGTCGGTCCCCGGCTGAGCGGGTGTGTCGGTCCCCGGCTGAGCGGCGGCGCCATCTTCGCCGTGTCTGCCGTGTCCCTCACCGTCGGGCCGTTCGGGTCTCTCGCCGTTCTGCATGTCGGGCGTCTCGCCGTCGGGCCGTTCGGGTCTCTCGCCGTTCTGCATGTCGGGCGTCTCGCCGTCGGGCCGTTCGGGTCTCTCGCCGTTCTGCATGCCGGGTGTCTCGCCATCGGGCATTTCGGGCCGTTCGCCGTTTTGCATATCGGGCATCCCGCCCTCGGGCATTTCGGGTCTCTCGCCGTTCTGCATCCTGCCGCCCATGCTTCTGTCAAGCGTTCCCTTCATCTCGGTCAGGGTCTCGTCGGAGGCGCTCTCCTTGGCGTCGCTTCTTAACTGGCATCCGGTGCTTACCGCTGCCGCAAGCAGCATCGCAAACATAACCATGAGTATCTTCTTCATATTCGAAAACCTTTGGCTTCGCATTGCAAAGCCCCTTTCTTTTTGATGTTGAACGGATGATACCACATCCGTTATTCAAAATCCCGAAAAAGCATTTTTATTACCCGAGACGTTTCGGGTTTGCCTTTTTTCACAACCGAATGCCCCAATTGCGGCAAACAATATACAAGCTGGCTCAGCGCCGTTGCTCTTTACATTTAGCTCCCGATATGGTATGATTTTGCCAAAGGTATTACCTGTCGGGTGGACCTTTGTAATTGATTCGATTCCGCCTTTTCCGGCGGGGAAGTGAGGGCTTAATGAAAAGAGTTGCGCTTATCATGGGCAGCGACAGCGACGCTCCGGTCGTCCGAAAAGCCGCCGCTGTACTTGACGATCTGGCCATCCCCTATACCGTACATATAATGAGTGCACACCGCACGCCAGTGCGTACGGCCGCTTTTGCCGCCGACGCCGCAAACAACGGCTATGGCGTTCTCGTTGCGTTTGCGGGCAAGGCCGCGCATCTTGCGGGCGTCATCGCCTCGCAGACCGCGCTTCCCGTTATCGGCGTTCCCATAAAGGGTTCCGATCTGGGCGGTCTTGACGCGCTTTTATCCACGGTGCAGATGCCCTCCGGCATTCCCGTTGCGACCGTTGCGATAGACGGCGGCGCAAACGCCGCATGGCTTGCCGCAAGGATGCTGGCCGCAAATGATGAAACGCTTTACGAAAGGCTTGCGTGTCAGATGCGCAAGATGGCCGAGGCGGTCGAGCAAAAGGACAGGGACTTCTCATTGGATACTTCAAAATAAAGGAGATACAGGAATGAAGAGCAGCAGCAAAGCATACGCCGAAGCGGGCGTTGATATCACGGCCGGCTACGAGGCCGTCAAAAGGATAAAAGACCACGTCGCAAGGACCAAGATCCCCGGCACGGCGTCTGAGCTCGGCGGCTTCGGCGGCGCTTTTGAGCTTATGGGCTATAAAGAGCCCGTGCTGATCTCCGGTACGGACGGCGTAGGCACCAAGTTAAAGCTCGCCTTCCGTATGGACAAGCACGACACCATAGGCATAGACTGCGTCGCCATGTGCGTCAACGACGTTGTCTGCAGCGGCGCGGACCCCATATTCTTCCTCGATTACATCGCTACCGGCAAGCTCGTTCCCGAAAGGATAGAGCAGATCGTCAAGGGCGTTGCCGACGGCTGCTGCGAGTCCGGCTGTGCGCTTATCGGCGGCGAGACCGCCGAAATGCCCGGCTTCTATCCCGAAAACGAGTATGACCTTGCGGGCTTCGCCGTGGGCGTTGTTGAAAAGAGCCGCCTCATGGACAATTCCTCCGTCAAAGAGGGCGACGCAATAATCGCGCTCCCCTCCTCGGGCGTACATTCCAACGGCTTCTCGCTCGTCAGGAAGATATTCGACGTCGAGGGCGACGGGCTCTTCGAGTACGTTCCGGAGCTCGGCATGCGCCTTGGCGACGCGCTGCTCGTCCCCACAAAGCTTTACGTCAAGCCCGTGCAGGCGCTGCGCCGCGGGGTAGAGGTGCATTCGCTTGCCCACATAACGGGCGGCGGTTTTTACGAGAACATCCCCCGCGCCATTCCCAAGGGGCTTTCCGCAAGGATAGACAAGTCCGCCGTGCGCGTACTGCCTGTTTTCCGGCTTATTGCGGAGCGAGGCAATATCGACGAGCGCGATATGTTCAATACGTTCAATATGGGAGTGGGCATGATAGCGACCGTGTCCGAGGCCGAGGCCGAAAAGGCGATAGAGGCTCTGCGCGCAGTCAATGTCGACGCATACCGCATAGGTACCGTCGTCGCTTCGGACGAAGGCGTAATAATGTAAGCCGATGGAAAGGGTCAACACAGCCGTTCTGGTGTCGGGCGGCGGCACCAACCTGCAGGCCATCATAGACTCCGCCGCAAGGGGCGAGCTTCCCTCGGTGCGGCTTGCGCTCGTCGTTTCAAACAAGGCGGGCGCCTATGCGTTAGAGCGCGCCGAAAACGCCGGCATTGCTCATGCATACGTTCCGAACGGCCCCGGGTTTGAAAGCGCTCTTGCCGAACTGCTCCGCGTAAACGGGGTGGAGCTTATAGTGCTTGCGGGGTTCCTGCGCATACTTTCGGCTGATTTCATCCGCTCGTTCGAGGGGCGCATAATAAACGTGCATCCTTCGCTCATTCCGTCCTTTTGCGGCAAAGGTTTTTATGGCCTGCGCGTGCACGAGGCGGCTCTTGCCCGCGGCGTAAAGGTCACGGGAGCCACAGTTCATATCGTCACCGAAGAGGCAGACGCCGGGCCGATCCTCATGCAGAAGGCCGTCGAGGTGCGCGATGGCGACACACCGGAGCTTCTTCAAAGGCGCGTAATGGAGCAGGCGGAATGGCTGCTCCTGCCCGCAGCCTGCGAGCAGCTTGCACACAAGATATTGATACGAAACGAGGTATAAAATGAAAGAGCTTTACTCCCTGCTTCGCACACAGCAGTATTCCGGCCGCGGCATCATCCTCGGCGCCACGCCCAAGGGCAAGGCCGCAATAGCCTACTTCATAATGGGCAGGTCGGCCTCCTCCCGCGCGCGCAGGTTCATGCGCATGGGCGACGACCTTGTTATAAAATACACCGCCGATCGCGACCCGGAGCACGCGGAGCTCATCGTCTATTCTCCGCTTCGTATGCTGGGCTCCACGGTGATAGTTACAAACGGCGACCAGACCGATACCGTTTACGACGCGCTTGTGCTGGGCGGCAGCTTTGAGTCCGCGCTTGCCACTCGCTGCTTCGAGCCCGACCCCCCTCATTTTACCGCGCGCATTTCCGGCCTCGTCACTTTTGACGAATGCGAGCCTTCGTTCGAGCTTTCGGTGCTGAAGGCCGCCGACCCCGAGGGCCTTACCTGCAGCCGCCAGTTTTTCCGTTATGAAAAGCAGCCGGGCGTTGCTCACTATATCCACACCTATATGGGCGGCACGCAAGTGCTTAAAACCTTTGAGGGCGAGCCTCACGAGGTAGGCGTCTGCGAGGACATAGACGAGTTCACGGACGCCGTATGGAACGGCATCAACGACGACAATAAAGTCGCCCTATACGTCCGCTTTATAGACCCCGCCACAATGGAGTACACCGACAGGCTTATCAACAAGTACGAATGAAAGGACAGAACATGAAAGAGCTTACCTTAAAGTACGGCTGCAATCCCAACCAGAAACCGGCTTCCCTTTCCATGAATGACGGCCGAGACCTGCCCTTTGAGGTCTTGAACGGCAATCCCGGCTACATCAATTTTCTCGATGCGTTCAACTCCTGGCAGCTTGTTAGGGAGCTTAAGCAGGCGCTGTCGCTGCCCGCCGCGGCCTCATTCAAGCACGTCAGTCCCGCCGGTGCGGCGGTAGGCGTGCCCCTTTCCGACGTTATGAAGAAAAAGCTCTTCGTCGAGCAGATCGAGGATATCAACGGTTCGCTCCTTGCCTGCGCGTACGCCCGCGCCCGCGGCGCGGACCGCATGTCCAGCTTCGGCGATTTCATTGCGCTTTCCGATAAGTGCGACCTGACCTGCGCCCGCGTTATCAAGCCCGAGGTTTCGGATGGCGTCATCGCTCCCGATTACGACCCGGAGGCGCTTGAGCTGCTTCGCACCAAGAAGGGCGGCAAATACTGCATTATCAAGATCGACCCCGACTACTCCGCGCCGGAGTTCGAGTCCAAGGAGGTTTTCGGCGTCACATTCACGCAGAAGCGCAACGACGCGAAGCTCGATTATTCCGTGCTTGAGAACATCGTTACCGAAAACCGCGATCTTCCGGAGTCTGCAAAGCGCGACCTCGTCGTCGCAATGATTACCTTGAAGTACACCCAGTCCAACTCCGTCTGCTATGCCGTAGACGGTCAGGCCGTGGGCGTCGGCGCAGGTCAGCAGTCTCGCATACACTGCACGCGTCTTGCGGGCGACAAAGCCGACAACTGGCTCCTGCGTGAGCATGAAAAAGTGCTTTCGCTCCCCTTTGTCGATACCATCGGCCGTCCCGACCGTGACAACTGCATAGACTGCTACATCTCCGACCATGCCGACGACGTGCTTGCGGAGGGCGAATGGCAGCGTTTCTTCAAGGTCCGCCCCGAGCCCCTCACCAAGGAGGAGAAGCGTGAGTTTTTAGCTTCCCGCACGGGTCTTGCGCTCGCGTCCGACGCCTTCTTCCCGTTCTCCGACAACATAACGAGGGCCTATCGCAGCGGCGTCAGGTACATCGTTCAGGCGGGCGGCTCCAAGCGCGACGGCGACGTTATCGCCGAGTGCAACAGGCTGGGCATTACCATGGTAACAAACGGCATACGTCTGTTCCATCATTGACGGGTCGAAAGGAAGCTTATGAACATACTTTTGATAGGCGGCGGCGGCCGCGAATACGGCATCGCCAAAAAGCTCAAAGAGGACAGCAGGGTGGAGCGCATTTATGCCCTGCCCGGCAACGGCGGCATGGAGGAGTTTTGCGAGTGCTTCCCCGTAAAGGCGACTGACCTTGACGGCGTGCGCGCGTTTGCGCTTGAGCACAGGGTCGATTTTGCCTGCGTTACTCCCGACGACCCACTTGCAATGGGCATGGCAGATATGCTTCGCGGCATGGGCATACCCTGCTTCGGTCCGGGCAAGGCCGCTGCAAGGATCGAATCCAGCAAGATCTTTTCCAAACAGCTTATGGAAAAGTACGACATACCCACGGCAAAGGCCGCAAAGTTCGATTCACTTTCGGACGCGCTTGACTATATCGCCAAAAACGAACCACCCATGGTCGTAAAGGCCGACGGGCTTGCGCTGGGCAAGGGCGTTTTCATCTGCCGCACCCGCGGCGAGGCGGCAGATGCCGCCCGTGAGCTTATGGAAAACGGACTGTTCGGCGCAAGCGGCGCGCGCATACTGATCGAGGAGTTCCTGCAGGGCCCCGAGGTCAGCGTTCTGAGCTTTACCGACGGAAAGACCGTCGTGCCCATGGTCTCCTCCATGGATCATAAGACGGCGGGGGAGGGAGGCGCCGGTCCCAACACCGGCGGCATGGGCGTTATCGCTCCCAATCCCTTCTATACCGAGGCCGTTGCCCGCGAGTGTATGGAGCGCATCTTCCTGCCCACCGTCCGCGCAATGGAGGCCGAGGGCTGTCCGTTCACAGGCTGCCTGTACTTCGGCCTTATGATAACAAAGGACGGCCCCAAGGTCATCGAGTACAATTGCCGTTTCGGCGATCCCGAGGCGCAGACCGTGCTTACGCTTATGCAGAGCCCGCTGCTTGACGCAATGCTCGCGTGTGAGAACCGCACGCTTGCCGATACGAAGGTCGTCTTCTCAGACGGCGCGTGCGCCAACGTGGTGCTTGCCTCGGGCGGCTACCCCGGCAAGTACGAAAAGGGCCTGCCCATTCAGATCGGCGAGCTTCCCGCAAACGTTTCGCTCGTGCATGCGGGTACGAAAAAGGTCGACTGCGGTTTCGTTACGGCCGGCGGCAGGGTCATGAACGTCACGGCAAACGCGGATACCCTCGAAAAGGCCGTTGCCCTGGCATACGAGGGAGTGTCGCACGTCAGCTGGAAGGATATGTATTACAGGCGCGATATAGGCGCCGCCGCGCTTGCACGGATCAACAGCGCAGGCAGGGCAGAATAACGCAAACGTGCCCGGCAGCCCCGAGACATAGGAGGTATAAATGGTTTTTCGTGTTTACACCGAAAGAAGACCCGAGTTTTCGCATGAAGAGGAGGCGCTCTTAAAGCGCTTCGTCACGCTCCACGGCGTAAAGGGCCTTGAACGGATAAGGCTTCTTCGCCGATATGACGTTGAGAACGTGTCGGAGACCACTTTCATAAAGTGCATAGGTTCCGTGTTCTCGGACCCGCGTACGGAGAACGCCCTGCGTGAGCTGCCCGAGGGGTATGCGCACGCTTTCGCCGCCGAGTATCTGCCCGGTCAATATGACCAGTGCGCCGACGCGGCGGAGCAGTCCATAAGGCTCATCGGCCTTGACGGCAGGGGTGAGATGCCCACCGTACGCACGGCGAGGGTCTATCTCGTTTACGGCAGCGTGTCCGACGACGAAGTGCGCCTTATCAAGTCAGCGCTCATTAATCCCGTCGACAGCCGCGAGGGCAGCCTTGAAATGCCCAAAAGCCTTGCCCGTTCGTATGACGAGCCGGAGGGCGTTTCGTTCATCGAGGGCTTCCGCGGGCTCGACGACGGTGGGCTTTCACGCCTCATCGCCGAAATGGGCCTTGCAATGGATCTTGCGGACGCCGTCTGCTGCCGCGATTATTTCCGCGAAGAGGGCCGCGACCCCTCCGTGACGGAGATAAAGGTGCTTGACACCTATTGGTCCGACCATTGTCGCCATACCACTTTCAATACGCATATCGACTCGGTCGAGTTCGAGGACGAGGACGTTCGCGCCTCTTACGAGCGGTATCTGGAGCTGCGCAGAAAGGTCGGAGACAATAAGCCCGTCTGCCTTATGGATATGGCGACCGTCGGCGCGAAGTACCATAAAAAAGTCACCGGGCTTTTGACAAAGCTCGACGACTCCAAGGAGATAAACGCCTGCACCGTAAAGGCCCAAGTCGACCATAACGGCAAAATGGAGCCGTGGCTCCTTCTCTTCAAAAACGAAACGCATAACCATCCCACCGAGATCGAACCCTTCGGCGGCGCGGCAACCTGCGTCGGCGGTGCTATCCGCGACCCGCTCTCGGGCAGGGGTTATGTTTATCAGTCCATGCGCATAACGGGCGCTGCGGATCCCACCCGCCCCGTTTCCGAGACCATCCCCGGCAAGCTCCCTCAGCGCAGCATAGTGCGCGAGGCGGCGGCGGGCTTCTCGTCTTACGGCAATCAGATCGGCCTTGCCACGGGTATCGTGCACGAGCTGTACCATCCCGGCTATGCCGCAAAGCGCATGGAGGTCGGCGCGGTCATCGCCGCCGTGCCTCAGGCAAACGTCAGGCGTGAGGAGCCCTGTGCGGGCGACTGTGTCATACTCATGGGCGGCAAGACCGGGCGCGACGGCTGCGGCGGCGCAACGGGCGCTTCAAAGGCGCATACCGCCTCCTCGCTTGAGCTTTGCGGCGCAGAGGTGCAGAAGGGCAACGCTCCCGAAGAACGCAAGCTTCAGCGCCTGTTCAGAAACCCCGAGGCCTCCCGCATGATAAAGCGCTGCAACGACTTCGGCGCGGGCGGCGTTTC
This sequence comes from Clostridia bacterium, assembly GCA_017539215.1. GTDB lineage: Bacteria > Bacillota > Clostridia > Christensenellales > CAG-138 > UBA3857. Next base: position 54,972 of record JAFYHI010000065.1, on the reverse strand, counting down.
CGTTGCCATAGGCGAGCTTGCGGACGGGCTCGAGATCGACCTTGACCGCGTACCCAAAAAGTACATGGGCCTTGACCCGACGGAGCTTGCGATCTCCGAATCGCAGGAGCGTATGGCCGCAGTCGTCGAGAGCAAGGACGCCGATGCGTTCATCGCGCTCTGTGCGGCAGAGGGCGTAGACGCCGTAAAGGTAGCCTCCGTCACCGACAAGGGGCGCCTTACGATGTATTATAAGGGCCAAAAAGCAGTTGACCTTTCAAGGGAATTCATAGACACCAACGGCGCGGCAAAGCACACCCGCGTGCGCGTCAAAAAGCAGCTCCGGTTTACACCCGGGGAGTTTTCGGGCTCCGTGCGCGACAGGCTCCTGAACCTTGCCGCCGACCTCAACGTCTGCTCTCAGCGCGGCCTTGCCGAAACGTTCGACTCCACCGTCGGCGCAAACACCGTGCTGATGCCGTTCGGCGGCAGAAGGCAGCTTACCCCCGCGCAGGCGATGGCCGCCAAGTTCCCCGTGCCCGACGGCAATACCCAAACCTGCTCGGTCATGAGCTGGGGCTTCGACCCATACGTTTCCGAATTCTCCCCATATTGGGGCTCCTATAACGCGGTGCTTGCGTCGTACGCAAAGCTTGCCGCGTCGGGCGCCGATCTTGACGAGTGCTGGATGAGCTTCCAGGAATACTTCGAGCGTCTTAAGACCGAGGAGAGCTGGGGCAAGCCCATGGCGGCGCTTCTCGGCGCGCTTGACGCGCAGGTCGACCTCGGTACGGCGGCTATCGGCGGCAAGGACTCCATGAGCGGCAGCTTCGAGTCCATCCACGTTCCGCCCACGCTCATCTCGTTTGCGGCGGCTGTCGGCAGCGTGCAGAATATGCTTTCTCCCGAGTTCAAGCGCGCAGGCTCCAAGGTGCTCCGCCTTTCCGTCAAAAAGGACGAAAACGGCCGCTTTGCTGGCACAGATTTCAAAAAGCTCTGCCTTGCCGTGAACGCGCTTATAAAGCAGGGCGTTATCACCGCGGCGTTCGTCCCCGGCAGGATGGGCGCGGCGGAGGCCCTTATCAAAATGTCCCTCGGCAACGGCCTCGGCGTCGATCTTGCCGCTGACGATATCTTCGCTCCCGAAACGGGCTCCTTCATTGTGGAGACAAAGGGCCTTGAGCTTCCGGACGGGTTCAGAGTCGAAACCCTCGGCGTGACCTCCGAAAAGCCCGGCTTCCGCTTTGCGGACAAGGCGATTGCTCCCGTCGCTGAAGATGAGCTGCTCGGGGCTTATGAATCCACGCTTGAGTTCGTGTTCCCCGCGTACTGCGACAACGGCTCCATGATCGAGCTGAACTGTGCCGACAGGCCGTATGTCAAGCCCTTCGGCGTGAAAACGGCGCATCCCAGGGCGATCGTCCCCGTTTTCCCCGGCACCAACTGCGAGTATGAGACCCTGCGCCGTTTCCGCGCAGCCGGTTTTGACGCCGATGCCATTATAATCCGCACCGGCTCGGACGCCGCTCTGCGCGACTCCATAGGCGATTTCACAATGGCCGTTGATTCCGCTGAGGTGCTGTTCGTTCCCGGCGGCTTCTCCAACGGCGACGAGCCCGACGGCTCCGGCAAATTCATCGCCGCCTTCCTGCAAAGCCCCGCCTGCCGCGCCTCCGTTGAGGGGCTGCTCTCACGCGGGGGACTTATCGGCGGCATCTGCAACGGCTTCCAGGCGCTGCTGCGCACTGGCCTGCTGCCCTACGGCAGGTTCATGGAGCCCTCGGCTCAAATGCCCGCGCTCACGCACAACGTGATTGGCCGCCATCAAAGCCGCATCGTCCGCGTCAGGGTGGAGACCAACGCCTCCCCGTGGCTCAGGAATGTTCGCCCGGGCGAGGTCTACTCCGTTCCCGTCTCTCACGGCGAGGGCCGCTTCGTGGCTCCCGAGCCCGTACTGCGCGAGCTTGCGGAGACCGGGCGCATCATAACGCGCTACGTCGACCCCTGCGGCAAGCCCACAATGGATATCCTCCACAACCCCAACGGCTCTTACGGTGCCGTTGAGGGCGTGTGTTCGCCCGACGGACGCATATTCGGCAAGATGGGCCACGCCGAAAGGATAGGCGAGGGCCTGTACCGCAACGTGCACGGCGTCTACGATATGAGGCTCTTTGCCTCCGCATTCGATTTCTTTAACTGATAAGGGGGTTTTTATGGCAACGCTCATCGACGGCAAAGCTATCGCGCAAAAGGTCAAGGAGGAGGTGGCGCTGGGCTCGCAGAAGCTCGTCGCCGAACGCGGCGAAGACGCCCGCCCCAATATGACGCTGGTGCTTGTGGGCAGCGACGCGGTATCAAAGCGACTTGTCGACTTAAAGGCAAAGGACTGCGAAGCCGCGGGCATCACGCCCACGGTCATCGCCATGTCCGAGTCCACGTCCGAGGAAAAGCTCCTGCGCCTTATCGACCGGCTCAACCGCGATGATGACGTAAAGGCCATACTCTGCCAGCTCCCCGTGCCGGATCATATTTCGACTAAGCGGCTGCTTGCCGCCATCGCTCCCGAAAAGGACGTTGACGGCTTCTCCGCCCGCATCGACTCCGACGATTACGACGTTGCCGCCTGCACTCCCGCCGCCGTCATGCGCATGCTCAGGGAGAGCGGCGTGGACGTCGCGGGAAAGCATTGCGTTGTCGTTGGCCGAAGCAATATCGTGGGCAAGCCCATGGCTATCCAGCTCCTTTTAAACGACGCCACCGTCACCGTCTGCCACAGCAAAACCGCGGACCTTGCGGAGCATACGCGGCGCGCCGATATCCTGATCGTCGCCGTCGGCCGTCCCCGCTTCATAACGGGCGATATGGTAAAGGAGGGCGCGGTCGTCATCGACGTTGGCATGAACTATATCGAAGGCCGCCCCGTCGGCGACGTCGACTTTGCAAGCGTCGAGCCAAAGGCCTCCAAGATCACGCCCGTGCCCGGCGGCGTCGGCCCCATGACAAGGGCGTATCTGCTCGTCAACGCACTGACGCTTGCCGAGAGGAGGGCAAAATGATATTTGAGATCGGCAGCTGCACGGTCGAGATAGACGAGACCGCGACGCGTGAATACTACCGTGAGCATCCCGAGCCTTATGACTGCGACTGCGATACTTGCCGCGCTTATATAAAGCACGCCGAAGCTTTTCCAAAAGAGGTCAGGGATTTCTTTGCTTCCTGCGGTATAGACGATATGCTTTACGTTACCGAGGTTTCGGACTTAGGAGACGGCGAGGGCGGGACGATCCCCGTTGAAGGCTGGTTCTTCGCCGTCGGCTCCATGCGGGGCGGGATACAGCCGACCGTATGGCATTCCAAGCAGTACGAGATCCGCATGGCATTTGCAAAACGGTTCGACAGGAAGCGTTACGATGAGATGCTTGAGCTTGAGGAAAGGATGAGCGGTGAATATAAGGTATGCGAGGGGTTTTCCGTATGGTTCTCCAACCGCTCCGACCTCGTTCCGGAGGGTTTCCCGAAAAACCGCGTGCAGATAAACTTTGAAACCGAGTTGCCCGTTTAATGGATTTTTATACGCAAAAAAAGCCCGAAGGCCATCGCCTTCGGGCTTTTGGGTTTGCCTTCTTACAGGTCAGTCCATTCGCCGGATTCAAACACGGCTATGGGCAGATCGCCGCACTCTTCGATGAACTCCGCGGCTCTCTGTACGTCGTTTGCGGAAACGCCGATGATAACGCGGTTTTCCGGCTCCCGGACGCCGGCCATGATCACGCGCACGCCGGCTGCGCTCAGCTTCGCATGGTATTCACTTACCATAGCGTTAAGCTCGTTAAGGCTGTATCTGACGGGTACAAGATCCGTGTATTCACAGTTGCTGCCGAGTATTCCGCGGACTTCATCGGCCTTCTCCATGTCGGTAAGATACACGGTCAGCCTGCCGTTTTCGATCTGCTGTCCGCCGTAGTAATCGGGGTATTCAAGCCCGTTCGTGCCGAACCATTTGCGGCTCAGCTTCTCGGAAGCCTTGCATGCGGCTTCCTCGTCCCTCGGAAGCGAAGCCTCGTCTGCGGTCTTTGCAGCGGCGTCACCCGTTTGTGCGGGAATATCGGCCCTGTTGCCCGAGGCATAGACCGCGATCACGCCGACAGCGGCAAAAACGAGTGCCAGAACGACGACGCCTAAAAAAACGATGCGCTTTTTCATATAAAACATCCTTTTACTAAATTATCTGCAAGTCAATTAGTATGACCACAAACAGCACACATGTCCAAAACATAATCCCAACATGATTCGTGAGTCTGGAAATTGGATCTGATTTGATTCACTGGGTCCATTCCGACGTTTCGAAAACGGTTATGGGAAGGTCGCCGCACTCTTCAATGAAAGCGGAAGCCGCCTCGACCTCGTCGCTCAAAACGCCGATGACTACGCGGTTTTCCTGCTCCCTTGTGCCGGTCTCGATCACACGGAAGCCGTTATCGGTAAGTATGGCGCGGTATTCGTCGGCTAAAGCTATAAGCTCGTTCAGGCTGTACTTGACGGGTGCGAAATCGGTGTACTCGGAGTATTTGCTGCCGAGTATCGCACGAACTTCGTCGGCCTTATCCATGTCGGTAAGGTACACAGTGTACCTGCCGTTGTCCACCCACTGACCTCCGTAGTAGTCGGGGTATTCTTTTCCCAAATAATGCAGGGACAACTTATCAGAAGCCCTGTCAGCCATTTCGCCGTCCCTTGGAAGCGAAGCCTCGTCCGCGGCCTTTGCGGCGGCGTCACCCGTTTGCGCGGGAACATCGGCCCTGTTGCCCGAGGCATAGACCGCGATCACGCCGACAGCGGCAAAAACGAGTGCCAGAACGACGACGCCTAAAAAAACGATGCGCTTTTTCATTGAAAACCTCCTTTTCAGATCACAAAGATGAAGCAAATAACAACCACGAGTATATTATAATACGGCGCCAAGCATTTGTCAACAACAAAAACAAAAAAATTTAGTAGTTGTCAGGCTGAAATCTCAGCCCTTTTCACATACCTTCGGCGTATCGTTTCCGAAACGGTAAAGTGCGCTATCGCCGTAAGCGCCCAGCTTATGGGGTATGAAAGGTAAACGATCCACAGTTCGCCGACAAGGGGCACCACAGTCCATATCCAGACAAGGCGCAGCACGCATGAGCCCACAAGCGAAATGAGCGTTGAAGTGGTGCTTCGCCCAAGCCCGCGCAGCACGCCGGAGCCTACCTCCATGAACGCAAGCGTAAAGTACGGCGTCAGCATTATTTTCATGCGCAGCATGGCGATCTCTTCCGAAACGGGGGCGAGGGAGTAAAGGCTCAGTATCGGCTTGTGGAAAACAAGGAGTATCGCGCCCGCAGCCACGGCGATTATGCCCGTCACAAGGTAACAGCTCCCCATCACCTTGCCGATCCTGCGGTATTTGCCCGCGCCGTAGTTTTGGCTCGTAAACGTGACGGAGGCCTGATACACGCTGTTTGTCGCAACGTACGCAAAGCCCTCAAGGTTCATCGCGGCGGCGTTGCCGTCGATTATGTCGCTCCCGCCGGGGCAGAGCCTGTTGTTGAACCCGATTATGGTGGACTGTATCAGCATATTGGAGAGCGAGAACAGCGCCCCCTGCACGCCCGCGGGCAGACCGTCGCGGATTATCTCTCGCACGGCGGTCTTTTCAAGCTTAAGCTTTTTAAGATCCAGGCGGCAGTCGCTGCTGTCGTGCATGAGTTTTATGCCAAGCCAAACCGTCGAGACCACGTTCGAAAGCACCGTCGCAAGCGCCACGCCGTCAACGCTCATGCCGCACACAAGCACGAAGAACAGGTTCAAAATTACGTTCAAAAGGCCGGAGGAGGCGAGTATCAGAAGCGGAGTCGCCGTGTCGCCCTTTGCGCGGAATATGGCGATTAGATAGTTCGACAGAGCTATAAACGGCACTCCCGCAAAATAGATGCGGGTGTACAGCGTGGCAAGCTCCAGTATATGCCCCTTGTCGCCCAAAAGCTCAAGCACGGGACGGCATACGAAAAAACCGAGTATTGCACAGAAAACGCCCGTGATAAGCCCCACGATGAGCGATGAATGCACCGAGGCGGAAACGGCCTTTGAATCGCCCTTGCCAATGTTGCGGGCGACTACCACGTTCGTGCCGACGGAGAACCCCATGAATATGTTGAGGATCAGGTTTATCATGGCGCCCGTCGTGCCGATGGAGCCTATCGCGCCGTCGACGTGCGAAAGGCCCGCTATTATCATATCCGCTGCGTTGTAAAAAACCTGCAGCATATTGGTTATCATCAGGGGCAGCGCAAAAAGAAAGACCTTCTTCAGAAGGGGCCCTTCGAGCATGTTGATCTCACGCGATCTCTTCAATAAACTCATAGCAAACAAAGCCTTTTCGATTATTTGCTTCATTCTATAACCGCGTGCTTTGCGTGTCAATGGGAAAGCCAATATATATTGGCGAAAAACAAAGGGATATGTTATACTTTTTATATGAACATCATCTTTTTCGACATAGACGGAACGATAGACGACGAGCACGGCCGCGTGCCGGAGTCGGCGGTTTTTGCCGTTCGCCGCGCCGCCGAGCGCGGAGCGGTATGCGCAATTAATTCGGGGAGGCCGTTTTCGCACATCGTCCCGCAGGTGCGTGATATCGGGTTTTCGGCGTTCGTCTGCTCGATAGGTCAGCATATCGTGCTTGACGGGAAATGCGTGCAAAGGCTGCGCCCGACTGCAGAGCAGGCAAAGCGCGTTGCGGCGCTTGCGCGTGAGTGCCGCCTTGACGCGTACTATGAGTCGGAGGAGGGACTTTGCCTTGACGTATGCCACCCGATAGGAGACGGTATGCTCCGCCAGCTTGCCGAGTTTGAAGAAAGGGGTCTCAGCGTACTGCGCTCGTTCCCCGAAGAGGGGTATCGATTTGACAAGTTCTGCGTCTGGTCAAAGGAGGACAGCTCGCCCCAAGCTTTTTTCAGCGCCGTCGACGGGCTTTTCTACCCCATTCACAGGGGAGGCGGCATGACCGAGATGGTGCTTTGCGGCTGTTCCAAGGCTTCGGGCATGGCGATTCTCAAGCGCGAACTTGCAGCGCTCCGCGGCATAGACGAAAGCGCCGTCGTTACCTTCGCCATAGGCGACAGCCCGAATGACGAAACGATGCTTCGCGCCGCCGACCATCCAATTGTAATGGGCGGCTCCGACCCGAAGGTCGCCGCTCTTGCCGAGTTCGTGACCGACACGCTGTGGAACGACGGGCTATATAAGGCCCTCGATCATTACGGTCTGATCTGACTATATCCGCCGGTCCCTGCGAATAAACGGCTCCTCGACGCGCTCGTTTATAAGCCTGCCGTAAAGCTCCGGGCGGCGGTATGCGTTGCCGTGCACCTCGCTTGCGCGGTACGCGCGCAGCATATCAAGGTCAAGCTCGGCCGTGTACACGCCCGGCTCGCCGCCCGCCTCCAACACACAGGTGTCGCGTGAGCCTTCGGCGTCCGGCAGGTAAGCGACCCCGTCAAACAGGCTCGAATGCCCGTTGCAGTCCGGCTGCCCGCCGGGGTAATTGCAGGTCGCCACCGCAAGCATGTTTTCAAAAGCCCTTGCCCGAAGCTGCGAAAGGCGGTTGATCTCCATGGGGCAGGCGTTGGGGCAGAGTATCAGCTCCGCTCCCGCAAGCATCAAAAGCCTTGCGCTTTCGGGGAATTCGCGGTCATAGCATATCATGGCTCCGACTTTTATGGGGCCTTTTTTGGTATCAAGCTCAATAACGTTAAACGCGTTGCCGCGGGCAAGTACGCGTTCCTCGCCGAAGTCGCAGGTATGCACCTTGGCGTAATCGAGCACGCGCTCCCCGTGCATGTCAAACAGCGCGAACGAGTTGCGCGAGAACGCCCCGTACGCTTCAAGGTAAGTCATGCCTATCGCCATCTCAAGCTCCCGCGCAAGCGAAGCAAAGCACTTTAGAAACATACTGTCCCGGCCTATCGAAGCGGATTCAAGCTCGTCGCTGTCCTGCGGTATGCAGTACCCCGTGGACCACATTTCGGGAAAGAGCGCGATGTCCGCGCCAAGCGCCTTTGCTTGCCTGCAGGCTTCTGTGCCGAGCGTTAGCTGCTCGGCAAGCGAATCCCCGGGCAGTATCTGCAAAAAGGCGATCTTCAGCTTATTCTCATGGCCGCGGCGGTGTACCGAGCTCATCAATGCGCCGGCCCGCCTGTGGCTGTCGGATTCCTCATAAAACTCCTTCATTGCCGCGCAGGGGAATTCCGTGCATTCGCCACAGCAGTCAATGCTCTTTTCTGCGCAGCACGAAACGGGCATGCACTCGTCGCCCGGCTCCCATTCTGTATTCCTGCAGCCGGTGCATTTCTCACTCATATAGTCGGGGCAATCCCCGCAGTTCACTCCGCAGTAAGCGATAAGCTCGTTTTCCATATCTTTACAATAAAACAGGCCGCCCCGTGTTATTGGAGCGGCCTAAAGTCGACCGTTAATTATCTCCGAAGAGTTTTGCGTTGCAGTTGGGGCAGATGGGGTCGGATTCTTCGCTGAGCATCTCGTCGTTTAACGGGACTATCTCACCGCACTCGGGGCAGGTGAAATAATCGAAATCGTCCTCCCAATCGCTGTCCTCGTCGGCGGACTCATCCTCGTCCTCTTCCTCAAGCAACATGCCCAGTACCTCGTCAAGCTCGTCGATATCGTCGTTGATCTGCTCGACTTCGCCCTCGAGGATATCGGTCCTTGCGGACTCGGTCTCAATCTCGTCTGCCAGAGCGTCAAGGCAGTCGGCAATGGCGCGAAAGAGCTTGGTGTTGTCGTCGTCGGGCAGCTTCATGCCGTCCATCAAGCCGCGCAGGTAAGCCGTCTTCTCTTTCATCAGCAGCGCTCCATGTACTCGCCGGTGCGGGTGTCGATGCGGATACGGTCGCCCTCGTTAACGAACAGGGGAACGTTTACGGTGTAGCCGGTCTCAACGGTGGCCTGCTTGGTAACGTTGGTGGCGGTATCGCCGCGAACGCCGGGCTCGCACTCGGTAATGGTCAGCTCTACGAAGTTGGGAGCCGCAACGGAGAACGCCTTGCCCTTGTAGAAGCGGATGGTGACGTTCATGTTCTCAACGATGAAGTTGATGGCGTCCTCGACCTGGTCGTGGTTAAGCTCGAGCTGCTCGTAGTTCTCAACGTCCATAAAGGTGTAAAGGTCGCCGTCGTTGTACAGGTAGGTCATCTCGCGGGTCTCGATGTGAGCGAGAGGGTATTTGTCGGTGGGGGAGAATGTCTTTTCCAGAACGGCGCCGGTCATGACGTTCTTCAAACGGGTGCGTACGAACGCCGCGCCCTTGCCGGGCTTAACGTGCTGGAAATCGGCAATGGACCAAACCTGACCGTCTATCTCGACGGTGACACCCTTGCGAAAATCGCCTGCTAAAATCATAAAAAACCTCCAAAATTGTATTAGTTGTTTGTCTATACCGAAGCGGACGGTTCCGCATAAGGTCAGATGATGATAAGATCCTTCGTGGTGTGGGCCAGGTCAATGAACCCATCCTCGGTAAGTACGCAGTCGTCCTCGATCCTGACGCCGCCGAGGCCCTCAACGTAAATGCCGGGCTCCACGGTGATGGTGCTGCCGGGAACGAGCGTGTCGGCGGAACGGGTGGACGCATAGGGCGCCTCGTGTATGTCAAGGCCGAACCCGTGCCCCAGCGAGTGACCGAAGCAGGGGCCGTAGCCCTCCTCGGTGATAACGTCGCGGGCAACTGCGTCAAGCTCCCTGGCGCTCATATTGGGGCGGAGCGCGTCGAGCGCGGCCTGCTGAGCTTTCCTGACGATGTTATAGATCTTGACAAGCTCATCGCAGGGCTGGCCTATCGCAACGGTCCTCGTCATATCGGAGCAGTAGCCCTTGTACTTGCAGCCGAAGTCGATAACGACAAGGTCGCCCTCGGCAAGCCTGCGTGCGCCGGGGGTAGCGTGGCACAGCGCGCCGTTGGGGCCGGAGCCGACTATGGTGTCAAATGAGTTTTCCTCCGCGCCGTGAACGCGCAGCAGATGGTCAAGCTCGTTTGCGACTTCCTTCTCGGTCATGCCGGCGTGTACCTTTGTGACAAGCTCCGCAAAAGCGGCATCCGCAATGGACTGGGCCTTTTGCAGACACTCGACCTCGAACCCGTTCTTAACAAGGCGTATGCGGTCGATAACGGGCGTCATGGGCACAAGCTCAACGGGCAGATCCTTATAGTTGTTGAATGCGCGCACGGTCAGATAACCGTCCTCAAAAGCGCATTTTTTCATGCCTGTAAGGGCAAGCGTCTCGGAGATCTCGTCCGTGGCGATGGCGCGGCTGGTCTCCACGATCTCAAAATCGGGCGCGCTCAACTCCTTGGCCTGAATGGTGTAGCGGAAATCGGTAAGCAGAAAACGCCTGTCGGAGGTGATGACGAGCACCGCCTCGTCGCTCGTGAAATCAGAGAAATAACGAATGTTCGTGCGCGAGGTGATAAGCGCGCCGTCAATGCCCTGCTCGGCAAGAGCGGCCATAAGCTTATCACATCTTTCCTTTAACATGCAAAACTCCCTTCCGCCGCGGCAAACGCGGCACACGGCTGTATGGAACCCATACGCCCTCTTTTTACAACATAGTATTATAGCACATTGCATCGCCTGTTTACAAGAGCTTTTTTTGCGGCGTATGAGCAAAAAAGCGTTTTTTTGTTCAAAAAGCGCGTATTCGCCCGCAAGGGGCATTTTTACATTGAGTTTGCAATACTGTTACACGGTAAGGAGGCGCAATTATGAGGGGACATGCTTTTGATTCCGGAAAGGGTTCTGCGGAGCTTTTTGAGCTGAGCCGCCGCGCCGCGTCGCTGCTTGCCGCGGTTTTCATAATGATTGCGCTTTTGTTTTCGACGCTTCTGCCCGAAAGGACGGTTTCGGTATATGCCGCGCTTGCGGGGCATATTGCGCTTGGGTCAGCGTGTCCGTCACCGACGCCGTCTGCTGATCCGCTTCTGAGCGTGCGCCTTGCCGACGTAGACCGCGACGTAGACCGCGATGTATTCGTGCGCCTTGCGGGCATACTCCCGACCCCCGCTCCGGTAGAGCGTACGTCCGGCCCGGTGATACTCGTTTATCACACGCACGACACGGAGGCGTATCGCGAGTCGCCGGGGGAGGAGTATGAGGAAACCGGCTCATGCCGCACGGAGGACAACGAATACAATGTCTATGCCGTCGGCGAGGAACTGTGCAGGATACTGCGCGAAGAATACGGCATAGAGAGCATCCATGCGGACGAAAAGCACGAAAAGCCGCTTATCACCACAGCATATTCCCGCTCTCTCGAAACGGCGCGCCGATACCTTGAACAGTATCCGACGCTTAAAATGTTCATTGACCTGCATCGGGACGGCGTGCCCGACACGGGCTTTGAGGACGATTTCGTCACGGTTGACGGGAAGGAGTGCGCCAGGATGATGTTCGTCGTCGGCACCGGAAAAAGCGGGAAAAGCTCGCAGACGGCTCCCGACGAAAGCCCCGACACCCAAAACGATATGCCGGATTTCGAATCGAACTATGCTCTTGCTCTCGACCTGACCGAAAAGCTCCTCTCGATAAACGGGCGCTTTATGCGCAACATCCGCGTCAAATCAGGCAAGTACAATCAGCAGCTTTCAAGCATGAGCATGCTTGTTGAGATAGGCCATAACGCCAACACCCTGACTCAGGCCAAAAACTCCGCCGCGTACCTTGCGCGCGCCATCGCGGAGGTATGCTTTAATAAAAACGAGCAATAAAAAAAGGGCGCCGAAGCGCCCCGAAAAGGCTGATCACTTATCCATGTTCAGCTCTTCCGCAACGATGTACAGGGGCCTGTTTTTAAGCTCGTCGTACATGCGGTTCATATAGCTGCCCTGCAGGCTGAGGAAGAGCAGCGTTATGGCGTTCAATGCGACAAGCCCGCACACGGCCCACAGCCAGGAGGGGAAGCTTACCTTGCAGCACGCGAGGACTATCAGCGCAATGAGCCCGAGCATCGTCAGCACGAGAAGCCCCGTGCCGAACTCGCCGCACAGCGTCAAAGGCCTGTCCGAGAAGCCGACTATGCCGTCGGTCGCAAGGCGCAGCATCTTTTTCAGCGTGTACTTGGTTTTGCCCGCATAGCGCTCGTTCCTGACGTATTCCACGGGCACGGCCTCAAAACCCATCCACCCGCTCATGCCGCGCAGGAACCTGTTATGCTCGCGCATCCTCAGGAACACGTCCGCGACCTTGCGGTCGATCAGGCGGAAGTCGCCCGTGTCAAGCGGTATCGCGGATGCGCTCATGGCTTTGAGCACGCGATAGTAGGCAAACGCGGTGACCTTTTTGAATATGGTCTCGCCCTTTCTCTTGAGCCTTTTTCCGTAGGCTATATCAGCGCCCTGCTCCCAGGCTTCCACCATGCGGCCTATTACCTCGGGCGGGTCCTGCAGATCTACGTCGATTATGATGAGCGCATCGCCCTTTGCGGCGTCCATACCGCAGGTCACGGCAGTCTGATGACCGAAGTTGCGGCTGAAAGAACGCACCTTGACCTGAGGGTTTTTGGCGGCTATATCGCGCAGTATCTTCATTGAGCTGTCGCGGCTTCCGTCGTTGACATAGATTATCTCATAAGGGTAGCCTATCTTTTTCATCTCCGCGTCCATCTGCCGGAAGGACTCGGGAAGCACCTCTTCCTCGTTATACACGGGCACGATGAGGGAAAGCATCTTTTCCATACAGTGACCTCCTTGGATCTTGCTTCAATTATAGCAGGGGCGGAGTTTCAAGTCAATTCGGATTTGAAAATATGTGTGGCGTTTTCACGATTAGTGTGATAGAATAACGGCTGAAGAAAGGGGGCTGCCATGGTTTTTCCAAGCGACAAAAGGCTCAGCCGCGGGCGCGCCGCGGTCATAGTATGCGGCAGGACCGACTGCCGCGTCTGCGTATCCGCCTGCGGGTTTTCCGCGATAGGTTCGGGCGAGGGCGGCCCGTTTTCCGATCCCGACAAATGCGTCGGCTGCGGCGGCTGCGCCGCGATCTGTCCAGACGGGGCGATAAGGCTTTTCCGCGACAGGGGCGACGGCAGCTATGAGGTCACGCTGCCATGGTCTGGTGAGCTGCCCGGGGAGGGCAGCTGCGTGAATGCCGTGCTGCTCCCGGGGAGTGAGCCTGCCCCCGCCCGCGTCATACAGGCTGTGCCCAAAAGGTCGGGGCATGCGCTTTTGCGTGTTGCCGCCGACAGCTCCGCGATCCGTAAAATGAAATGAACTTCTTTGCAAAAGGAGATAAGCTTAAATGAAACTCGATCCCATCGTCATATCCCTGCTCGATACCGACCTCTACAAATTCAATATGGACCAGGTCATATTCCACAAGCATACCGACCTCTGCGGTCAGTACTATTTCAAGTGCCGCAACGAGGGCGTCGTGTTCACCCCCGAAATGGTGGAGGAGATAAAGGCGCAGGTCGACAGCCTTTGCTCGCTGCGTTTCAAAAAGGATGAGCTTGATTATCTGCGCTCCATTCGCTTTATTAAAAACGATTACGTTGAGTTCCTGCGTTTGTGGCATCCGATACGCGACTATGTTTCGATCAGCCTTGACCCGGACGGCACACTGCACGTCGTGGTGGACGGGCCGCTTTTTTCTGCCATGCAGTTTGAGATTTACCTCCTCGAGATCATCAACGAGGTCTATTTCCGCATGAGCTTTGATTACGATAAGCTCGTTGCCTCCGCAAAGGAGCGTCTTGACGCAAAGATAGCGGACTTCAACAGCGGCAGGTACACTTTCGGCTTTGCCGAGTTCGGCTGCCGCAGGAGGCTCTCGCGCGAGTGGGAGGACGTCGTTGTGCGCCGCTTCGCATCCGAAACAAAGAACTGCTCCGGTACGTCAAACGTTTATCTTGCCAAAAAGTATGATCTCAGGCCCATTGGCACCTATGCACACGAATATGTGCAGATGTATCAGGGCATAGACGAGATACCTCTTTCCTACACCAACCATTTTGCCATGCAGGATTGGTATGACGAATACAGGGGCGATAACGGCACGGCGCTGACGGACACGCTGACGACCGAGCTGTTCCTTCTGGACTTCAACCGTTCCATGGTCAACAACTACAACGGCGTGCGTCACGATTCGGGCGATCCGTATAAATGGGGCGAGATGATGATAGAGCATTATAAGAGCTACGGTGTTGATCCCAGAACAAAACTGCTGCTTTTCAGCGACAGCCTCAATTTCGACAAGGCGCAGGCGCTCTACGACTATTTCAAGGACAAGGCCAGGGTATCGTTCGGCATTGGCACCTTCTGTTCAAACGATACCTGCGAGCAGCCGCTCAATATTGTGATCAAGCTGCAGTACGTCAACGGGGCGCCCGTTGCCAAGATATCCGACGCGCCGGGCAAATCCATGTGCCAGGACGAGGAATACCTGCATTACCTTAAAAACTCCGTCGCCTTCCGGCTTGAGCGCCAGCGGGGGATGAAGAGCTGATAAATGCAAACGGGGCTTCCGCAAAAGCGGCGCCCCGTTTTTTTTGTCTTGACGCGGTGCAGATCACTCCGTACGCAAAGCCACGACGGGGTCCTTTTTTGCGGCCGACCTCGAGGGTATCAGACCCGCAATAAGCGTCAGCAGCATCGATATGACGAGCAGCGCAACGGCGCCCTTCCACGGCAGCGCGGCAACATGCGCTATCCCGCCGAGCTTATAAATGAGCGCGTTTATCGGTATTATCAGCAGTTCGGTTATCGCAAGCCCGAGTATGCCGGATATGAAACCGATTATGAGCGTTTCCGCGTTGAACACGCGCGAGATATCGCGCTTGGACGCGCCTATCGAGCGCAGTACGCCGATCTCCTTGGTGCGCTCCAACACCGAAATATTGGTGATAACGCCTATCATTATCGAGCTTACAACGAGCGATACCGCGACGAACGCAATAAGCACATAGCTTATAACGTTGATAATGGTGCTTACCGAGCTCATCAGTATGCCGACGTAATCGGTGTAGGTAATGGTTTTTTCATCCTCTCCTGCGGCCTTGACCGCCTCGTTGTATTCGTCTATCGCGGCCTTTATAGCATCCTTCGACTCAAAGTCGATGGGGTACAGCACGACAGAGGAGGGGGAGTCCGGGTCGTTCACGCCAAGCGCCGCAAGGTTCCCGTCGTAGGTGTTGTCGGTGCCAAGCTCGGCCATACGCTCCCTGAACCTTTCAATAAGCTGTTCGTCCGTCAGCATATCGAGGTAAGGCAGTATCTGCGCCTGCTCCTCTTCGGAAAGCGTCGTAATATATTCCGTGATCTCCTCGCGCGTCGGGACGTAGTCCGCCATATCAAAGGGGTATCCGGTGAACACGTCCGTATCGGGGTCTTCCAGCTGCGCCCTTACTATATCGCTTTCATTCACCTTTTCTATAACGTACTGAGTCAAAGCCGAAGTGTAGCACACGGTCGTACTCAGCGCCGTTGCCGAAACGTCCTCCTTGGGCCGTATTATGCCCACGATCTTAAGCTTTACACCGCGCTCGTCCAAAAGAGCGTCTATGCTCTCCGTTTCGCGCAGGTCGTGCCAAACCCCGTTTTCATCCTCTTCGTAAAAGTCGGTCGGGGCAAGCATTTCAAGCTCCATCGACATAAGTTCGTCGTAGGTGAACGAGAGCTGTTCGTCCTTTTCGTAGTCGCCGCTCATCACCTTCGTCATAAGCCCGTCAAGCTTTGACTGGTCGCGCAGGCCCAGCGTGTAAAGCTGAAAATCTCCTATCTGGCTGTATTTGTCCACAACGAGTATCAGCTCGTCAGGCTTCTCGGGCCAGCGTCCCGCAAGCACGTCGTACTGCGTGCTGAGCAGCTCCCGGTTGTCTATCATCTCACCGAAGGTCTCAACGCTGCGGGTGTAGTTCATCATGCCCGAGAAGTTGGAGCCGAACATCTTATCGTACACCACTCCGGGGTTCGCCTGCACAGCACCGCCCACAGCTCCGCGGTTATAAATGTAAACATCCACGTCGTAAAGGTACTGTATGCCGTTGGTGTTGTCGGCAAGTGTGCTTCCATCGCTCTCCAGATAGGTCTTGAATGATGCAAGATCGTTCGTGCGTGTGTTGGAGTTCATCAGCTCGGCCCCCTCCGACAGCCTGCCGTTCGAGTAGATAAGTCCCTCCTCTGCGGCGTTTTCGGGACGCTCATCGCGGTCCGACCTGTCGAAAAGCGCCGACATATCCATTACGCGGTCCTCAATGGTCAGCGGGTAGTTCGAAAGCGTGTCCCCCTGCACGCGGTCTATATAGTTCTGAAACCCGTCCGATATGGATAGTATCAGCGCAATGCCGATTATGCCTATCGAGCCGGCGAACGCCGTCAAAACGGTGCGCGCTTTTTTCGTCATAAGGTTTTTGAGGCTAAGCGAGAGGGCGGTAAAAAAGCTCATCGGAACGCGCCTGCCGCCATCTGAACGCTCCTTCGTGACTTCGGGCTTTGCGTCCTTTGCGGCAAGCGGGTTTTCCTCCGAGCTTATCACTCGCCCGTCCAGAAGCCGCACTATGCGCGTCGCGTATTTTTCGGCAAGCTCGCCGTTGTGTGTTACCATTATCACAAGGCGGTCCTTCGCGGCCTCGCGCAAAAGCTCCATTATCTGAACGCTCGTTTCCGAATCCAAAGCGCCGGTCGGCTCGTCCGCAAGAATTATCTCCGGGTCGTTAACAAGCGCCCTTGCTATGGCAACGCGCTGCATCTGCCCTCCCGAAAGCTGGTTCGGCTTCTTTTTTAGCTGATCGGCAAGCCCAACTTTTGCAAGCACATCGCTTGCGCGGCGCCGGCGCTCCGTCTTTGATACGCCGGAAAGCGTCAGTGCCAGCTCGACGTTTTCAAGCACCGTCTGGTGCGGGATGAGATTGTAGCTTTGAAACACGAAGCCGACCGAGTGATTGCGGTATGAGTCCCAGTCGCGGTCGGTATAAGTCTTGGTGGATTTGCCGTTTATGATGAGGTCGCCTGCGGTATATCGGTCGAGCCCGCCTATGATATTGAGCAGCGTCGTTTTGCCGCAGCCCGACGGTCCGAGTATCGCGGCAAACTCGCTTTGCCCGAATACCATGTCAACGCCCTTAAGCGCGTGTACGGCGTCGTGCCCCGTAATGTAGTCCTTGGTGATCCCTTTCAGTTCAAGCATGGTACACTCCTGTAGTTTATTTGTGCCTTATCATACCACCTGCGGTCCGTTTTGTTAACCGCTCCAACCGATTTTTTACACACCTTTTACATGGGTGATCGGCGAAGAAACGGGTTTTTGCTTGCCCAGAGGGGTCTAAAGTGATATAATCGGCTTGCGTTATCAAATACGGCCCGACTTGCCGGGAAGGCTGTAAGGGCCAAAGAGGAGTTAATATGAAAAAGCTGAGCTTTATTATGGCCGTTGTCATGCTTCTCTGCATGACGGCGATCCCCGCTTTTGGCGGTTCCGCACCGGACAGCCGTGCAGACGTGCCGGCGTCGCCCGCCGGTATCACGCGCACGCTTGCCGAGCCGCCCGCGTTCCTATACGACCTTGCCGACGATATCCAGCCGCCGGAGCTTACCGTTCCTTTCCCGAGCGACTATTTCAGCATTTCGGGCGAGGAAGTGTCCTTCTATACGTCCGAGGAGTATGCGTTTGAGCCCTCCAACTATTACGGTCTCAAGGTTGCAAACGCAAACAATACCGGCGCTGCGAACACCGACGCAGCCCTCGGCGTTACTCTGCACATGTACCCGGGCGACGCGATAGACTTCTACTATCGCCTTAACCGCGGCACTGTGAACGATTGCCTCTGTCTGTTTGTGAACGGCGAGCTTAAGCATACGATCAACGCATCCGCCGCCTACTTTACTCACTATGCCACCCCGCTCTTTACCGCTGAGGAAGAGGGCGATTATACGATCTGTTTCATTTATCACAGGTCGGATGGCGACGCCGACAGCCTCTCAGGTGAGTACTGCATGCTTCGCAGCTTCAACCTTATCCGCGCGGAGCAGCCGGATCCCACGACTCCCACGCCGACTCCGACTCCCACGCCGACTCCGACTCCCACGCCAACTCCCACTCCCACGCCGACTCCGACTCCCGCACCGGATCCCGAGCCCGTGATCGGCGACGTCAACTGCGACGGCGTCGTTACCGCAAGCGACATTTCGGCGCTCTTTGCGTATGTAATGAACGCCGGCTCGCTCTCTGCTGAGGCGCTTCGAAACGCCGACGTAAACGGCGACGGCACGGTCGATTCCACGGACGCGAGCCTGCTTGCGCAGATGGTATTCGGCTCATAAGGAAAAACAGTTAAACCGCCCCGCGGCAGTGCCGCGGGGCATTGATTTGCGCCGAGGCCCGACCGCGTGCGGCAAAAACCTTACGCTGCCATAAAACTGTCAAGTTTTCCGGCAAAAAAACGGCTGCATTCTTTTGAAAACCCGTTGAAAATATGATATAATCAAAGCAATAAGAGCGGCCCTTCCGCTCAGATAACAGGAGGAATGCTTATGAACAGAAAACCGATCGCCGTGCTTCTTGCCGCCCTCATGCTCATAGCCATCGTGCCCATGAGCGCCCTTGCGCAGGATATCACCGCACAGGCTGCGGAAAGCCGCAGGCTCGCGCTGCTTGACGACGCATGGGAACCGATCGAGGCGGTTGAAGCCGAAGCCGCTGCCAAAAAGGCCTCTCCCGTTGAGGTCACGAAGGCCGCGTACAACGCCGCGCTCAATGAGTCCGTGGTCGATAAGGGCTCTCTCGTATGGGAAAGCGACGTGCAGTTCGCCTTCACCGTTGACGGCATGCACTGCGTCTACTATTATCCCGCGCGTCTTGGCGTTGACGAAAACGTCCCCGGATCCAAGTCCGTCGTATCCTTCGGCACTAAGGCCGGCAACGCCGCAGGCGCTTCCGACGTGCTTCTCGTCGGCCCGTATTACGGCGTACAGAGCACTTTCACAGACCAATACAAGGAGGAGGCCAACTCCATAGCCGAGACCACCGGCGGCGCCCGCACGATGCTTTCCGGCTCCGAGGCCACCGGCCCCGCAATCGCTCAGAACTATACCGACAAAGGCGTAGTCATCTACGACTCCCACGGTACCCAGTCCGGCACCAGCTCCTATCTGTGCCTTACCACCAATGCCGGCATCACGTCCGAGGACTACAATAACGGCTGGGCGGTTTCTTCCGGCTCCGCCGCGTACATCGACGGCCGCTACATCCAGAACCACGCTTCAGGCACTCTGTCCAACTGCATGGTTTGGATGGCCATCTGCGAAGGCATGAAGTCCGACGGTTACGGTACCACCGGAACCGCTCTGCTTGCCGCGGGCGCAGGTGTTGTTTACGGCTATTCCCAGTCCGTATCCTTTACCGGCGACTACGAGTATGAGGCGCATTTCTGGAACAACATGAAGAACAACGGGACCACCGTTGCAGAGGCCTTCGACGCCATGACGAGCGAGCTTCAGCAGTGGGATCCCGCATACTCAAGCTCCTCCGGCAATGCGTGGCCCATCGTTATGAGCCCGCTTGACCCGTTCCCCTCCAATCCCGACAGTCACCAGACGGTCAACTGCGACTGGACTCTCCTTGGCGGCGACCCCGTTGCGCTTGAGTCATTTGAGCTTTGCAACACATCGGGAGAAACCGTTGAAGAAATCGCCATGGCCATGGGCAAGAGCTTCACCGTCAGGCTCGTTGCCACTCCGTCAAACGCCAATAACTACACCGTGGAGTGGTCCGTTGCCGACACGTCCGTTGCCACGGTCGAGGGCAGCGGCAAGACCGCAAAGATAAAGGGCGTCAGCGTCGGCTCCACCACGCTTACCGCTACCGTTACCACCGAGTCCAAGGCGGTCTACACCGATACCGTCAACGTCACCGTTACCGAAGCTCCCAAGTGGAATCCCACCGACGACATCGTTCCCGGCGAGGAATACCTCATAGGCTTCATCGTTGACGGCGTGACCTATCTGGCCGTAAACTACAACGTATCCGCATCCAACCACTACTATAACAGCGTCAGCTCCAATTACTACGGCTACACCGCGCCCGCCGTCATGAACGGTGAAAGCGTCATCGGCGTATCCGGCAACGCCGAGGATCTCGATTACTGCATCTGGAAGTTTGAGAACGTTTCCGGCGGTCACATTACCAGCGGTTACGAGTCCAACGTTTATTTGCAGGCTTACTCCGGATCGAGCTATGCCGATCTGTATCCCGGCACCAGCAATAATTACTCTTGGACGTATGATGCCGGCGAGCATACCCTCTATACCTACACCACCGAGAACAGGTACGCACAGTACGTGTCCAACGGCGGCAACTTTATGGGCGTTACCGGCTCCATTCCCGAAAACAGCAGCGTTCAGCTTTACAGCGTAAGCGCGCCCGAGCCCGATCCCGACGCCACCTACTATACCGTAACGTTCGTTGACTGGGACGGTACCGTTCTCAAGACCGAGAGCGTGCGCGAGGGCTATAATGCTCACGCTCCCGCAGACCCCGTGCGCGTCGGTTATACCTTTACCGGTTGGGACGTTGACTTTACCAACGTAACTTCCGACATTACCGTTACCGCTACCTATGAAGTCTATGTAGCTCCCGTATACGAATGGGTCCCCACCGATACCATCGTTCCCGGCGAGGAATACCTCATCGGCTTCGTTTCGGGCGATACCACGTACCTTGCGGTCAATTACAACCCCGGTGCGTCCAATCACTACTATAACAGCGTCAACGCCACCTATTACGGCTTCACCGCTCCTGCCACGATCGAGGGAGGCAAGGTCGTCGGCGTGACGGGCGCTGTTGACGATCTTATCTACTGTGCATGGACGTTCTCCACCGCAAACGGCGGTCTTATCCGCAGCGCCTATCAGGATAACTACTATCTCGTTACATGGAGCTCCGCTTCCTATAACGATTTATATCCCAAGATGGCCGAGGCGGGCTACTACTGGACTTGGGATTCCGCGGCGCACACCCTGTACAGGACCATAGACAACACACTCAGGTATGCGGGCTATGTCAACGTCAGCGGCAGCGACCAAATGCAGGTCACCAGCACCGTTCCCGACAGCAGCATTCAGCTCTATGTCAAGCAGGAGGTCACCGATCCCGTTGAGCCCACCTATTACACCGTAACTTTCGTTGATAATCTTGTCGGCGGCACCATAGCCGAGGTCACCGTTGAGGAAGG
This sequence comes from Clostridia bacterium, assembly GCA_017539215.1. GTDB lineage: Bacteria > Bacillota > Clostridia > Christensenellales > CAG-138 > UBA3857. Next base: position 33,726 of record JAFYHI010000065.1, on the reverse strand, counting down.
CGCTGCTGCAGCTGCTCCCGCGGTTCCCACGCATCCCGGTTATCACTTCACCGGATGGTCCGAGGATTTCTCCGCCGTTACCTCCGATATGACGGTGTATGCTCTTTATGCAATCAACACCTATACCGTTACCTTCCTCGATTGGGACGGCAAGGTGATCGACGAGCAGACCGTAGAACACGGCTCCGCCGCTGCGGCTCCCGCCGATCCCGAGCGTGAGGGCTATAACTTCATCGGCTGGGACGCCGACTTCTCCAACGTGACCGGCGATATGACCGTTACAGCTCAGTATGAGCTGATCCCGGTTCCCGCCGTGCTGACCGGCGACGTCAACTGCGACGGCGTTGTGACGGCGTCCGATATCTCCTCGCTGTTCGCCTACGTTATGAACGCGGGCTCCCTCTCCGAGCAGGCTCTGCTTAACGCCGACATCGACGGCAACGGCACGGTCGATGCGACCGACGCAAGCCTCCTTGCCCAGATGGTATTCGGCGCATAAGCCGTATCCGAAGGCATAATTGCAAGGCCCGCGCAATTTCTGCGCGGGCCTCGTTTAATGCTGTCCGGCTTGGATCTGCCTGTCCAATGACCATACAGCCTCTTCTATCGCGGCGAGTATGCCGCGCTTCATATCCGCAAGCTCAATAAACGGAGTGCCTGGGGGCTTCCGGCCCTCGACTTGCTCCCTTATATACGGAACGTGTATGAATACCGCAGGCGTCCTGAACCTGCACCGTTCAAGCATGCTGTACATGACCGTGTTGCAGACGTAGGTACCTGCGCTCTGCGACGGCTCTGCGGGCAAGCCTTTGCTTCTCACGGCTCTGCACAGAATCTCCGCGCCGATCGTGGAGCAAAGCGATTCCTCGCCGTCTTCGGTTATCTTTGCGTCCTCCGGCCTGAACCCCGCGTTATCGGGTATGCGCGCATCCATCAGGTTTACCGCACGGCACTCCGGCGTTATCGCGCAGCGGCCTCCCGCCTGCCCCAGCATTATCACACAGTCGGGGTGCAGACGCTCGTATTCGTTAAGCAGCAGCTCCGGCGCACGCCTGAACTCCACCGGCAGAAGCAGCCTGTTGACCCGCATCCCCGAAACGCTATCCGGCAGGTCGCAAAGAATCAGCTCCGTTGGGTTGACGCGCTCCCCTCCGAATGGCTCAAATCCCGTTACAAGCAGGGACTTCGCCGGATCCGTTCGTACCAGACGGTATTCTTCTGAACGGCTCCTGCCGCAGGCGGACGCGCTGTAAATGAATTCCGCCTCGGGCCGGCCAAACGCCCTGCCGTCCGTTGTAAGCAGCACGCGGCGGCTTTGGGTCTTAAGCCCGTGCCCAAGTTCAAATTCGTCCTCGAGCCTCAGCAGCGCTCCGCAGAATTCACCGTCCGTGTACACCGGGTCGCTTATCGGCGTCCTTTTCGTCCAGCCGTAATCCGTAAGGTGGTTATAGCACAGGTGACGGTTGTTCTCGACTACGGTCACTTCAAGGGCCCAGCGCATAGCCTCGTTCAATATCCTTTCACGCATAAAGGGCTCGGGCTCGCCGCAGACAAGCCCAAACCCTTCAAATTCTATCTGCGGCTTTTCGTGCCGCCGGGTTATCCTGTAAAGCAATCCCGTTCTCCGTCAGTCGCCCACGTCCAGCGCCTCAAGGCCCTTTTTGGCGGTGGGCTTGTTGTCGCCGTGGCGTACGAACAGCATCGTGATGAACGCAAGCGCAACGAAAATCGCCGCGTAGGGGAAGAGGATCTTCATCCCGAACGCATCCATGAGGAAGCCCGACAGTATCGGCGTCAGCACCTGAGCAGCCATGGAGGCCGTATAGTAGTAGCCCGTGTATTTGCCCACGGTGCCGCCCTTTGCAAGCTCCACGACCATGGGGAAGGAGTTTACGTTGATGGTGGCCCAGCCGATGCCCGCAAGCGCGAACATGGCGTTCATCAGCATGGCGGGGGAGCCGGCCCTTAAGAAGGCCGCTGTGGTAAACGCGCCGGTCAGCATAATAACGCCCGCGAGTATGGCCTTTTTGCGGCCCACCTTGCTGGATATGATGCCCACGGGCAGATAGCTTATGATGGCCGCCGCCTGCGCAATTATAAGCGTCATGTTGTAGTCAAGGTTCAGCACCTTGCCGGCATATACGGAGTACTTGCTCGTAACTGCGTTGTAGCCGAAGAACCACAGCGCGACGGAGGCGAGTATCAGTATGAGCGACGTAAGCTCCCCGCGTGAAAGCTTCCTCGAGCCCTCGGCGGTCTCGCCGTCATCTTCCTCAATGCCGTAACGCTTGGATTCTTCGTGCATTTCCCTGACGAACCTCGGCTCCTTTACCGTCAGCAGGAACAGCACCAGAGCTATTATCATGATGCCCGCTATCACCGAGAAAAAGGTGATATAGCTCATCATTGCGTTTGCCGCCTTGCCGGTGCCGAACACCATGCCCAGCACAAGCACCAGTATTCCGCCGAACGACCCCATAAGGTTTATAATGGCGTTTGCCTTGGACCTTAACGGCTTTATCGTAACGTCGGGCATCAGCGCGACGGCGGGGGAGCGGAACGTGCTCATTGCAACGAGCGTTACGAGCAGCACCGCCATAAACGCGATGAGTATCAGCTTATGGCTTGCGGTGGTCTTTGCGGCGTACGCCTGGCGGGCGGGTACGAAATAGGTATCCCACTCGGCCTGCGCGGCCTTGGCGGCCTCGGCGTCGTCGCCGTTTATGCGGTGAAGCACGTCGATAAGCTCATCCTCGGTGTACTTTTCGGAGAGAACGTACTTCTCGCCGTCGTGGGTGATGAGCTCGGCGGAGGCTATCTCGCTGTTCCCGTAGACTACGGAAACGCCCTTGTCCGTCATATCGGCGGCGGAATGCAGGGTGCTGAGCTGAGCGTTGTCGATGAACGAGAGGCCGATGAACGCGATCACGGCGACGATCGTGCCGACGACTATGAACGGCGTCCTCTTGCCGTGACGCGACCTGCACCTGTCGGATATCGCGCCGAACAGCGGCAGCATGAACAGAGCAAGTACGTTGTCAAGCGCCATAATAACGCCCGACCAGCCCTGCGCCATGCCGAACTTATCGGTCAGTATTTTGGGTATGATGTTGTCATACGCCTGCCAGAACGCGCAGATGAGAAAGAACGCGAACCCGACGCATATCGTGCGCCAATAGTTTAGCTTCATAAGTCCCTCCAATAAGGTTAAGATCATTTTATTTTAGCATATAATCCGGCGGATAACAATCCCGCAATTACCGAATTTGCTTCCGCCGTGAAAGCCGCGTTGGAATTCAATCATTGACAAACCAACACCCTATTGAATAAAAGCGTGATTGGGGCTTGACACGCCGCTTTTCCCGGTTTATAATCATAAGAACAGGGGCGGATATCCCCTGCAAAAGCATATATCCCTCGTTTTGATCCGGGAGGAGTAGCGGATAACCGTTGCCCAGAAGAGAGACAGGTCAGGTGAAAGCTGTCGGCTAAAGGCTCCGTGAAGGTCGCCCGGGGAGCGGCGGACGGTGCGCCCGATAAAGCGCGTTTAAGTGGAGCGGGGCTTGTCCCGTTCAACAAAGGTGGTACCACGAGCGGCCCTTCTCGTCCTTTGGCGGGAAGGGCCTTATTATATCATCGGAGGTACAAAACAATGTGTGAACAGCACAAACACGACCCGGCGGAAATGCCAAAGACCTACGATCCTTCCGCGGTGGAGGACCGTCTGTACAGGCATTGGGAGGAAGCGGGCTATTTCAAGTCCTCGCCCAACCCCGACAAAAAGCCCTATACCGTGGTGATCCCCCCGCCTAACGTAACGGGGCAGCTCCACATGGGCCATGCCCTTGACGAGACCATGCAGGATATCCTCGTGCGCTATAAGCGCATGAGCGGGTACGAGACCTTGTGGGTCCCCGGCACCGACCATGCTTCCATTGCGACCGAAGTCAAAATTGTGGAGCAGATGGCAAAAGAGGGCCTTACCAAGAAGGACGTCGGCTACGACGGCTTTATGAAGCGCGCCTGGGCATGGAAAGATGAGTACGGCGGAAGGATCGTCAATCAGCTCCGCAAGCTCGGCTCGTCCTGCGACTGGGACAGGGAACGCTTTACCATGGACGAAGGCTGCTCAAGGGCGGTCACAAAGGTGTTCGTCGACCTTTACAAAAAGGGCCTCATTTACAGGGGCGACCGCATAGTCAACTGGTGCCCCTGCTGCAAGACGGCCATTTCAAACGCCGAGGTCGAATTCGAGGAGCAGCCCTCCAATCTGTGGCACGTCCGTTATGACGCGCCGGATAAGAGCTATTCCATAACCGTTGCCACTACAAGGCCCGAGACCATACTGGGCGATACCGGCATAGCCGTAAACCCCAAGGATGAGCGTTATGCCGACATAGTGGGCAAAACGGTCGTGATACCCGTCGTCGGGCGCGAGATACCGATAGTCGCCGACGAATACGTCGAGATGGACTTCGGCACGGGCGCTGTCAAGATCACTCCCTCGCACGATCCCAACGACTTTGAGGTCGGCATAAGGTGCGGTCTTCCCCGCATGTGCATGTTCACCGAGGACGGACATATAAACGAGCTTGGCGGCAAGTACGAGGGCCTTACCACCAAGGAATGCCGCAAGGTGTTCGTTGAGGACCTTAAGGAGGCCGGCGCGCTTGTCAAGATAGAGCCGTATTCCCATAACGTCGGCACCTGCTACCGCTGCCATACCACGATAGAGCCCATGGTCAGCAAGCAGTGGTTCGTGTCCATAAAGACGCTTGCCGAGCCCGCGATTAAGGCCGTTGAAGAGGGCAGGGTCAAGTTCGTGCCCGAGCGTTACGCGCAGACCTACTTCAACTGGATGTACAATATAAAGGATTGGTGCATCTCCCGTCAGCTCTGGTGGGGGCACAGGATACCCGCCTGGTACTGCGACGAGTGCGGCGAGACCGTCGTTTCCGAAGAGAACGTGGAGTTCTGCCCCAAGTGCGGCGCTAAGCTCCGCCCCGAGCAGGACGTGCTCGATACCTGGTTCTCCTCGGGCATGTGGCCCTTCTCCACGCTGGGCTGGCCCGACAAGACGCCCGAGCTCAAGTATTATTATCCCACGTCCACGCTTTCCACGGGTTACGACCTGGTGTTCTTCTGGATCGCAAGGATGATAATGTTCGGCCTGTACGTTATGGACGACGTTCCCTTCGACCACGTTTTCATTCACGGCATGGTGCGCGACGAGCTTGGACGCAAGATGTCCAAATCCCTGGGCAACGGCATTGACCCGCTGGAGATAATCCGTGATTACGGCGCCGATTCGCTCCGCTTCTCGCTTACCGCGGGCACGGCTGCCGGCACCGATATGCGCTTCCAGATCAAAAAGGTCGAAGCAGCCCGCAATTTCTGCAATAAGGTGTATAATGCATCCCGCTTCGTTATGATGAACCTGGGCGACGGCGAGATCGGCGATATAGATATGGCCAATCTCGACATTGCAGACAAGTGGATACTCTCAAGGCTTAACGCCGTTATCCGCGAGGTCACCGCCAATATCGATTCGTTCGACCTCAATCTTGCGGTCGAAAAGATCTATTCCTTCATCTGGACGGAGCTGTGCGACTGGTACATCGAGATGGCAAAGCCCCGCCTTTACGGCGAGAACGAGGACGCAAAGCGCGGCGTGCGCGCAATACTCGTGCGCGTTCTGTCCGACTCTATGAAGCTGTTGCACCCGTTCATGCCCTTCATCACCGAGGACATCTACACAAGGCTCCCCGGCGCGGAGGAAACGATCATGCTCAGCAGCTGGCCCAAGCCCATAGAAGGCTGCGACTTCACCGAAGAGGCCGCCGCGATGGACGGCATCATGGAGCTTGTCCGCGCCATAAGGAACGTCCGTGCGGAGATGAACGTGCCTCCCGCAAAGCGGGCGCACATGTACATAGTGACGAGCGAGGCGAACGCCCCCGCCGTGCGCGAGGCCGCGCCGTACTTCAACAAGCTTGCAGGCGCATCCGAGGCCGAGGTCAAGCTCAACAAGGACGGCATCGCGCCGGATGCCGTTTCGGTCGTGTCCGCCGTGGGCGACGCTTTCATTCCGCTCAACGAGCTCATCGACGTCGAAAAGGAGCTTGCCCGTCTTGACAAGGAACGCACAAGGGTCGAGGGCGAGATCAAGCGTGCCGAAGGCAAGCTTTCCAATCAGGGCTTCATTGCCAAGGCTCCCGCCAAGGTGATAGAGGAGGAGCGCGCGAAGCTCTCCGCCGCAAAGGAGCTCATGACCAAGCTCGAGACAAGGATAGCCGAACTCAATAAATAACGGCATATCGCCCGTGAGGCGGGAGTAAGCTTATCTGCACAGCGGCCCGATGCATGGTACACCCTGCATCGGGCCCCTTCTTTGAAAAGAAATAACGGACTTTTCCTCTCCTCAGCTATGTAAAAAGCCTGCGTCAAAACAAAGCGCCGCATCAGCACCCGACGGTGCGGACAACTCGAAAAGATACTAAAAGCAAATATATTGTTGCCTGCTGTTGAAACAGGACAAAATATGTATTATATTGTACCTACGGAGACTTCGATTCTCCTATGGGAAAGGTGCGCGGAGCGCCGCTCCGCTCAATGGGTATGAAAAGTTTTTTCAATTGGTCTGGCGGCTTAAAGCGTGCCGTACGTCTTATCGCATTTGTTCTTGCTGCTTTTGCGCTTGCTTCGCTCTGCGGCTGCAGCAGGGGCGGCGATGTGGTTGTGGACATTTCCGGTACCGAATCCGCGACTGCCTCGCCGACGGCGGAAGCTGCGCCTGTGCTTACCGAAGAGCCCACGGCGGATCCCACGGCCGAGCCTACGGATGAGCCTACCGAGTCGCCTGTCGCCGAACCTACCGAGGCCGTTCAGCCCGCGCAGTCGGGCCGCAAGGTGTACCTTACCTTTGATGACGGTCCCACCAAGGCCACCCCCGAGGTACTCGATATTCTGAAGCGTTATAACGCGAAGGCAACGTTCTTTACCGTTGGCCGCATGGTCAAGGCAAACCCGGACACCGCAAAGCGCATCCTCGACGAGGGGCATGTACTCGGCTGTCATACTCAAACGCACGATTTCAACAAGATCTATAAGAGCCCCCAGGCGTTCGTCAGCGACGTAGACGATTGGCGTGAGACTGTGAAAAACGTTGTGGGTTACGACGCGGGCGCATACGTTTACCGCTTCCCGGGCGGCAGCAACAACGCATCGGTAGGCGGAAAAAAGGGCAGGGGAGCGTACGTTGCCGCCATGAACGAGCACGGCTATTATACCTTTGACTGGAACCTCGCTTTGAACGACGCGTGGCTTGCCGGGAACAAGGACCATCTGCCTGTCAAGGAGTATCTGTGGAACAGCTATCTTGAGACATATTCATGGTATAAGAACGTCGATCCGCTCATACTCATAATCCACGATACAAGGCCCGAGTCGGTGGAGCTCCTGCCGCAGGTGCTGGACGATCTTGTTGCCAAGGGGTTTACGTTCGGTCTCTGCACCGAGCTTGACGGTGACTATCTTATGTGACCTTCTCCGCAAAAAATTTTGTGAATTTTGCGCGCGGCTTATTGTAATGAAGCCGCGCGCGTGATATAATGATAGTGCCTTAAAAAAGGACAACAGATTTGGAGGATTTCATCATGGCATTCTGTAAAAAGTGCGGTGCCCAGATCGGCGAAGACGAAAAATTCTGCCCGAACTGCGGTCAGGCCGTAGCTCCCGAAGCTGCCCAGGTCGTTGAGCCCAGCTCCGACGTTCAGGAGAATAAGGGTGTTTCCGTCCTCTCCTACCTTGGGCCCCTTGTATTCATACCCCTCTTTGCAAAGAAGGATTCCCCCTATGCGCAGTTTCATGCGAAGCAGGGCCTTAACCTCTTTGCCTGCGGCGTGATCGTTGCGATAGTATTCGCCATTCTCTCCGCTATCTTTAAGAAGGTGCTTGCGCTCTCCATCATTCTTTCGATCCTGCAGTGGGGCTGCAACGTGTTCATCACCGTTCTTGCCATCATCGGTATCGTACATGCCGCAAAGGGCGAGACCGTTAAGCTCCCCCTCATCGGCGACCTCAACGTTTACGGCTGGTTCGCCAAGAAGAACTGATAGTCTGTTAAAAATAAAGCTCCGCTGCGCAGGCAGCGGAGCTTTTACGTCTGCATTTACTCCCCTTCGGCTCCCCGGAAGAAGCCTTCGAAGATATTCTGAAGCTCTCCGGCCTTCGGGCTGTACGGTATTCCGTGGGGCGCCTCGCGCACGGTTATGAGCTTTGCCTGCGGTATCCTCGCGCCGAGAATACTGTACGAATCCGGATCGACCCGGTTGTCGTTTTCCGCCTCGACAAGCAGCGTGGGGCAGGATATGCCGCCCGCGTGGCGGCGTACCGCGTCGGACAGCCTTTTGATATCGTTCAGCTTTTTGCTGACCATGCCGTAATACATCTCTTTATCGGGGTCGTCGTCAAATCCCTCCGCCGTAAGCACATAGGGTATAAGCGGAGCAAAGAACGCGGATACGATGAGATATCGCTTCATTTTGACGGGAGGGCAAATGAGCATAAGCGCATCCACCGATTCAAGCCCCGCCTGACGCTCCGCAAGGTCTGCCATAAGCAGCGCACCCATGCTGAGCCCGCACAGGAATATCCTGCTGCAGCCGAAATCGTAAAGCCTTTGCAGGGCGTTGTCCGCGTCGCGCCGCCAGTCGCGCCACGTTGCCTTTTCCATATCGGCAAATGTTTTTGCATGCCCCGTCAGAAGCGGCATCGAAACGCAGTAACCCATCTGCACGGCCTTTTCGTAAAGACAGCGCATATTTGCGGGTGAACCGCCGAATCCGTGGCATATAAGCATGCCTATATCGCTCTCACCTTTGTGATAGCGGGGGAGACTCGCCTGAGTAAACCCCCATTCCTTATCGCGGGCTTCGCGGGTAATGTTCAGACCGTGTATCTTCATATCAATACCCCGCCTTGAATTTGATCGTATTCACGCTTTCATCGCAGATGGAGGGCAGCTCGTCAAGCGAGGTATAATTTATCGAAACTATCCACCCGTTTACGTTTATAATGTACATCAGCGCATGCGTCAGGTGGTCGGGCGTTTCGGGCGGATCGTAACGGAACCCTACCCTCAGCGCATCGTGTCCGTCGACCTTGGTGTATTCGAACTCCTCAACGTAAAAGTAGGAATTCATATTCTTCTGCATATACTCTTCGTAACTTTTGGCGTCGAATCCGGCGACCTCGTCCTCGTAAGAGCCGCCCTCGTCCCATGTGTAGTTCAGCACCAGAGCGTTCCCGCTTTCAAGATCGCCCCTGTAATTAACCGAGTTCGGCCCGGAGAAGGTCATAAACTTAAGGAACGAAGGCCAGTAAACGCTGAAATACTGATCCTCGAAAAAGCCGTTCTCATCGGGAGTGTAAAGCGCAGGGTCGGGTGTCTGCATCCATTCGGGTATGTTCGTCGGAACGGACGGATCGTTCGTTGCGGTGGGCGCGGGAGTCACTATAGGCTCCGGAGTAGCGTAATCCTGCCCGCTGCCGGTACAGGCGGCAAGGTTTGCGGCAAGCATCAAAACGGCGGCGGCCGCCGAAACGGTTTTAATTATGGATCTCACTTTGAGTCCTCCTGTTTTTTCTTAATTATAATACCGTCGGGCGGGTATTGCAACCGATTAAATGCGGCAAGTCGGAAAAGCCGCTGCGGCCCATTTGCGGCATAAAAAAATTTTACCGCTATTGCCCGAATTCTGCGCGGCAGAAGTTGCAAACAAATCTGATATGTGCTAAAATGTATACGGGATCGAATTGCACCAAACTACCTTTGAAGGGAATGCGATATGAAAAGATTCATTGCAATGCTTGCCGTGCTCCTGCTGGTCGCGGCGGCAGTACCCGCTTTTGCGGCCCCCGGGTCCGCAAAGCTTACGCTCACCGGGCCTTCTTCCGCCAAGGTGGGCGACACCGTTACCGTTGCGCTCGACGTCTCCGGCGAGTATCAGGCGCACACCTTTAACATCCGTGTTGTTTACGACAACACCTCTTTCCGCTATTTAAGCAAGAAGACGGGCGAGGCTTATGACGCCGCGGTATCGGGCGGCGGTTTCGGCCTTATAGAGCCCGCCCTTTCCGGCAACGCGATAAGCGTGGGCTTTATGATGTTCACCGCGCCGATGTCTGCCGAAGGCAGGCTTGTGGAGCTCAGCTTTGAGGTGCTGCCCACCGCCGCCAAGGAGGCGAACTTCGTCGTTTACGTTGAGAACTTCGGCTATATGCCCATCGGTGAAACCAACGACACGCCGGTTTCCTACACCACGCAGGACTGCATCATTAAGCTCTCCGGCGGCAGCGGCGTCAGCACTACGCTCCACCCGCATGAGAAGGCCGAGCCCACCGCGGTGTCCGACAATACCCCTGCTCCGCCAGACGGTTCCGTGTCCCCTGCGGTGACAAGGGCTCCTTCCGGCGCAGACACGACGGGCGATCCCGGGCAGATCGGCACCCTCGGCACTCCTGATCCAAACGCCGAGACCGATAAACCCGGCCTGACCGCAGACCCCGCCGAGGCGACGGAGCTTCCCGACGGCGTTACGGATGCGCCCGAAGGCACAGGCGAGCTCCCCGCGGGCGTGACAGAGTCTCCGACCGGGACCGAGCAGGCGGGAGATAACCCCGGCACCCGTTCCGCCGCGCTGAAACCCGGCCTCATAGTTGGGCTCAGCCTGCTGGGCGCGGCAATTATCGCCCTGATCATACTCCTTGTTATAAGGAACTCGCATAAGGTAAAATAACCATGAAGAAAGCCGCTGCACTCATAATAGCTCTCCTGCTGACGTCAGCCTGCCTGCCGGCTTATGCCGGCGGCGTGCCTGCGCGCGGGGCCGCGGGCATATGTGTCAGCGGCTTTTCCGCTCAGTGCATCGACGGCTCGGTGCTTTACGGGCAGGTCTTCACGGAGTATGAAGCCTCCGCCGTAACATACTTTGCAACGTGGAGCGCGGATTGCCTGCGGCAGCTTGACATACTCGCAGCCATTAAGGCCGCTCATCCCGAATACGGCGTGTTCGGTCTGCTTCGCGTGGACGCCACAAGCACGCCCGAGGCGGCGCTTGCCGTAATGACGGAGCGCGGGTACGACTTCCCCGTGATGATATGCGAGGGCGATTGGCAGGCGGTCGCAGAGGACGCGTTCGTGATACCTCAGACTTTCATCATCGACCGCAGCGGCGTGATCGCCGAGGCGTGGCAGGCGGCGTTCAGCTCTGCACAAGTGCTGCTTGCCCGGCTTATGCGCGTTTCCTTCGGCCCGCCCGACGGCGACGCAGACCTGAACGGCACGGTCAATTCCGCGGACGCTCTGCTCGTCCTGCGGGCGGCGCTGGGGCTTATGGTCCCGTCCGATGACGCCGTCCTTCATGCCGATATGGATCAAAGCGGCGCGCTTGACAGCCAAGACGCCCTTATGATACTCCGCATTGCGCTTGCAGTGCACTAACCCAGGACCCCTACGGAGGGAATATGAAAACTGTTTTTAAAAGGTCGATAGCATTGGCGCTTGCGCTTGCGGTGCTGTATGCGCTTGTCGGGTGCAGCTATCCTCTGCGCGTTGCCAAGAATCCGAACCCCGTCCCCACGCAGGAGGCGTTCGTTTCGGATGAGCCCGCGGACACCGGAGAGCCCGCGGATGAATCCGAGCCTCCCGTGGATACCGAAGAGCCTTCGGACGAGCCGGATATCACAGAACCGGTTGAAGCGACCGAGGTGATTCAGACCGAGGCACCGAGCGAGGCTCCCACGGAAGAACCGACCGCCGCTCCCGAACCCACGGCTACTCCCGAGCCCGGCACGACAGCGGCGCCCACGGCAAAGCCCACGGCTACTCCCAAGCCCGGCACGACGGCCGCGCCCACCGAGAAGCCCACGGCTACTCCCAAGGCAACCGCAACGCCCAAGGCAACGAACACCCCCAAGCCCACGGCTACTCCCAAGCCCACGGGCACGCCCAAGCCCACGAATACGCATAAGCCTACGAATACTCCCAAGCACACGAGTACCCCGAAGCCGGATTTCGTATTCACGACTTACAGCATCATCTCAAAGCCCATTCAGGAGTATAATGAGAGCATCTTTGCCAAAAAGAAGCTCACCATGATAAACTTCTGGGCGACGTGGTGCGGTCCCTGCATCGTGGAGCTGCCCTTCCTTCAGCAGCTTTCAACAAAGTATGCTTCCAAAATGCAGATACTCACCGTGCTTTATGACTCAAGCACAGCAGGGGCGATAGAGCAGGCCATCGGCATCATCGAGCAGCAGGGCTTTACGCTTCCCGTGCTGCGCCGAAACAACTCCGTAATGGCGGCGTTCGACAACCCGTACCTTACTCCGCCCGCGCTTCCTACCACGTTCTTTATCAATAAGGAGGGTAAGCTCGTAAAGGTCCTGAAGGGCAGCCACAACTTCGAATCGTGGTGTGAAGAAATAGACAAGATGCTCTAATGTAAGGAGGCCGATATGCAAAAACAAAGCGTGTTCACCCGCTACATCATCCCTCTTTTACTGCTGCTTGTCGGCGTCGGCTTCGTCGTTTACGGCGTGACCGACGGCGAGGCGGGCGCAGTGCTTCGCAAGGCCGTCGCCATCTGCATGGAATGCATCGGCATTGGCTGATACCCGACCCGGCGCAGGGGGCGCCTCTCTTATGAAAAAACTGCTGTTAAGCCTCTTCGGCTTGGATGAAGCCTCATTGCAGGACCCCGCCAATATAGTTGGCATAGTCCTCACATTTGCCGTCTGGGCGCTGGTGCTCGCGCTGTTCTTGGTGCTGCTCTTCAAAAAGCGCTTTCAGATTCACAGATGGGGCAACAAAGTTTGGCAGCGCACAAAGCTGCTCATTCAGACCGGCTGGTTCCTTTTGACAAACAGCTTTATGATAGGCTGGGTCAAGGGCACCATTTACCAGGGCAGCCTCAAGTACGTCTGCGTGCCGGGTATGAACTGCTATTCCTGCCCCGGCGCGTTCGGCGCGTGTCCCATAGGCGCGCTTCAGGCCGTGCTTGACGAATTCGACGTTTCAAAGTCATGGTTCGATCCCGCCTCCGGCACCTACATTCAGGCGCCGCTTTACTGGTTCGCCTTCTATGTGATAGGCTTCCTTATGATAGTCGGCGCGCTCTGCGGCAGGCTTATATGCGGTCTGCTTTGCCCGTTCGGCTGGATACAGGATCTGCTCTATAAGATCCCCGTTAAAAAGCTCAAGCTCCCGCGCGATGAAAAGCGCATCAACGGTATGAAGCATCCGGGTACTGTGCGTTTCTTCCTCGGTGTGGACAAATACCTGCGCTATGCCAAGTATGCATTCCTCGTTGTAATGGTCATATTCCTGCCGCTCGTCGTCAAGGCAAACCCCTGGTTCTGCAAGTACGTCTGCCCCTCGGGCATGCTCCTTGGCGGCATCCCGCTTATGAGCCGCAACGAGGGCCTGCGCGACGCGGCAGGTCAGCTCACGCTGCTTAAGCTCTCCATCATGACCTTTACCGTGGTGCTGTCCATGTTCCTTTACAGGCCGTTCTGCCGCTATATCTGCCCGCTCGGCGCCATCTACTCGCTGTTCAACCCCGTATCGCTTTACAAGTACGGCATTGACGACAGCAAGTGCAATCGCTGCAAGGGATGCTATGCCTGCGCGAATGCCTGTCCCATGGGCGTGGATCCCGTCAAGACCCCGAACAGCCCGGAATGCATCCGCTGCGGGACGTGCAACGCCACCTGCCCGCAAAAGGCAATTCATGCCGGATTCAAGATGAAAACGGTGGAAGGAAACGCCATCCGTACTCATAAACACAAATAATTTTAAGGAGATAAAACCATGAAAAAGACTCTTGCACTGATCACTGCAGCCCTGCTGCTCCTCGCGGCAGTCCCCGCTTTTGCGTTCACCGGCTTTGACGCCGCGCCCGATATGCCCGCTATCGGCGTACTTGAGGAGAACCTCATGAACGGTGAAGTCTTCCGCGTGGATAACGAGCCCGAAGTTGAGACCACCCCCTGGGGTGAGCCTTACTACATCTGGAATGGCATTCCCGATAATACCCCCATTGCAGTGGGTGATAAGGTCACCCTCTGGTGCGCCTACGAGATCCCCACTCCCACCAACATGGAGGATTTCTATGCTGCCTACGGCATTGATATGGAGGCGCTCTCCTCCATAGAGCTCAGGTATTCCTTCAAGGGACTTGAGGATATCGAGATCATGGATGCCGAAGGCCTCGATCCCAACTATGAGTGTGATTTCGACGCGGGCTATTGCTATCCCCTTCCCGGCTACGGCAACGCCTCCATCGAGGGAGATGAGCTTGTCGTTTACGGAAATTACGACAGCATTTACAGCGGCGATGGCGTTATGGTGATCGTTCAGGGCACCGCTACTGCAGAGACCGTCGAGTGCGATTACAGCTTCATCCTCGGTCAGTATGAGCTTCCCACTCACTTCTCCGTCGGCAAGCTTGCGGAGTGCGAGGGCGGCTATTATATCTATGAGAAGGATACCTTCAACGTTCAGATCCGCGGCATGAAGTTCCTTGCCCAGGACGGCGTTTTCAACGGCTACTACGTCTGCCTCAACGATCATGATTACGTCAGGAGCGAGGACGGCAGCGCCTTCACCTCCGTCGAGGATCCCTCCGTCGTGATCACCGAGGGCGTTAAGTTCGACGCTCTTACGCTTGCCTATAACACCTTCATGGGCTTCTTCGGCTTCACCGACGACGGCGTTGCCGACGTTCTTACCGAGGGCGTTCTGCTTTACGGCAGCGAGCCAGTGCAGTATGGCGTGGATACCTACGTATTCGGTTCCGGCGAGCCCGTTGATCCCACCGAGCCCGCTCCCGTTGATCCCACCGAGCCCGCTCCCGTTGACCCCACCGAGCCTGCTCCCGTTGATCCCACCGAACCCGACGTGCCTCCCGTACCCGCGCCTCCTGCGACCGGTGCCGTGAGCATCGCGGTCCTCGGTATCGTTTCCGTCCTTGCAGGTGCAGGCTTTGTCGCCTCCCGCAGGAAGGAAGACTGATAGAGCATAACAAAACGCCCGCCGAAAGCGGGCGTTTTTCAATGCGAAAAAATTAATACTGCGCTCTTGCGCCGCCTATGAGCTTGGGCCGGACTCGCGCCATAACGACGTTTGCCGCGCCTATTTTATCGTTTTCGGCGTGCACGGGTACGGCAACCCGCTTCATATGCATACCTATAAGAACACCGCCAATATCCATGCCGGCCTTGGCAATGCTCTTTATGTCCTCTACCACGACGGGCTCGTCAAACACCTCGCAGGCGCGTACGCTCCATGCGCCTCCGGCGTGCAGGGCGGGCTTTACGCAAACTTCTTCAAGACCGTACTTTTCGGCACAGGCACGCTCAACAACAAGCGCACGGTTAAGATGCTCGCAGCATTGGCAGGCAAGGAACAGCCCGCGTTCGCGCACAGCGGGCAGCACGGCCTCCATAATGGCCTTTGCAATATCCTCGGTGGAATGCGTGCCCATATGATAGCCGCTGACACGGCTTGTGGAGCAGCCGATCACCACGACGTCGCCGGGGTTCAGCTTTGAGATATTGTGGTTGGACGCGCCGGCGTAATTGAGCTCGGCCTCGCCGTAGTTCAAAAGCTCGTTTATTGCGGCAGAAGCCTGAGCTTTTATGGAATCAAGAGAAAAATCCACTTGAATCACCTCCGTTACGGTTGTATTATATAACCGCACGCACAAAATTACAAGGAGGCACACCCCTTGAAAAAAGATATAATAAAAGTCATAGTGACGCTCCCCGTATCCGATGCGCACAGGCACGAGATCGAATCCGCCTGCAAGCGGGCGAAGGTCGACTTTGTTGCGCCGGAGGGATTGACTCCCGAGGCTGTCTCCGACGCAGAGGTCATAATCGGCAACATGCCGCATGCGCTGCTGAAACACGCATCAAGGCTTAGATTACTGCAGCTCGGCTCGGCCGGCGCAGACGGATATCCCGAGGCAATGCCCCGGGGCGCGCTGCTTGCAAACTCCAGCGGCGCATACGGGCTTGCCATATCCGAGCATATGCTCGGACAGCTTCTCATGATCAAGAAAAAGCTTTGGCTGTATTATGACAATCAAAGACGTTCCGAATGGCATGACGAGGGCGGCGTTACCGGCATAGAGGGCTCGTTCGTACTGTCCGTCGGCATGGGCGACATCGGAGGTGATTTTTTAAGAAAGTGCAAGGCGCTTGGCGCATATACCGTCGGCATCCGCCGTACCCCGCGTGAAAAGCCCGATTACGCGGACGAGATGCACACGCTTGACGAGCTTGACGAACTGCTGCCCAAGGCAGACGTTGTCGCGCTGTCCCAGCCCGGGTCCGAAGCTTCAAGGCATTTGATGGATGAATGCCGCCTGCGCCTTATGAAGCGGGGCGCAGTGCTGATAAACGTGGGACGGGGGAGTGCCGTTGTGACTGACGCGCTCGTTCGCGTATGCGGCGAAGGGCATATCTATGCGGCGCTCGACGTTACCGACCCGGAGCCTCTGCCGAGGGAGCATCCGCTTTGGAATACTCCCAACGTGTTCATAACTCCGCATATATCGGGCTTTTTCCACCTGCCGCAAACGCTTGACAGGATAGTGTCGATCTCGGCGAGCAATCTTTCGCGCTATGCCGAGGGCGGCCCGATAATGAACCTTGTAGACAGCTCAACGGGATACCGCCGTGCCGAGGATCGTGTGTAAATAATTTGCAGATGAAAAAAAGAGTATGTACAATTGAGCTCAAACGTGATAAAATATGTATGCGACTATTCCCTGATTCAAGGGGACGGGAGGAGTTAACTTGAATTCGACAAAAGAAAAGCTCATTCTCTGCGGTATGGATGAGGTCCGGACTTACGGCCTGGGCGGCTTTTCGCTGCGGCGTGTTGCCGCTGCCTGCGGCGTATCCTGCGCCGCCCCATATAAGCATTTTTCAGACAAGCAGGAGTTGTTCTCCGCAATGATCGATTACGTCAACGCCAAGTGGGTGGAACAGCTCAGATCCGATGGGATTGCAGGCGGCAGGGTAGAGGAGCGCATTGCCCGGGTCTGTGCAGGTTACGTCCGTTTCTTATGCGAAAATCCGCATTTTCGTTCCATCCTCATAATCAAGGAGACAGGGCTCGATACTCCCGGCACACAAAGGGCAGCATCCATCAGCATACCCCTGAAGCGCCTTTTTGTGATATACGGGCGTAAGGCAAAACTTTCGCATGAGGAGCTGAGGGAGCGCATATTCATCGTTCGGTCGCTTGTTTACGGAGCGGCTATAATGGTCGGCGTCAACGGCGCTGTTCCGGAGCAAAGGCTTGCCTGCCTGTCGAAGAGCGTGTTGACCGCACTTGAATAATTAACAGTTTGTTAATAAAGTGGCTGTCTGTGTATATTGACCGTGGTTCCCGGAAATGATATCCTATATACAGAAAGTTGTAGTGTCTTTCATGGAACCCTCCTAAATTCCATAACTGCATTCACAAAAAGAGCACGCAAGTGCTTTTTTTGTTGCGCTGCATGCTCTTTTTTTGTTTATCGTGTTTTCGCTTATTTCAGCATCAGTCCCACGGGGCAATGGTCGGAGCCGGTTATCTCTTTATAGATAAGCGCGTCGTCCACGCGCTCCATAAGGCGTCTGCTTACAAGGAAGTAGTCTATGCGCCAGCCCACGTCCTTTTCACGCGCCTTGAACATATAGCTCCACCAGGTATATGCTGCTCTGTCCGGGTACACCTCGCGGAAGGAGTCGGCAAATCCGGAGGAAAGCAGCTCTGTCATCTTCTGCCGTTCCTCGTCGGTAAAGCCGGCGTTGCCGCGATTTGATTTGGCGTTTTTCAGGTCTATCTCCTCGTGCGCCACGTTCATATCACCGCAAACGATGACGGGCTTTTCCGCGTCGAGTTTTATCAGATACCCGCGAAACGCATCTTCCCATCTGCACCTGAACTCAAGCCGCGTCAGCTCCCTCTGCGCGTTTGGCGTATAGACCGTAACGAAATAGAATTCGCCCATGTCGAGAGTTATCACTCGGCCCTCGGTCTCAAACTCCTCATCACCGCCCATGCCGTAAGCCACGGAAAGCGGCTCCCTTTTTGTGAACACCGCAGTACCGGAATAGCCCTTTTTGACCGCGTAATTCCAATAGCCGTAATAGCCTTCCGGCGCAAAATCTATTTGCCCCTCCTGAAGCTTCGTCTCCTGCAGGGCAAATATATCCGCGTCCTCGGCGGCAAAGAACTCCGCAAACCCCTTGCCCATGCAGGCACGAAGACCGTTAACGTTCCATGATATCAGTTTCATACATTTCCTCCGTGTACAGCCGGATCATTTATAAAAGGTGTTTCCGCCTATGAACTCGCGCAGTATTGAGGTCGGCGGTATCTCGTCCTCAACGTTCGCTTCAAGGAAATAGTTGAGGTACTTGACTATCGAACGCGCCATACAGTAGTACTCGCTCTCGGGCGGCACGGTCAACAGCAGGGGGTAAACGTGCCGCTTCATTATGGCGGGCTCATAGTGGAGGACGGTGTTGAGTATCATATCCGCCTCTTCCTGATAGGGGAATATCCAGCGGGACTCGCCGCGCCGCACGCTCGCCCACATCGAGAGGGTGCGCTCCATTGAAGCGCCGCGCGTTTCGTAATCACGCACAAGGCGCCTGAGTATGCGCAGATCCGTCGTGCGAACGCGGTTGTGGTCGTCAAGGTTTATGGTCGTCAGCGCCGAAACGTACACCTTGAAAACGCGGCTCCTGTCGATCTCGTCGCCGAGCATCTGCGGGTTGAGCCCGTGTATGCCTTCGATTATAAGCGGTTGGTCCTTACCCGCTTTTATGACGAGCCCTTTATCCTTGGGACGCTGCTCGATAAAGTCGAATATGGGGGTCTCGACTTCCTCTCCCGCCATAAGCAGTTTCAGATCGTGATTGAAACGCCCTATGTCAAGCGCGTTGATATGTTCAAAGTCCAGCTCGCCGTTCTCGTCCCGAGGACAGTATTTCCGGTCGCAGTAGTAGTTGTCAAGCGAAATCATAATGGGGTCGAGCCCCTCCGCGCGAAGCTGGGTGGCTATGCGGTTTGCTGAGGTCGTTTTGCCGGAGGACGACGGACCGGCAAGCATTATAGCCTTAGCGCCGCGCTCTATAATGGCGTCGGCGGTCTTTGCAAACATCTTTTCGTGCAGGGCCTCGTTCACGCGGATAAGCTCGCGCACGGTGCCGTTTTCAACGCGGGTGTTAAGCTCGTTCGCGGTGGAGCAGGTCATGATACGCCCCCACTCGTCGCTGCGGCGGAACACGGCGGCCATCTTTGGGTTCGGAACGTACTCGATAGGCTCAAGAGGCGCCTCGCGCCTTGGGCGGAGCATAACCAGCCCGCCGTCCAAAAGATGCAGGTCGAACAGCGAAACGTACCCCGTCGACGGCGCCGTTTCGCCATAGTAATAGTCAATGTAGTCGCTGTATTCGGGGCAGCGGTAAACGTCGAAATAGCTGAACCTGCGCCACTTCAATAGCTGCGCCTTGTCGCTTTGCCCGTCACGCTCAAACGCGGCAACGGCCTCCGCAATGCTCATACGCTTCCTCAAAAGCTTGTAGTCGGCGTTTATCACGCTGCGCATCTCGGCTTTGAGCCGCTCCATGTCCTCCTCCGAAAAGGCGGGTTCCTTGATTACCGTCATATAAACGCCTTCGCCAAGCGAATACCGCACGAACACGCGCGCCTCGGGGAAAAGCTTCCTCATGCACATGATAAGCACGAACTGAAGCGTCCGCTCGTAAACCTTTACGCCTTCCTCTTCTGCGTAATACAGCAGGTCTATGTCGGCCTCGTGCATAGGAGTATAGGCAAGGTTGAATACCTCGCCGCCGATCCTTGCGGCAATGGGTCTGTTTGTTAAGTCGCGTCCAAACAGCCCTTCGCGCTCTATCATTTCAAGTATCGGGGTCCCGGGAGCAAAATCCGTCTCCCGTCCGTCCAAATTGATCTTCATACGTTCCTCCGAAAGATTGTTGATAATATTATATTATAACGGCGCGCCAAACGCAACTTTATTTTAGTCTGATCGGCCCGAACCCCTTGCATATGCGCAGCTGAGTGTTATAATATAGCCGAAAAACAGAACAGCTCCGCTGGGCGCGTTTTGGGGAACCAAAGCTGAGAGTGAGCCTTTGAACCTGTTAGGGTAATACCTGCGTAGGGAAGCGGTACGGAAATAACAGCACTATGCCTCCGCACCGTTATGCGGCGGTGTTTTGTTTTGGGAGGATTTATGGTCAAAAAACTGGTCTCTCTTCTGATGGTCGTGCTGCTTGCGTGCGCAGTGCTCGGCACAGCCGCTCTGGTACTTGCCGAGGACGCCGCGCCCGACGCCGCCGACCCCAACGACACCACGACCGTCGGCGCTGTAGACGAGCCCGCGCAGGCAGAGGATTCCTCGGATGAGGCGGAGGAGGAGCCCCATATCGAATTCGTCCTTTTTGAAAAGCTCAAGAAGGTCGACACAAAGGGCTGGATAATGTTCGCCGCAGCGCTTGTTCTGACCGTGTCGCTCATTGTGTTCCTTGCGACCCGCAAAAAGGACGACGGTCTTTATAACGGCACCGCCAAGATCAGCACTACGCTCATACTCTGTCAGGGTGCGCTCTGCGTTGCGATGAGCTTTGTTTTAAGCTATATAAAGCTCTTCTCCATGCCGGCGGGCGGTTCCGTCACGCTTGCAAGTATGCTCCCGCTCATGGTTTTCGCCAACCGTCACGGGGTAAAATGGGGTCTCTTTGCCGGCCTCGTTTACGGCCTCCTGCAGTTCATACAGAAGCCCGAGATCTATCATTGGGTCGACGTTATCCTTGAGTACCCCGTCGCATTCTCGCTCATCGGGCTCGGCGGCCTTACCAGGGGCGTTCGCAATCTGCCCTTCTCCGTGCTTATCGGCGGTATCGCAAGGTTCTTCGCGCATTTCGTCGCGGGCGTTGTGTTCTTCGGCGAATACGTTATGATCGGCAAGGACGCCGCTGCAGGCGTTTCCTTCGGTCAGATGCTCTGGCCCAACGTGGTCGTTTCCTTCCTTTACAACGCTCCCTATATGTTTGCGGATATTGCGATCTGCTTCCTTATCGCGCTTCTGCCTCCTTTCAGGAACGCCATCAGGAAGGCGCTCAAATACTGAGTCTTAATGCCGTATTGCCGCCGCTCTGCGTTTTGTGCCGGGCGGCGGTTCTTTTTTTGCTTTATTTTCCCGCCGGATTATGTTATTATAATAAAGTTGGGAGGTGTGTGCATGATCGGCTTGACAGGCGGCATAGCATCGGGCAAAAGCACCGCGGCAAACAGGCTGCGCGAGCTTGGCGCATTTGTTGCGGACGCGGATATCGTTTCGCGCGAGGTCATAGAGTATCCCGAGGTGCTTGAAAGAATACGCGGTGAATTCGGCGGCGGCGTTTTTCGCGCCGACGGCTCGCTTGACCGCAGGGCGCTTGCGGCGCTGGCGTTTTCTACGGCACAGGGCACGGCTGCGCTGAATGCCGCCATGCATCCCGCCATACTTAAGCGGCTCCTTGAGGCTGCAAAAAACGCCGAGGCAGAAGGGTATCCGCTCGTTTTTGCAGACGCGGCGCTGCTTATCGAAACCGGTTTTCATAATTATTGCGACGGCGTTTGGCTGATAACCGCGGACGAAAACGCACGCATTCTGCGAATCATGCAAAGGGATGGGCTGACGCGGGACGAGGCCGCGTTCAGGATAGCGCGGCAGATGCCCGACCGCGAAAAAGAGCGATATGCGACCGTGGTCATAGACAACGACGGATCTCCGGAAGAGCTTATGAATAAGGTCGATTATGAATATTTTAAGGCGTTGTCCCGGGTATCCGCTCCGGATCCTGCCTATGAGCTTGAAGAGATAAAGGGAGTTTATGAGAGATAAAAGAAGCGGCGTCGTTAAGGCGCTCATCATCGCGGCGCTGCTGTTTGCACTTACGGCCGTGCTGCTGACTGTGTTCGGCGGACGCATAGAAAAGGGAGTCAGGCGGTATTTCTATCCGCTCAAATACACCCAAATGCTTAAAGACGCTGCCGCCCGGCATGGCGTCGATCCAACCCTTGTCGCCGCGGTTACATACGCCGAGAGCAATTTTGACGCAGGCGCAGTATCGCGCGTGGGGGCGCAGGGGCTTATGCAGGTAATGCCCGAAACCGCCGAATGGATCGCATGGCGCAGGGGCTCGGAGTACCGTGCCGACAGCCTTTTCGACCCGGAAACGAATCTCGATTACGGCTGCTGGCTTTTGGGGTATCTGCTTGAACGCTATAACGGGAGCGTCCGCAATGCTCTTATCGCGTACAATGCCGGGCATAATCGTCTTGACGAGTGGCTTGAGACCGGCGCGGACGAAAAGGGGGAGCTGAAGGATATTCCCGTTTCGGAAACGCGCAGTTACGTTGAAAAAGTGCTGAACGCCCAAAGGGTTTACGGAGATATTTATGAAGAAGAGCTTTCGAACGGCAGTTAAAAGAAACATATGTCTGATCGCAGCCGTGCTGCTTGCGGCGTCGCTTGCATCTGGCTGCAGTCACGGAGAAAACGTACGGCCGGAGCCTTCCGGCCTGCAGACGGCAGGACCGTCTCAGACGGCCGCGGTTGAAAACGGCGGCGAGCTTCGCCTTGCCATGCCGGTCAACGCTCCGTATGACGACCCTCTTGCCGTAACCACCGAGGAGATGCTGTCGCTTTTCTCGCTTGTTTTCGACAGCCTTCTGACGGTCAACAATGCGGGGGAGATAGAGCCCTGCCTTTGCGAGAGCTGGACGGGCGGCAACGGTACGTGGATGCTTCGCTTGCGCCGCGGGGTCACATGGCACGACGGCTCCGGCACGCTTACCGCGCAGGATGTCGTATCCACCTACCGTGCGCTTGCGGCAATGGAAGACAGCTATTATAAGCCGTGTCTTGCGCATATCACGAATATGTTTGCCGTGGACGAGCTTTCCATAAGCGTCCAGTTCGACATAAAGGGCCTTGCAGCGCTCTATTCGCTCACGTTTCCGATACGGCGCTCAAAGGTGCTTGTCGGCACGGGAGCATATAAGCTTGACCGTATGGACGATACCACGGTATCGCTTGTGGTAAACGAGGATTGGTGGAACAGGCGTCCGTATATCGACCGCGTCGTGTTTTACGAGAGGGACTCGAATTCCACCGCGCTTGCTTCGTATGAGGCGGGCCAGCTAAACATGGTCCCCACCGAGATAGTGACCTCCGGCAAATATCTCGACCCGGGCGTTACCGATGTACACGATATCATGACACAGGGCATGGAGGCCCTGCTGTTCAACTTCAATAATAAGGCGCTTTCGGATCCCGGGATACGTCTTGCAGTAGCACACGGGATAAACCGCAGCCGCATCATCACAAACGTCTACTCAAATAAGGCGCGCGCGTCCGACGTACCGATCCCGCCCGACTCGTGGCTTTACGACAGCCGCTGCGCTGTTTTGAACTACGACCCCGACACGGCCGCATCGCTTATCGAACAGGCCGGTTTTACCGTTGTCTCCGAGACCGAGGACGGCCTGCGTTACTCACGCGCCGGCGCTTCATTGCATTTGCGTCTGCTTACAAGCGCCACTACCGAGAATACCGTCCGCAGCGACGCGGCGCAGATGATAGCATCTCAGCTTTCGCGCCTGGGTTTCAAGATAGACGTCATCACAAAGCCGCATGCCTTGGGCGACCCCGAAAGCGAGTTTATAAAGGCCCTTGCCGAGGGCGATTGGGATATGGCGCTTGTCGGCTTCAATATGGGCAGAAGCCCGGAGCTTTCAAGCTATTTGGATCCCGACGGCGCAAATAATTACGGCGGCATTAATATGCCGGAGCTTACGCGATACGCCCAGCTCATGACCTACGCCGCGACCGAGGAAGACCTGAGGGCCGCAGCTTACGATCTGCAGGCCGAATTCGTTTCGTCTCTGCCGTTCATGCCGCTGTATTTCAGACTTAACAGCATAATAATCTCCGCCCGTATCCACGGAGCGGAGACTGCAAGAGAGCCCGATATCTTCTCAAACGTCAAGGACTGGTACATGGTCGCCGAATGATCGCTCATCAGAGGGATTGTCCTTCCATGGGGCGAACGGTTCGCCGTCAACAAAATCTATTTTCTGATGATGGAGCAGCGCCGTGCATTCATTCTCTGCCACGACTATGTGCTCCATCAGCCTTATACCGCGAAATGCCAGCGCCTTTGAAAGCGTGTCGGTGGAAAACAGGTCGGCCGAAGATGGGGCGGAGTGTCCGGAAGGATGGTTGTGCGCTATCAAAACATGCTTTGAACTGTATCTTACCGCGTTGGCGATTATGGAGTCCACGGGGAGTATCGCCTCATCCGTTTTCTTTTGAGTCACCAGTGCAGTTTCGATAACGTAGCTTTTCTCGTCAAGGAACACTTCCAGCACCGACTCCTCCTTAAGGTCTGACAATGCCTTGTGACAGTATTCGGCTGCCTTGATCACGGACGAGAGCTGTTCGCGCGTGTAGCGCATGAATGCCGTGTGGTTATATCGAATGTCGCCGACGAGCTTCAAAAGCAGCGCGACGTGTTCTGTCAAATGACCCGCATTGCACAGGTCGGGAACGTCCGTCTGCAATATGTTTTCCACCGAACCGAAAGTCTGCAGGAGTTCGCGTGAAAGCTCGTAAACGTCACGCCTTGGAATGGCGTATGTCAACAACAGTTCAAGCAGATCGACGTCGTCAATATCAGTTATGCCCCATTTCAGATACCGTTCTTTGATCCTTTGCCGATGCCCCAAATGACGCGGCTGCGGCTTGTTTCCGTTATCCATTTTCAAAACCTTTCTGTTGTAAATGATAATTAATTATACACCCAAGTGAGCGATTTGTGAATCATTTTTTTGCGCGCATGGGAATACTCATTTAATCAGGAGGTGGCTTATGAAAAAACTGCTTATTATACTGCTTGCCGCGTGCCTTGCTTTTGCGGGCTGCACCCGTAAAGGGGCGGAGGAGACGGCGCCTTCGGCGGAGCCCTCTGCCGTACCTGACGCCGTGGACGAAACCCCGGATATAGAGGCGGCATTCTGCCGTGCCTGCGTGTATTATCTGTCCGACGACGGATTCCTTGTGCCCGTGACAAAGCGCATTCCCCGGGAGGAAGGCATAGCTTCGGCGGTACTAAAGCTCATGGTATCCGACCCTGTTAACGTTTCAGAGGCAAAGGAGATGGGCCTTTCCACGGTCATACCCATGGGAACTTCGATGAATATATCGATAGCCGACGGAAATGCGCTGGTGGACCTTATCTCGATGCCGGCCCTACAGACCCCTGAAGAGGAGCTTGCAATGGTAAAAGCCATTGTAAATACACTTTGCTGCTTTCCTACGATCAATACGGTCACGCTCACCCGCGAAGGCAGCGGAGGCGTGCTTGAGAACGGCACCGAGCTGCCCGTACGCCAGCCGGAGTATGAGCTTAACCCCGAAATTGACGAGCTCTCGGCTTCGACCGGCGCAGCGCCGGTAACGCTGTATTATCCAAACAGCAGCGGTGCGCTTTTCGTCCCCGTGACAAGATATTTGGGAGCGGAGCCAAACATCTATTCGGTAGCCGCCGCGCTGATCGATGGCCCAAAGGACGCGGCAATGCTTCGCTGCTTCCCGAATGATACTCTGCTTTTGGGCGCAACGCTTGAAAACGGAGTTCTGACCCTCAATCTTTCACAGGACTTTGCCCGTACCGCACAGACGGAGGGGCTTTACTCGCTGTGCTATAAAGCAGCGTGGCTAACGCTTTCGCAGCAGAACCGGTTTTCGAAGCTGCGCTTTCAGGTGAACGGGCGCGACTTTGAGCCTGAGGCGGCGATCCCTCCGGCGGATATAAACGAAGTGCCGTAAAAAAACCGCCGCGAAATGCGGCGGCAAAGGGCAATTATCAGTTTTCAAGCATATCGGGGATGCCGTCTCCGTCCATATCGACAAAGCCTCCGGGTGCGCTGGGGCCGCCGGGGCCGCCGGGACCTTCGCCCATCATCTCGGTGTATCGCACGCGGTAAGCGATCTTTGCCTTTTCCACCTGCGTGTGAAGCAGCTCCTTGACCTGCCTGGGGTGCTTAATGTCGCGCATTGCAAGCAGCGGCACGGACTTGTCGGTGGATGACACGGTTACGGTGCCAACGCCCGTGAACCTCTGCCACAGCGAGATAGTCACGCTGACGTCGCGTATGCGGTATAAAAGAATCTCCTCGCTGCGCAGGTTCAGAAGCCCGGTCTCGAAGAAGAGCCTGTCTTCGCTCATACTGTACCTTATGAACGAGAGCGGCATACCCAGTATGCGCTTGCGGTCCTTCCAGAGCATATGCGGAGCATTGGTTGCGATCTTGTTTTTAGCCATGGTATGCCGTCCTTTCGTTATTTAAGGGTGATCTCAAGCCTGACGGGCTGATGATCGGTGTTTTCAAAGCCGGTCTCCACAACGGAGGCGGAATCAACGCTGATGTTGTCAGATACGATAAACCCGTCGATTATGTAGTACATCGGGTTTTCGTTGCCTGTAAGCGGCCTGTCCAAAAGCCTGCAGGTCGGCACGTCGCCGCCGTTTGCAAAGGCAAAGCCTTGGGGCAGCTCGTCCTCAAGCACGCCGGGCATCCAGCAACCTTCGAACACGGCGGGGAAGAGCCTGACCCTGGGGAAGGTCTGGTTGAAGTCGCCGCCTGCCAGAACGTAGTTGCCCTTGGCGTACTCGTCCTCAAGAAGCTTATAAAG
This sequence comes from Clostridia bacterium, assembly GCA_017539215.1. Taxonomy (GTDB): domain Bacteria; phylum Bacillota; class Clostridia; order Christensenellales; family CAG-138; genus UBA3857. The sequence goes on along the minus strand of JAFYHI010000065.1, from coordinate 6,889 downwards.
CTGCTTTGTCTGGGCTATTTTACCCTCGCCGCTGTCGTATGCCTCAAGATGCAGGTTTATCACGACAAGCTCCGCGTCCGTGCCTTCAACCGGCATTCTCTCCACAAGCAGACACCGCTTCAGGTTGAAGCAGCGCACGGGCCACGAGAACGGTATCGGAAGCTGTATGCGCTCAGCTCCGCTTACCTCAAAGCCGGTGTAGGTCGCAAGCCCGCTCGAGACCTTTCCTATCATCGAATTCAGGGGATACGGCACGAAAGCAGCCTTGTAATTGAGCGCGTACGCATAGGGCATCCCAAGCTCCTTTTCGTAGTAGGCGGCCTGATCCGTCCCGAAGGAGCGCTTGGAGCCCGTATCGACCTCCTGAAGCATGTAGATGTCCGCTTTAAGAGGCGCAAGCTCGGCGGCGATACCGGCCATATAAGCCTCTACAACGGCGGAGGACTCGGGCATTGTGGTCTTGCCGCCGTCCATAAAGAAGTCGGCGTCCTTGCCAAGAGCGCCATACCCCGTGTTGCACGAGACCACGGTATAAACCGTGCCGGTCTGTATCTTTTCCGTACCGTTCGAGGGAGTCAGCACCTCTACTTCCTGCGGGCGGTATTCGGTCACGGCAAGCGTTAAAAACGCACCCGCAAGGCATATCACGGCGGCAAGTATCAGCGCCAGAAACACCTTCCAGATCTTTACCGGCCTGCGCTCGCGCACGGCCTTTTTGCCCTTTATATTGTTATCCATATCCGTTTCCTTTCTCAATGCGGTTCCCTTTGGATATTATACAGCCAAGCCGAAGCGTTTGCAAGAACGAGCTTACGGCGAAACCGGAAAGAATATAAAAACCGGCTCCCCTTGACAAAAAAAGAAAACGGACTATCATTAAGTCGAGCAAAAAACGAAAGGAGCAGATCACCATGCTGCAGCTTTTGGTCATTACAATCGATGAAACCGATGAGTTTCTTGAAACGCTCGCCGGCCTTAAGGCCCACGGAATGAACGGCGTCGTCATACAGTCCACCAGCCTGAAACACGCGCTTTTGAACAGCACCGTTGACGCCGCGCCCATATTCGGCTCGCTTTCAAAGGTCGTTTCAAACGATTTTGAGATGAGCCACACGGCTTTCCTGCTTTTGAACGAGGACCAGATAGAGCACGCCAAGCGCGTAGTAAGGCGCAATACGAAGGGCCTCGGCAAAAAGGGAGTTATGTTTACTGTTCCCATATCGAGCTTTGAGGGTATAGAAGAGGTCCGCTGATGTTGACAAACCTTATAATGATCGGGTGCGCCATGGCAGCAGGGCTTGCCCTTACCCGTGTGATGAAGCTTTTCAACCTTCCCAACGTCACGGGTTATCTTATTGCGGGCCTGCTCATCGGCCCGAACCTCTGGGGGCTTTTAACTCCCGGCACTTTCGGCGGACTCATAACCGAAGAGGGGCTGGGGGAGCTCAACATAATCACCACCGTTGCGCTCGGCTTTATCGCATTTTCCATCGGCGGCGAATTCAAGCTTGCCACCATTAAAAAGCTCGGCGGCAAGATAATCGTCATAACACTCGTTCAGGCGCTCACCACCGTCGTGCTCGTCATGGCGGTCATGATGTTCGTCAGGAACGACTGCGAATACTACGTTTCCCGCGCGCTGCTTCTGGGGGCTATCGCCGCGGCAACCGCTCCCGCAGCTACGCTCATGGTCGTACGCCAGTTCAAGGCAAAGGGTCCCGTTACCGAGACCCTGCTTCCCGTCGTCGCGTTCGACGACGCCGTCGGCCTCATAATCTTCTCGGTGTGCTTTTCGCTTGCGGAGGTGTTCGCCGCAGGCGCCGGCCTCACCGTGCAGAAGGTGCTTCTCGAGCCGCTCCGCGAGATAGGCCTTTCGCTTGTCGTCGGCTCCGCCCTCGGTGCGCTTCTGGGGTTCATGTGCCGGTTCTTCAAAAGCCGTGACAGCAGGCTTATGCTCATGGTCTGCGCCGTTATACTGGGCGCCGGTCTTTCCCAGATACTCGACCTGTCAAGTCTGCTTGTATGCATGATGATCGGCGCTGTGTTTGCCAATATGCGCGCGGATTCCATACACATACTCTCCCATTGCGAGAAGTGGACGCCGCCGCTCTTCATGCTGTTTTTTGTTATCTCCGGCGCGGATCTCAAGCTTTCGATACTTCCCAAGGTCGGCCTTGCGGGCATAATATATGTTGTCGCCCGTGCAGCGGGCAAATACCTCGGCGCGTTCTCCGGCGCGGCAATGGTCAAGTCCGAACGGACCGTTCGCGATTACCTCGGTCTTACGCTGCTGCCGCAGGCCGGCGTGGCAATAGGCATGGCGCAGATGGTTGCCGCTTCGAGCGAGCTTTCAGTAGTTGCTGACCAGGTCGTCACGGTCGTTTTGTTTGCGACCCTCGTTTATGAGCTGACCGGTCCCATCATCACCAAGGCCGCGCTCTCCGCTGCGGGCGAGATAGACCGCGATATGAGCGTCAGCCGCGAACGCAGGGCGCTCAGACGCCGCGCCGCTCGAATACGGCGTGCCGACAAAAAGAACGCACGGTGAGATTTGCAGGGCCTTGACCGGCCCTGCATTTCAGTCTATGGTCATAGAATGAAACAGTCCGCCTTGATCCGTATTTCATACGCATGTGCCGCCGCGGTTCTTATCGCGGCGGGGCTGCTTTCGCGCAGGGTCGGTTTCATACCCAACTGCATCGGCGACGCGCTTTGGGCCGCCGTCGTTTACTGCGGTTTCAGGTTTTTGCTTCCGCTGAAGAGCCGGCTGCTGTCAGCGGGGTCTGCTGTCGCCGTATCGTATGCCGTCGAGTTTTCTCAGCTCATAAAATCGGAGTGGCTCGACGGATTAAGGTCGACATTTATCGGACACATGCTTCTTGGGCAGGGCTTCTTATGGAGCGATCTGGCCGCCTATACCGCGGGCGCCGCGGCGGCGCTGATTATCTCCTGCCTTGCGGGACGATCTCTATCGCGCCCCGACGTCACATAAAACTCCCGCTTATGATCCCCCGGGGCATGAGAACATCTTTGCAAGCCCCTCGCACCAGCTCATATCAGGCGCTTCGCATACGGGGAAGACTTCCATGCTTCCGTCGGCGGGAAACATCAGCACTTCGGGCTGCCTCAGTTCGTTTTCGCGGACCCTTGCGTACAGCAGCAGGTAGGGCGTCATCCCCTCGGCATATACCAATACCGTGACGCGCCCCTCATTCGAGGGCAGGAGCTTTTCGTATTCGGCGTCCCGTATGACCGGAAGGCGCAAAACCTCGGTTTTGCCGTCCGGACCTGTCAACGCTTCAATGCCCGCCTCCGGTATTACAACGCGCGCCCCCGTGATCGGCTCGTCTGTAAAGCCGTCTCGCACGCAGACGATCATGTTTGCGTTCTGTGCGCCCGGAGGCTTTCCTGCACAGCCCGATACCGCAAGCGCCGCAAATAGCAGGACACAGACAAATAAGGCTTTTTTTATCAGCATATTTCATGATATGCGCATTTTTCCCCTGTAAAAACCGGTAAAGCTGTGTTATAATGAATATAAATACCAAACCGGAGGTCTATATGCGCGTACGCATTGATTATACGAATATGCTTTCATCCGCCGTGGGTGTCCACGGCATACCCGACGAGGCGCTCGCCTCTTTCGCCGCCCCTGCGCGTGAGGCCGTCCTGAGCCTTCGCAAAAAGCACCCTGTGACACGCTGGCGCGACCTGCCGCGCGATATGCGCGCGGAGCTGCCCCGCATCAAGGCCGCGGCGGAGTACGTTCGCGGCATGGCCGAAAGCTTCGTCGTACTGGGTATCGGCGGCAGCGCGCTCGGTCCCATAGCCGTACAGCAGGCACTGAACCATCCCCGCTGGAACGAGCTGCCGCGTGAAAAACGCGGCGGCCCCAAGCTTTATGTAGAGGACAACGTCGATCCCGAGCGTATGGCGGCGCTGTTTGACGTGATAGACCCCGAAACCACCGTGTTCAACGTCATCACCAAGTCCGGCTCCACGTCGGAAACCATGGCGCAGCTTTTGACCGTCATGCGCATGCTGATCGACCTTTACGGTGAGGACAGGCTTCACGAACGACTTATCGCAACAACTGACAGCGAAAAAGGCAATCTCATCGGCATTGCGAAAAAATACGGTCTTACCACGTTTTACGTTCCCGAGGGAGTCGGCGGCAGGTTCTCGGAGCTTTGTCCGGTCGGTCTGCTCCCCGCGGCGGTTTGCGGTATAGATATTGACGAAATGCTGAACGGCGCGGCCTATATGGATTCGCTCTGCGACGGCGAGGATCCGAAAGAGAACCCCGCCCTCATGTACGCCCTGCTTGAGGTGGAGGCGATGCGCCGCGGCGCCAACGTCGGGGTACTCATGCCCTATGCCGACAGCCTCAAGTATTTTGCGGACTGGTACGCTCAGCTTTGGGCCGAATCCCTCGGCAAAAAGGCGGGGGAGAACCGCTTCGGTCAAACCCCTGTCAAAGCTTTGGGCGTTACCGATCAGCACTCGCAGGTGCAGCTATATACCGACGGCCCGTTTGACAAGACGGTCACGGTCCTCGGCGTTGAGGAATACCGCACCGAGTTTACAATACCGCACGCGGTCGACGAAAACCCGAACGTTGCGTTCCTCTCGGGCCATACTTTCAATGAGCTTATCTCGGCTGAGCGCCGCGCGACCGAGCACGCCGTCACGGCAAGCGGTCATATGAACAAAACCGTGCTGCTGCCGCGCGTCAACGCCAATACGGTGGGTCAGCTCATAATGCTCTTTGAGCTTGCCACCGCCTATGCGGGGGAGCTTATCGGTATCAACGCGTACGATCAGCCCGGCGTTGAGGAGGGCAAGAACATGACCTATGCGCTCCTCGGCAAAAAAGGGTACGAGGCAAAGCTTGCCGAAATGTCGGGCAGTCTTGAAAGGAAAACCGTTTGAGCCTTTACGACAAAAAAGATTTCAAGAGCATAGACTGGTTCACGATACTGCTTGTGCTTGCGCTCGTGGGCTTCGGTATTGTTGCGCTCTGTTCGGTGCTTGCTACCCCGTTTGACGGCTCAGAACAGGATCTTTCCGATATTCTGGCAAAACTCAATCTCGATTACGTTCAGCGGCAGGCCATAAACTTTTTGATAGGCCTTGCCGCCATGATAGTCGTGATGCTCTTTGACTACAATATCTTCAAACCGCTGTCCATAGTCGCCTATATAGGCATAGTAGGGCTGCTTGCAATGCTGTTTCTGTTCGGCAAGGTCAGGGGCGGCTCTCAGGGCTGGTTTGTGTTTGAGAGCATAGAAAGGAACATCCAGCCTGGTGAGCTTGCCAAGATCGCCGTAATTATGATTACGGCAAAGTCTGCCGCAAAGGCCATGGATACCGACGGGCGTCTTCTGCGTTTTAAGGACGTGCTCAAGGTGGGCGTTTACACTCTCGTTCCGTTCATGCTGATAGTGCTTCAGCCCGACTACGGCACGGCGTTCGTACTGCTCGTCATCATGGCGTTTATCGTATTTGCCGCAAGGATCAAATGGTCTTACATATTCGGCGCGCTGCTGCTCGCGGGCACCGCGCTGCCGCTTGCATACTACTTCGTGTTTACGGACAAGCAGCAGGAGAGGATAATCTCCTTCCTCAATCCAGAGTATGACCCGTTGGGAGCAGGCTATCAGGTGTCCAAGTCAAAGGTCGTGATCGGCTCCGGGCGGCTGCTCGGCAAGGGCTTTTTCAACGAGGCGACGCTGGCTCAGCTTAAATACGTTCCCGAGCGGCATACCGACTTTATTTACAGCGGCATTGTCGAGGGGGTGGGCTTTGTAGGCGGAGCCATACTCATTGCCCTGTTCTTCATACTTGCGTTCCGCTGGCTGTGGATAGCGGGCAAGGCGAGGGACAATTTCGGCATGCTGCTTGCCGTTGGCGTAACGGGAATGCTTATCGCCCACGTTTTCGAGAACATCGACATGACCATCGGCCTTATGCCGATGACCGGTATACCGCTTCCGTTCATCTCGTACGGAGGATCGAATATGCTGACAAATATGATAGGCGTCGGCCTTGTTTTGAACGTGTATATGCGTCACCCCGTCAAAAAGAAACGGCGGCGCGACCGTTCGCACGACAAAGAGGACGTTATGGTCGGCTGACCGGGCTTATCTCAATGCTGTTTGCGGCGCTTTCCGATGTGAATCGGAGGCGCCTTGTTTTTTCTAATAAAATAAATATATCATTGATTTTTTCGAAAAATGCTTGAATGAATCGGCCGTTGTGGTATAATCGAATTTAGCAAAATAAAGCCCGATATCGGGCTAAATAATTAATTGAAGGAGTACTCAATATGGCTTACGATCGTATTTACAACTTCTCTGCCGGTCCCTCCGTCCTCCCCGAAAAGGTGCTTGAGGGCATCCGCGACAACCTCATGAACTATGAGGGTTCCGGTATGTGCGTTATGGAGATGAGCCACCGCTCCAAGGTCTTCCAGAAGATCATCGATGAGGCCGAGCAGGACCTCAGGGATCTTATGAACATTCCCGACAACTACAAGGTAATGTTCATCCAGGGCGGCGCGACCCTCCAGTTCGCCATGCTCCCCATGAACCTTATGAAGAACGGCGTTGCCGACTACATCGTTACCGGCAACTGGTCCAAGAAGGCCTATAACGAGGCCAAGAAGTACGGCAAGATCAACCTTGTCGCCACGAGCGAGGATCGCAACTACAGCTATATCCCCGATTGCTCCGACCTGCCCATCAGCGAGGATGCGGACTACGTTTACATCTGCGAAAACGAGACCATCCACGGCACCACCTTCCAGAAGCTGCCGAACACCAAGGGCAAGATTCTGGTTTCCGACCAGAGCTCCATGTTCCTCTCTAAGCCCTGCAACGTGTCCGAC